>NZ_JBIVBY010000001.1:629556-768349 GCF_044746405.1 Pseudomonas sp. NPDC086251
TGGCAGGCCAGCTCCCACAAGGGATTGAGTCGTGCTCAGGTGTTGCGTCCCCGCCGAATAACCTGTGGGAGCGAGCCTGCTCGCGATGAGGCCGGCGCAGCCAACATCTGCATCGCCTGACACTCCGCCATCGCTGGCAGGCCAGCTCCCACAAGGGATTGAGTCGTGCTCAGGTGTTGCGTCCCCGCCGAATAACCTGTGGGAGCGAGCCTGCTCGCGATGAGGCCGGCACATCCAACATCTGCATCGCCTGACACTCCGCCGTCGCTGGCAGGCCAGCTCCCACAAGGGATTGAGTCGTGCTCAGGTGTTGCGTCCCCCCGCGATACCTTGTGGGAGCGGGCTTGCCCGCGAAGAGGCCGGCACTTCCAACATGTTCTTTGCCTGACACTCCGCCATCGCTGGCAGGCCAGCTCCCACATGGGATTGAGTCGTGCTCAGGTGTTGCGCCCCCGCCGAATAACCTGTGGGAGCGAGCCTGCTCGCGATGAGGCCTGCACTTTCAACATCTGCATCGCCTGACACTCCGCCATCGCTGGCAGGCCAGCTCCCACAGGGCCTACGCGTTTTCCAAATAACGCTGGCAATGGAAGTCCCGATCACCGAGGCAGCTCTGGGCGACGCGTACGCGCTTGAGGTACAGGCCAACATCCAGTTCGTCGGTCACGCCGATACCGCCGTGCATCTGCACCGCTTCGTTAGCCACCTTGATCGCGGTGTCGCCAGCCTTCCATTTCGCCAGGCTGACCAGCCCTGCTCGCGTGCGGGCATCGACGCTGGCGTCATCCAGGGTTGCCAGCGCGGCCATCAGGGCGCTGCGACTCAGCGCCAGGTCGACGTACATTTGCGCGGCACGGTGTTGCAGCACCTGGAACGTGCCGATCGGCGTGTCGAACTGCACGCGGGTCTTGAGGTATTCCAGCGTGGTGTCGAACAACTGCTCGGCCATCCCCAGCAACTCCGCCGCGAGGCAAGCGCGGCCACGGTCCAGCGCGGTTTCCAGCGCGGTCCAGCCGTCATCCAACGTACCCAGCAGTGCTTCACTGCCCAACTGCACCTGTTCCAGTCGCAGACGTGCACTGTTGCGCGAATCGATCAACGGCAAGGCGCTGACAGTCAAACCCTGCGTATCGGCCGGTACCAAAAACAGGCTGACGCCCTGCGTGTCGCCCGGCTGTCCGGACGTGCGCGCCGCCACCACATAAGCTTCGGCGCCAAGACCATCGACCACCCAGTACTTGTCGCCGTGCAGGCGATAGCCCTGCCCCTCGGCCTTCGCCTCAAGGGCAATGTGGCTCGGGTCGTGACGCGAGCGTTCATCCACTGCCAGCGCCAGGCGTTGCTCGCCGGCGATCACCGCCTGCAGCCAGTGCTTCTGTTGCGCCGCACTGCCCGCCAGATGCACCAGCGAACCACCGAGCACAACGCTGGACAACAGAGGCGTTGCCGACAGATTGCGGCCCATGGATTCGAAGATCGGCCCAAGGCCCTTGCAGCCGAAATCCAGACCACCGAAGTCTTCGGGAAAAGGAATCGCGCTCCAGCCCAACTCCACCGCGTCACGCCACAGGTGTGACTCGAAACCCAGCGTCACTGCGTCATCGCGTAAACGCCGCTGGGCACTGACCGGGCTGCGGGCGGCGAGAAAATCCCGGGCGCTGTCAGCCAGCAAACGCTGTTCATCGCTATAACGCAGGCTCATGGGGTGACTCCTTTTTTAGCGTCGGGCAAGCCCAGCACGCGCTTGGCAATGACGTTGAGTTGGATCTCCGACGCGCCTCCGGAAATGGTCAGCGCGTAGCTGTTCAACCAGGCGCGGGTGATCGCCAGTTGCTGCTCGCTGAACACCGTGCTCTGCCAGCCGAAGGCATGCCCGCCCATGGCATCGAGCAGCACTTCGAACTTGTCCCGTTCCTGCTCGGTGTGCACCAGTTTCATGATCGACATCAGGCCACCGATGTCATCGCCGGCCCGCGCCTCTTCACCCATGCGCTGCACGGTCAGGTTGTAGGCATGCTCGTTCATCGCACAGGCCGTGGCCCGCGCCTGCAACGCGTGTTCGCTCTGGCTCTGGGGCGCCGGTACGTACTCGCGCATCAGCGCCAGCAGGTCGAAATGCGACGGCAGGCTGAACTCGCCGAATTTCGACATCGCCTTGCGCTCGTGCTGCAACAGGTACTTGGCCAGGTTCCAGCCGCCGTTCAGCGGGCCGATCAATTGGCTCTTGGGTACTTTCACGCCATCGAAGAACACCTGGCAGAACGCCGATTTGCCGCTGATCAAATCGATCGGCTGCGGCGCAACACCGGGGCTGCGCATGTCGAGCACGATCAGGCTGATGCCCTCGTGTTTCGGTGCGCTGAAATCGGTGCGAACCAGGGCATACATCCAGTCGGACTTGTCGCCGTAGGAGGTCCAGATTTTGCTGCCATCCACCACGAAATGATCGCCGGCATCACGGGCCGCCATCTTCAGGCTGGCCAGGTCAGACCCGGCGTTCGGCTCGGAAAAACCCTGGCACCAGCGCACTTCACCGCGGGCGATGGGCGGCAGCAGATCGCGCTTCTGTTGCTCGCTGCCGAAGGCCAGCAACACCGGCCCGAGCATCCAGATACCGAGGTTGATTTGCGGTGGCCGGCACTTGATGCGGCGCATCTCGCTTTCCAGCACCGCCAGTTGCTCGTCGCTCAAACCGGCGCCGCCGTATTCCTCAGGCCACTCAGGGCAGAACCAGCGTTTGTCGCGCATGCGCTCGAACCACAGGCGTGCGTCTTCGCAAGGAAATTGCGGGTTCTGGCTGCCCCACACCACATCACCTTCAGCCATGCCGGTGCGCATCGACGCCGGACAGTTGGCCTCCAGCCAGGCACGGGTGTCATGCCGGAATTGCTCGATAGTGCTCATGAAAGTCACCTTCGACCCGCCCCGCAAACGGGGGCGAGTACGGTTTTTGTTGTTGATGGACGAGCGTCAGCGTTGCGTGCGCGGCATGCCGAGGCCGAACTGGGCGATCAACTCGCGCTGGATTTCATTGGTGCCGCCGCCAAAGGTCAGGGTCGTTGCCGAGCGCAATTCGTACTCCAGATCACCCTGCAACAGCGTCGCCGCCGAACCGCTGCGCATCGAACCATTGGCACCGACGATTGCTGCCAGTTTGCGCAGGATCTCGATGGCCGATTCCGAGCCGAAGACCTTGGTGGTCGAGCTCAGCGCGACGCTCATGCGGTCGAGCTCGAGGTCGGCGGCAATGCGCATGTTGATCAGGCGCATCGCTTCCAGGCGGGCATAACACTCGGCCAGCGAGCTACGCACCCAGGCTTTATCCATCGCCCGCCGGCCCTGTTCATCGCTTGCTCGGGCCCATAGGTAAACCCGACGAAACAGCGCCACGACTTTGTCCGACCAGGTGCCCAGGCCCAGACGCTCGTGGTTCAGTTGCGAGGTGATCAGCTTCCAGCCGCCGTGCAATTCGCCCACCAGCATCTCGTTGGGCACCCGAACGTTGTCGTAGTAGGTGGCCGCCGTCGGGTTGCCTACGGTGCGAATCAGGGTGTGCGAGAAGCCCGGTGTCTGGGTGTCGACGATCAGCAGCGAAATACCTTTGTGTCGCGCCTGGGTTGGGTCGGTGCGGGCCGCCAGCCAGACGAAGTCGGCGGATTCGGCGCCCGAGGTCCACAGCTTGTTGCCATTGACCACAAAGCCTTCATCGTCCTGGCGGGCGCTGGTTTTCAGCACCGCCAGATCGCTGCCGGCATCGGGCTCGGAATAACCGATGGCGAACATGATCTCGCCCGCGGCGATCCCGGGCAGGAAACGCTCTTTCTGCAGTTCGCTGCCATGGGCCATCAAGGCCGGGCCGACGGTGCTGATGGTCACAAACGGCAACGGCGCGCCGGCGATGTTGGCCTCTTCGAAGAAGATCAACTGCTCGGTGGCGGCATAACCCTGGCCGCCATGGGCCTTGGGCCAGCCGACCGCGAGCCAGCCGTCGCGACCCATCTGGCGGATGGTCTGGCGATACAGCTCGCCGCCTTCCTTGCCGCGCAGTTCGTCGCGCATGGCGGGGGTCATCAGGGCCTGGAAATAGTCCCGCACCTTGTGGCGCAGGGCATGTTGTTCGGGAGTGAGGTCGACGAACATCTGCTGCTCCTTAGGCTGCGCCGAGAATCAGGCCGCTGGTGGGTACGCCGGTGCCGGCGGTGACCAACACGTTCTGCACATCCGCGACTTGGTTGACTGCCGTACCACGCACCTGGCGCACCGCTTCGGCGATGCCGTTCATGCCGTGGATATAGGCTTCGCCCAGTTGCCCGCCGTGGGTGTTGATCGGCAATTTGCCGCCGCGAGCGTGGTGCCCGGCGCGGATGAATTCCTTGGCCTCGCCGCGCTTGACGAAACCGAACTCCTCCAGCTGCGGCAATACGAACGGAGTGAAGTGGTCGTAGATAATCGCCGTCTGGAAGGCGTCCGGGCCCAGGCCCGACTGGCGATACAGCTCACGGGCGACCACGCCCATTTCCGGCAGCCCGGTGATGTCCTCGCGGTAGAACGAGGTCATGCTCTGCTGGCCATGGCTGATGCCCTGGGAGCCGGCCTTGATGGTCACCGGTTTCTGCCGCAAGTCGCGGGCGCGCTCGGCCGAGGTGATGACCATCGCCACCGCACCATCGGATTCCTGGCAGCAGTCGAGCAAGTGCAGCGGTTCACAGATCCAGCGCGAAGCCTGGTGTTCTTCCAGGGTGATCGGCTTGCCGTGGAAAAACGCCTGGGGGTTGGTGGCGGCGAAATCCCGTGCCGCCACCGCCACCCGGCCGAAGTCTTCACTGGTCGCGCCATAGGTGTGCATGTAGCGCTGGGCAAACATGCCGACCCAGGCTGCCGGCGTATGGAAACCGTGGGGCATGTACCAGCCGTAGTTGACGTTGTCGAAAGTCGGCGTCGAGGCGAAGCCGTAGCTGCCGGTACCGAAGCGATACCACGACCGCTCGTTCATGGCGCGATACACCACCACCACTTTCGCCACCCCGGTGGCCACCGCCATTGCCGCGTGCATCACCGGTCCGCAGGCCGCGCCGCCGCCATGGGGCACCTGGGAGAAGAACTTGACGTCCTTGCACCCCAGTAGACGCGCAATTTCGTATTCCGGGACCTTGTCCACCGAGTAAGAGCTGAAGCCCTCGACCTCGCTCGGGTCGATGCCGGCGTCCTTTAGAGCACTCAAGGTGGCTTCCATGGCCAGGCGCAGTTCGGTGCGTCCGGAGTTCTTGGAAAATTCGGTTGCGCCCAGGCCAACGATCGCGGCGCGCCCGGAAATCGATGAATCAGTCATCTGTGTCTCTCCGGCTGTCAGGGCAGGACCAGCGCGACCGTGCCGGTCACGTGGTTGCCCATGGAATTTTTGCCGCTCAAAGTGATTTCCACCGAGCGGGTGTCCGCCTCAACGCCGGTGACGCTGCCGCTGAAGGTCATGCAGTCACCGGGATAATTCGGTGCGCCGAGCTTGATTTTCAGCGCGGTGAACTGCGCCAGCGGCCCGGCCCATTGCTCGATGAATCGCTGCACCAACCCGTTGGTGGTGAGGATGTTCATGAACACATTGGGCGAACCCAAGGCACGGGCCGCGTCCGCGTCGTGGTGACCGGGGAAGTAATCACGGGTCGCAATCGCGCCACCGTTGATCAGGGTCACTGTGATCGGTACGGCAAGCTCCGGCAGTGCTTCGCCGGGGCGCACGTCTTCAAAGCGCTTGGTGTTCTTCGAGGTCATATTTCCATCCCAGCTTGTCGTTATCGTTGAGCCAGTCGCCCAGGCGTTCCAGGTTTGCCGCCGAGCCACCCAAGGCAAGGCTCAAGCCACGGCTCCAGTAGAGAAAACGGTGGATCGGGTACGTCAGGTCGACGCCGATGCCGCCATGCACGTGTTGTGCGACATGGCCGATGCGGTGCCCCGCTTCGCAGGCCAGCCACGCGGTGGCCAAGGCCTCGCTCGGCGCAGGCAGGTTGGCGTCGATGCGATAGGCCAACTGCCACAGCGCGGTGCGCAAGGCTTCGACGGCGATGTGGGTGTCGGCCATGCTCATTTGCACGGCCTGGAAGCTGCCGATGCTGCGTTCGAACTGCCGGCGTTCACTGACATAGGCCACGGTGCGGCGGATCTGCTCTTCGCTGACGCCCAGTTGCAGCGCGGCCAATGCCGCTACGCTGCGAAGCTCCAGCCAGTCGACGGCCTCGGCGGGCAACAGCGCTGTGGTATTCACGATCAAGTTCTGGATATGCAGATCGGCCACGGCTTCGCCGTGGGTCAGCACCGCAGAAACCCGTCGGATTTCCGCGGCTGCCAGGTCCAGCACGAGCAGGCGCGGCTGGCCCTCGACCTGCACCAGCACCAGTGCGGCTTGAGCCTGATCGCCCTGGGACAGCGCCGCGACCCGGCCATTGATCGACCAGCCTCCGGCAGTCGCCAGCGCATGCAGCTCGATGCCCAGCGCACTGTTCAAGCCATCGACAGACAGGCTCAACAGCGCCTCACCGGACGCGGCCAGGGCGATCCATTGCGTATGTTCGATGGCGCCGAAACGCGCCAATGTCGCGGCGGCCAGTTGATGGCGCCACAACGGCACTTGCGCCAGGGCTTTGCCCTGGGCCTGCAGCACCAGCATCAGTTCGGTCATGCCCAGGCCGCTGCCGCCGTGTGCTTCGGGAATGGCCAGGGCTTGCAGCCCGGTCTCGATGCACAGCGTCCAGAGGGGCGCCATCATCGGCTCGCCGCTGGTGTCCCACTGACGCATGTAATCGTCATGGCAATGGTCGACAAAAATGCCGTCGGCCATCTGCGCAATGGCGCGCTGGTCTTCGCTCAATTCGAAATCCATAGTGACTGGCTCCTACGCGTCTACCGGCCGAAACAAAGGCAGGGTCTGCTGGTCGTCGAAGGTCTGGAACTCGACCTGCAGGCGCTGGCCGATCTGTATGTGCTCGCGCTCGATCCCGACCAGTCCGGCGATCAGGCGCACGCCCTCCTCCAGCTCGATCAGGCCGATGGGGTTGGGGTAATCGAACGGCGGCACCTCGGGGTAATGCATCACCACGAAGGAATACAATGTGGCGCGGCCGCTGGCCTCAAGGGTGTCCCAGTCGAAGCTGTGACACTGGATGCACACCGGGGCTGGCGGATGGCGCAGGGTTTGGCAAGCGCTGCAACGCTGGATCAGCAACTGGCCCTTGGCGCAGCCTTCCCAGAAGAACCGCGTGTCATCGCTGACGCCCGGCAATGGACGCTTGGGCGCTGCCGGCGTGGTGTCGACCTTGGCCGGCGCCTGGGCATTGGCCGCGCGGAACTTGAACACGCGAAACAGCAACTGCCCCACCGGCTCGTCACCCCCGGCTTTTTCGACAAAATGGCTCATCACCAGGGTGACGAAAAAACCCGTCCCCAGGGCGGTGGTTTTCTCATCGCCGACCGAATCTAGGCGTGTGGTGTAGTAAAGCTTTTCCCCCAGACGCACCGGGCGGGTAAAACTCAGCTCGGAGTTCACCGCCACGGTGGAGGCATAGCCGTAGGCTTCCATTTCCTTGAGCACCTCGTAAGGGTTCTCGTCGGTGGAGCCCGGCGGATAGTTGTTGGCGTGCAGGCCTTCCATGGTCCAGACCTGCAACATCGCAGGCGGAGCAATCAGGCCCTCATGTTGGGTACCCAGGGCAAAAGCACTATCGGTGTACAGCGGGTTGTCCACGCCCATGACTTCGCACCACTGGCGAATCATCGGGGCATTGACCTCGTCCCAGGCATACACGCGGCCGTACTCGCGCCCCACCGGGGCGCGCACATTGGATAGCAATTGTGGATCAGCCAAAGTCGTCTCCTTCACATTGAAGGCGGCCACCGAACCCGGTCGCCGCAATAGGTCGATCAGGTGGGCAGAACCTGCGCAGCACCGAGGAACGCCGGGCGTTCACCACCGCCATGCAGCAACAGGTTGCAACCGCTGGCGTAACTGGCCAGCGGTGAGGCGATGTAAAGACAGGCGTTGGCAATGTCTTCGGCCACCGCCATTCGTGCAGCGGGAATGCCGGCAGATACGGCGGCGATACCCGCCTCCGTGCCGTAGTGCAGATGCGCCTGCTCGGTCAGCACCAGCCCCGGACTGACCGTGACCACCCGCACCTTGGGGCCCCACTCCACCGCCAGCGATTGCACCAGCGCCAGCACCCCGGCCTTAGCCGCGCCGTACGCGGCGGTGCCAGGCGAGGAACGCAGCGCACTGATGCTGCCGATGAAGACGATGCATCCGCCCTGCACCTGTGCCTGCATCAGCCGGTTGGCGTGCTGGGCGACGTTGAGCGGTGCGATCAGGTTCAGGCCGATGATGCTTTCATGAAACCTTGGCGAGGCCGTGGCGGCATCGGCGGCGGGGCTGCCCCCGGCGTTGTTGATCACCACGTCGAGGCGCCCGAAATCACGCTCGATGGTGGCGAACAGTCGTTGCAGGGAATCGTGGTCACGCACATCGGCGGCAATGAAAGTGGCACTCTTGCTACCCAGTATCGGCACCCGTTCAGGTTCGCGCCGAGCACAGACGATCACACGTGCGTTGGCGGCCAGAAAACCCAGCGCAATACCCGCGCCGATGCCCCTGGTGCCACCGGTGACCAGCACCACCTTGCCGCTGTAATCAAGACCTGAATGCAGCTCCATCATGTGCTCCTTTTCTACTGACAAGGGTCACTCTAGGGACGAACCGCAGGCCAAACTACGTCTGAACGGACGATGAAAATTCAACCGCGCGAACAGGACACTGGCGGCCACTCACACGTTTTCCGGTCTTTGAGAATGCCCATGTCCGACTCATCCGCTGCATCGGTTCTGCTCGAACATCCACTGCCGGGGGTGGCCCTGCTGCGGCTCAACCGCCCACAGGCGACCAATGCCCTGAGCCTGGAATTGCAGGCGCTGCTGTCGCGGTATTTCACTGAACTGGGCGTTGATCCCGAAGTGCGTTGCATCGTGCTGACGGGCGGTGACAAGGTTTTCGCCGCCGGGGGCGACATCAACAGCATGGCTGGAGTCGGTGCCATCGATATCTACAAGCGCCACACCGAGCGGGTCTGGGGGCCGATCCAGCATTGTCCGAAACCGGTCATCGCTGCGGTCTGCGGCTACGCCTACGGCGGCGGCTGCGAACTGGCGATGCACGCCGACTTGATCGTCGCCGGCCGCAGCGCGCGCTTCTGCCAACCGGAAATCCGCATCGGCATCATGCCCGGCATCGGCGGCACCCAACGGCTGGTGCGGGCCGTGGGCAAGGTCAAGGCGATGCGCATGGCACTCACCGGCCAACCGATCAGCGCCGAGGAAGCCTGGGTGGCCGGGTTGGTCAGCGACCTGGTGGACGATGATCAAGTGCAATCCCATGCGCTGGAGCTGGCACGCGTCATCGCCGCGATGCCGGCCCTGGCCGCCGAGCAGATCAAGGAAGTGATCCTGGCCGGCATGGACGCCCCGCTGGAAACCGGCCTGGCCCTGGAGCGCAAGGCCAATGCCCTGTTGTTCGCCTCGCGGGATCAGAAGGAAGGCATGCAGGCGTTTATCGAGAAGCGCCCGGCGCGGTTTGAGGGGAACTAGGCAAGGTAACCCTGTGGGAGCGAGCCTGCTCGCGATGGCGCCGGCACATTCAACATCGTTGCTGGCTGGCCCCAATCGCTAGCAGGCTAGCTCCCACAGGGGTTTTGTGACCTCAGATACTCATCACCATCTGCCCACTATCGATGCGCAACTCGACGCCATTGATCGCCCGTGACTCATCGCTGGCCAGGAACAGTACGCTGGCGGCGACGTCTTCCGGCAGGCACATGCGGTTCATCGGGTCGCTGTCGATCGTCAGCCGGTTCGGGTCGACGCCTTCCGGAAAACCACCGCGCGTCATGTCGGTGAGCACGCCATCGGGGTGCAGGGTGTTGCAACGGATGCGGTATTTGCGTCGCCTGCAAAACGCCGCCACCGAACGTGACAACGCCGCCACCGCACCCTTGGAGGCGCTGTAGGCCAGGTAGTCGTCGCGCGCGGCAAGCGCAGCGATGGACGACAGGTTAATGATCGAACCGCCGCGCTCCTTCATCAACCCGAGGCTTTCGCGACAGCCGAGGAACACGCTGTCGGCATTCACCCGCATCATTTTGTGCCAGTCCGCCAGCGTGGTCTGTTCAATCGAGCCGCCGATCAGAATGCCGGCGTTGTTGACCAGAATATCCAGGCGAGCGTAGCGCTCACGCACCTGATCGATGACCTGGCGCCATTGCTCTTCACTGCTGACATCGTGGCGAATAAAACTCGCAGACGGGCCAATTTGCGCCGCCAGCGCCTGGCCTGCCTCGACGTCCAGGTCGCTGATCAGCACCTGGGCCCCTTCGGCCGCCAGCATCCGCACACTGGCAGCGCCGATACCCTTGGCGCCGCCGGTGACCAGCGCGACCTTGCCGCAAACACGCCCGTTCGGGTTGTGGTGATTCTGGGTCATCATGTCATCTCGTGAGTGTGGGTCGGTTGCGGTTGCAAGTGTTGTGGACGGGCGACGGCGGCGCCAGCACGACGACCGGAGAACACGCAGTCGGCCAGGGACAAACCACTGATGTACAAGTGCGAAGGAATCCCCAGGGCAGTGCGTCCGGCGGCGTACAGGCCACTGATGGCCCGGCCCTGTTGGTCCAGCACCGCGCCGCTGCGTTCATCCACGCGCAAGCCGCCCAGGGTCAGCGCCCCGAGGGGAAACACGGGGTTGGTGACGGAAATGTCGCAGGCATAAAACGGCCCGTTCTCCAGCACCTGGCGTCCGCCCGCGGATTTGCCGAACGGCTCCGGTGCCTCGCCACGGGCGGCGGCATTGGCTGCCAGCACCGAGGCGCGCAGCACGGCGGGATCCATCCCGGTCGCAGCGGCCAACTCGCTGAGGCCCTTGCCTTTGCGCACCTTAAACAGCATCAGTGCCAACGCCGGAAAACTCTGGAACCACCAATAGCCGCCGAACAACGCCTCGCCAATGGCCTTCTTGCGCAACGGCGCATCCAGCACCAGCCAGGCCTTGCCGCCCTGCTCTTCCATCAACGGTTGGCCGAGGGTGGCGCCGTAGACTTCTTCATTGCAAAAGCGCCGGCCCTCGCGATTGACCACGATGCCCTTGTGCCAACTGTACGGCGGGTTGATGAAGCGCCATGCCGACACCCGTTCCAGTCCGCCACCCTGTCCGCCGACGCTGGTCCCCAGACGCAGGCCGCTGCCATCGCAACCCGTAGCACCGACCTTGAAGTTGCGGCGGAATTTCGGTGCGTGCTGTTCGATCAGTTGGCGATTGAAGATGAAACCGCCGGTGCTGAGGATCACGCCATTGCGCGCACGAACCAACCGTGGCCGGGCGAAGTCCAGCTCGAGCTGGCTGACTTTCTGCCGAAGTTTCTTGCAGTAGCCGGCCGCAAAGTTTTGCAAGCGTTCGGCGCGGGCGGCCAGACGGGCATGCAGTCGAGCCTCTTTGCTGCCGTCGCTGAGGCACCACAATTCGACGCCCAGCACCTGGCCCTGAGCATCGACCACCAGCCGTCGCGCCGCCGCCTGCAACAGCGGTCGCACTCCGGCCTTCAAGCACGCCGCCTTGAGATGGGTATACAGCACTGCGCCGCACTGGCCCTTGCCCACGGTGCGATGGCCTCGTGGTGCCGGGGCCAATGGGCCGCCGTGATCGGGCACCAGTTCGTTGCCCGAGTAATAGAGGAAATAGCCATCGGGCGGGTACGAGGTCTTGCCACCCGGTGGCATCTGATGCGCGTAGGGCGCACCGTGGCTTTCCAGCCACTCGAGATTGCTCACGCTGTCGGCACAAAAACGCCGCAGGGTGTCGTCGCTGACCACCCCCTGGGTTTCATGCTTGAGGTAATCGAACATGGCTTCGGGACTGTCGTTGAAACCCGCCGCTTGTTGATGACGGGTACCGCCACCGGCGTACACCACCCCGCCGCTCTTGGCACTGGCGCCGCCACCGGTAAACCGATCGGCAATCAGCACATCGGCGCCCTGGGCACTTGCCTCCAGCGCAGCGCACGAACCGGCTGCGCCCCAGCCGACGACCAGCACGTCACAGTGTTCGTCCCAGACCATGCTGTTAGCGTCGAACACTTGCAGCGGCGGCAGCACTTCGGTGCTGGGGATGTTATCGGGCATGGACATGCAACCTCCTATCGCTGACTGGCGAGATGGTTGGCGGCGACATAGCCGAAAGTCATTGCAGGCCCGAGGGTGCCGCCAGCGCCTGGATAGCTGGTGCCCATTACCGAAGCCGAGCAATTGCCGATGGCGTACAGCCCGGCGATCGCAGTGCCGTCGTCGCGCACCACCTGGGCGTGCTCGTTGGTCAGCAGGCCGCCCTTGGTGCCGATGTCCCCGGCGTCCAGGCGCAGGGCATAGAACGGGCCTTTGCGCAGTGGCGCCAGGCAAGGGTTGGGCTTGACGTTGCAATCGCCGTAATAACGGTCGAAGACGTTGCCGCCACGGGCGAAGTCAAGGTCCACGCCCGTGCGTGCGTAGTCGTTGACCTTGGTCACGGTAGCCTCCAGGCCGACGCTGTCGATGCCGATCTGCCGGGCCAGGTCGGCCAGGGTGTCGGCCTTCCAGTACAGGTTGTTGAGCCACTCCTTGCGCAGGCGGCTGTCGGGCATGACCTGGCCCGGCATCAATGGCCCCATGGCGTAGTTGAAGCGGAAATGCGCATCGAAGATGCACCAGGCCGGCACCGACTTGCCGGCGGAGAACTGGTTGTCGCGGTGCATGGCATCGACGAATTCCAGATAGGGGGCGGCTTCATTGACGAAGCGCTGGCCTTGACCGTTGACCACGATGGCACCGGGGAACGCCCGTTCAGCGAAGATTCCACGGGGTTTGTCTTCGCCCGGAACGGCGATGGTCGGCGCCCACCAGGCCCAATCCAACAGCGCGGTGGCCGCGCCCTGGGCCATGCCGGCTTCGAGTGCCGCGCCGGTGTTGTTGCCCGGCGGTGTCGCGCTCCAGGTCTTGCGGGTCGGCTTGGGCAGGTAACGGTCACGCAGCGCCTGGTTTTGTTCGAAGCCACCGGAGGCAAGGATCACCCCATGGCGTGCATGCAGTTGCAACTCCGTGCCGTCGCGCTGAACGATGATGCCGCTGACCCGCCCGTTGTCGGTGATCAGCCCGGAAAAATCGGTGTTGAGCCAAAGCGGCACGTTGCGATCCATCAGCGAGCGGCGCAAGGAAGCGACCAACGAACTGCCCAGGGATGCTCGGCGATCCATTTTGCTTTTACGCCGCCATTTAAAATCCAGCTTGTAGCGCAGCATCAGTTTCATGATGAGCAGGCGCCAGCCAAAGCTTCGCGCCATGGCCTTGTGCGCGTCGCGCGCAGTCCAGGCGATGCACCCCATCAGCAGCGTCGAAGGCGACGGCTTGCGCAAGTTCACCAGTTCATCGCCCAACAGGCTGGTGTCGAATAATTCCGGATCGAGCGTCCGGCCACCGGCCAGGGCACCCGGCAGGTGCGGATAGTAATCGGGGTATTTGGCCGCCACCGCATAGCGCACCCGGCTGATGCGGGTGAGCGCCTCGATCATCTTCGGTGCGTTGTCCAGATAGGCACGCAGGCGCGTCTCGGCGACATGCTCCCCCGCCGCCGCTTGCAGGTAGGTCAGGGCCGTGGCGTAGCTGTCGTTGCCGCTCATGCGAGCGAAGTAGTGGTTGTTGGGGATCCAGATACCGCCGCCGGAAATCGCCGAGGTGCCGCCGTACTGATTGCTTTTCTCCACCACCAGCACGCTGAAACCCTGATCGGCGAGGAACACCGCCGAAGTCATCGCACCTGCGCCCGAACCGACGACGATCACGTCGTATTGGGTCTGAGACTGAACTTGAGCCGTCATTGTTGTTATGCCATTAGCTGAGGTCAGGAAAAACCGCCGACTACGCAGGGTGCGCTGGCGGAGTGCAGCCCATGATCAGGGCTGCGCGGGGATGGGTTCATCGTCAAAGTGGACTAGGGGAAAGGATGTCTTGCAGGAGCGAGGCTTGCCCGCGAAGAACGATGCTGCGGCACAGCAGGTGCACCGTGGCGCATCGTTCGCGGGCAAGCCTCGCTCCTACGGCGCAGTGACGTTACAGGGTGGCGTGCCGTGCGGCCCAGGGGTGGGCCTGTTCCAACTGGCTGGCCAGGCGCACCAGCACGTCTTCGCCTCCCAGGCGAGCGGTGAACATCATGCCCACCGGCAAACCCTCATCGCTCTGGCCCAGCGGTAGAGAGATGGCCGGTTGGCCGCTGACATTGGCGATCACGGTGAAGCCGGCGCTGCCCATCGCATGGTGGGCGTAGCTGTCCCAAGGCTGGTCCAGGGACAACAGACCCAGTTTCGGCGTCAAGCTGCCAGTGACCGGAGACAGGATCACGTCGAAGCGTTCGAAATACTGCTCCATCGTCGCGCCGATATTCTCGAAAGACTGGCGCGCGCGGTACAGGTCCTCGCCGCTGGTGCCCTTCGAACGCTCCAGGTTGACCAGGGTGATTTTCTCCAGATCCTGTGCCGTCGCAGCCCGTCCGAGTAACTGCTCGCGGTCGTGAATCTGCGCCCGCAGTGCGGTGCCGAGCACCAGGCCATGGGCACCGAACAACTGCCGCGGATCGACGTTCAGCGTCAGTTCCTCGAGCTCGTGCCCAAGGGCTAGAAGTTGCTTGATGGTTTGCTCGAGGGTGGCGGCAATCGCCGGCTCTAGCGGGGCACCGGTCAGCGACTGGCGCACCACGGCCACGCGCAATTTGCCCGGCTCGCGCTGCAACTCTTCCACGTAGGGGCGCACCACCGGCGCGCACCAATACGCGCTGCCCGCTTCATGGCCTTGCCCGGCATCGAGGAACAACGCGGTATCGCGCACCGTACGCGACACCACGTTGGCTACGCTGGCACCAAAGGAACCTTCGAAATGCAGGGGGCCGCTCGGGGTGCGATAGCGGCTGGGCTTGAGCCCCACCACGCCACAGTACGACGCCGGAATACGGATCGAACCGCCGCCATCGGTGGCATGCGCCACAGGCACGATCCCTGCCGCCACGGCAGCGGCCGAGCCACCGGAGGAACCACCGGCGCTCATGGCCAGGTTCCACGGGTTACGCGTCTGGCCCCAGGCCAGGGATTCAGTGGTGGTGGTCAAGCCAAACTCGGGGCTGGCGGTCTTGCCGAACGGTACCGCACCGGCCTGCTCGTAGCGACTGATCAGGGTGCTGGTGCGGGCGGCGGGCGGCGAGTCCTTGAACATTCGGCTACCGTTGCTGGTGATGGTGCCTTGCAACGAGGTGTTGAGGTCCTTGAACAGCAATGGCACACCCGCCAAGGCACCCTGACGATGGCTACCGCTGGCGCGACGCTGGGCCAGCAATTTGCGCGCATAATCTTCATGCAGCATGTTCACGGCATTGACCTTGGGATTAACCTCGTTGTAGCGGGCCAGCGCCGCCGCCAGCAGGTCTTCGGCAATCAAATCGCCGCTGCGGATCGCCTGGCTCATGGCCCAGGCATCCATGGCCAGGTAGTCGCTGGTTGAAAGTCCCGCGGCACGCGCGTCGGCAAAACGTCCCAGAAGGCCGACGCCAAAAGCCACGGCACCGGCCTTGAGCACGCTGCGGCGCGGCCAGCCGGTGGTGGAGTTCAGAGGTACGTTTTCGTGGTTATCCATGGTAGTGATCGCGCCGTTTTTGTGGGTGATTAGAGTATTCAGGTCCTGCATCCTGCGGGCGATTCTATGTTGCCCTGCTCGGTAACGACCCTGGCGATGGTGGGACGCAGAGCACCGCCGCCATCGCTGGAATCAGTCGCAAGTGACCCCGGCCAGCATGGCCGCCAGGTAGTGCTCGCCATAGGGCGGCAGCAAGCCCCACTCGCGGCGCGGGTCGTGGGCCGGGGCCTTGAACACCGTGCGCATGTGGCTGAATTCGAGAAACCCTTCGCGGCCATGGTAATGCCCCATGCCGGACGCGCCGACACCACCAAACGGCGCATCATGGAGCGCTGCGTGCATCATCACGTCATTAAGGGTGACGCCACCGGACAAGGTATGTTCCAGCACGTGACGCTGTTCGCTGACATCTTCGCCGAAGTAATAAAGGGCCAGTGGACGTGGCCGGGCATTGATGTCAGCGATCACCTGGTCGAGGTCGTCATAGCTCAGCACGACCATGGCCGGACCGAAGATCTCCTCGTCCATGATCAGGCTGTCCGGGGCCGGATCCACCACCACCCGTAGCGGACGGCGACGGTCCCGCGTCTCTACAGCCAGAGGCTCCGGCACGCACTCGATGCGCGCCCCGCGCACCTTGGCATCCACGATCAGGTCCTCGACCCGCTCAAGGTGGCGCTGGTTGACCACCGCCACCACGTCCGGGTTGCCGGCCACTGTCGGATTAAGATCGCGATAGGCGTTGCGCAACGCAGCAAGGAACGGTTCGAGCGCTGCCCTGGGCACGTACACCAGGTCCGGGTTGATACAAATCTGCCCACCATTGCTGGCTTTGCCTGCGGCTATGCTGAACGCGGCCTTGTTCAGGTCTGCACCGCGCGAAACAATCACCGGCGACTTGCCGCCGAGTTCCAGGGTCACCGGCACCAGGTTTTGCGCCGCGTTGCTCATCACTCGCCGGCCTATCGCCGTGCTGCCGGTAAAGACCAGGTGGTCGAAGGGCTGGCTGCTGAAGGCTTCGCCGAGCTGCGGCCCACCGTTGACCACCGCCACCACCGTTGGATCAAGGTGTTCAGCGCACAGACGCGCTATCAGCTGCGCGGTGCGCGGTACGACTTCGGAAGGTTTGAGAATGGCCCGGTTACCGGCCGCCAGGGCCGACGCCAGCGGACTGAACAGGGTGTACAGCGGCGCGTTCCAGGTGCCGAGAATGCCCACCGTGCCTTTTGGCTGGTACATGACCCAGGCCGTGGCACCAAGTTGATCGTAGGGAGCGAACACCTGCCGCGGCTCATCCTGCATCCACGCCTGCAAATGGTCACGGGCATGCTTGAGCGAAGCGAGGGAACCGAGCACGTCATTCATCAATGAAAACCCGGCTGGCCGCCCGCCAAAGTCCTGGTCGATGGCCGTGGTCAATGCCTCATGGTGATGGACCAACAGGTCGATCACCTGCTGGAGTCGCTGTCGGCGGGTGTCGGCACTGACACTACCGGCGCCGGCAAAGGCGCTTTTTTGGCGCGCCAGCAGGCTGGAAAGATCCTCGACGCTAGACGTGGCTGAACTCATTGTTATCCCCTTGCAGGTTGGCTCGATGGCCGTTGAGCGCCCGATGCGCCTGCCGCCACCCTAGCCTCGGCGACCGTTGCGGCGCCTCGTCCAATCGGACGAGGCGCCGCATTGGCGTTAGTCCGTTGAGACGATGTTCAGGGTCTGCAAACGCCCAATACTGGCCATACGAAAATCCCCACTCCATGAGGCCAGTCATGGCAATGCAAAACTTAAGTTTCGATCCCCAGGCATTTCGTGCCGCACTCGGCACGTTCACCACTGGGGTCACGATTATCACCACCCAGACCGAAGACGGTTCTCCGGTGGGCATCACCGCCAACAGTTTCAACTCGGTGTCGCTCAACCCGCCGCTGGTGCTCTGGAGTCTCTCCAAGCAAGCACGCAGTCTGCCGATCTTCAGCAGCGGCAAGCATTGGAACGTTCATGTGCTGTCCACGGAGCAGGAGACCCTGTCGGGACGTTTCGCCACTCAGGGTGAGGACAAGTTCGCCGAAATCGAATTGGACAATGGCATCAGCGAGGCACCGCTACTGCAAGATTGCACGGCACGTTTCCAGTGCCGCACGGCATTCCAGTACGAAGGCGGTGACCACGTGATCTTTGTCGGTGAGGTACTCGCCTTCGATCACAGCGACCGCGCGCCGCTGGCGTTCCAGAGTGGCCAATACGCCCTTGCCACTCGCAAGCCACGCAGCGAACTGCGACTGGCTACCACCCCGCCGCCACCGGAGTGCAGCTACACCGAGGACTTGCTCGGTTACCTGCTGGGGCGTGGGCACTATCAGGTCTTGAACGTCCTGCGGCAGCTACTGAGCAGCCAGCAACTGGACGAACAGACGTTTTTTGTTCTATCGATTTTGTGCATCCGCGACAACCTGAGCCTTGAGGAAATCAACACCTTCGTTAACTACACCGGCCGCGAAGTCACGCTGGCCAGCATGCGTTTTCTCGAACGCCAGCGCTTGGTCGCGTTCGAGGGCCCGGCAGACTCGTTACGGTTTGTCCTCACGGCTCAAGGCCGCGAGGTTTCACTGCATCAATTGGCATTGGCCAAGGCCGTGGAGGAAGACCTCTCGGTCAAGCTCGGCGCGGCCGACGCGCAGGCTTTGAAGGTCTTGCTCAAGCGCCTGATCGTCGTGAGTGACCCCGGCCTGCCTGATCTGTGGGCGCCGCGGTGACTGCCCGCGCAGATTTATTGTCACCGGCCAGGGTCGGCTGGGGCAGCCACGGCTTGCTAATGCTGCTGGCCTTGGTGTTTGCCGACAACTTCGTCGGGCGACAAATACTGGCTGTCATGGTCGAACCGATCAAATCCGAATTCGCGGTCAGCGACACCGCCATCGGGTTGATCTCGGGATTGGCGTTCGCGGCGGTCTATGCCCTCATGGGGTTGCCAGCAGGCCGGCTGGTGGACCGCATGCCGCGGATACGCCTGTTGGCCATGTCGTGCCTGCTCTGGGCGGTGGCAACAATGGCTTGCGGATTGGCCGGCAGTTTCCTTGCGCTGGCCATTGCGCGCATGCTGGTTGCAGTCAGTGAGTCGCCGACAACGTCGGCTTCGCTGTCATTGATCGCAGACCTGTATCCACCACAACGACGCTCATTCGCCATCAGTTGTTTTACCGCCGCACCGACCTTTTCCTCGATCATCGGTTTAAGTATCGGGGCCTGGGTGGTGGAGCACTATGGCTGGCGCAGTGCGTTCGTTGCCCTCGGCGTGCCGACGCTCGTGTTCAGCGCCATCCTGGCCTTTGTCGTGCGCGATCCGCAGCGTGGTCGTTGGGACCTTTCGCCACACACCCATACGCCGCCCGCGCTGCTGGGCATGGGCGCTGAAGCGCGCAAGCTCTGGGCGTTGCCGGCCTATCGGTGCCTGATCCTCGCGGGCGGCCTGACCACGCTCAGCGCCTATGCCATCGGCATGTGGAACACCAGCTTCCTGGTGCGCTCCCACGGCTTGTCATTGCAACACGCGGGATTGCTGGCCGGGGTGATCTGCGGCACTTCGGCCGGAATCGGTGGTTTGTTCAGTGGCTGGTTGAGTGACCGCCTGTGCCGTCGCAATCCACACTGGCAAGTTTCGATTCCGATCTTCGGACACGTAGCAGCCCTCTGTGCGCTGATCCCCTATCTGCTCTGGTCCGACGCCTTGTTGGTACGCCTGGCCGATGTGACGATTCCAACCGCCATGCTCTGGTGCGCGCTTTATTCGTTCTTTGCCGTCTGGTGGGTCGCCCCCTCTTACAACCTCGTCACCCAACTGGTGCCCGCAGGTCGACGCGGTACCGCTATGGCTTTACAAACCATTGTCAGCACATTGCTCGGGGTCGGTATTGGGCCACTCATAACCGGCTTGTTCAGCGATATGTTGTTTCCAATGTTTGGCCAGGAATCACTGAGGTATGCCCTGCTCCTGGTAAACCTGCCGGTCATTTGCGCAGTGCTATTACTGATGCGCACTGCGAACCATGCGTCCCGAACGGATTATCGCCACGCGCCTTAAGTTGAGCTTAGTGCAAGCGTAAAAAGACTTTTGTTCTGCGCTTTGCGGCACACGCGTGTTCGGTCATGTAGGCATGAACGAACCCGCTTCCACTCATAACGCGAGCAAGCCCTCTCTGCTCTTCCCTGTGGATGACACGACATGCCCATTTCCACCTTATCGACCCATACACTACAGAGCGCTCGCGATCGAATTCTCGATAATGCGGCGGAACTCTTTGCCACTCGCGGCTTTCAAGCAGTCGGCCTGCGAGATCTGGCAAGCTACCTGGGGTTGCATGCCGGATCGCTATACCATCACTTCGAAAACAAACAGGCCTTGTTGTTCGAACTGATAGAGTCTGGCTTATTGAATCTATTACAGGAGACGAAGCAGCAAATTAAGAACAAACGGAAGCCTTGCGAGCGACTCCATTTATTCATTCGAGCTTTCGTCGCATTTAACGCTAATGAAAAACATACGCTGACGTTGATTACCCGTGAGTTTGCGAACCTTAATGAAGAACAGCAGGCTCGGATTATTCAGCTGAAAAACAGATACTCAGCGCTTTTAAGTGCTGTTCTTGTTTATGGGCGCAATGGCGAAGAAAAAATCAATGGCGACCTCTGCCCGCTCACACAGACCGCCGTCATCATTCTGTTTGGACAATCGCATTGGTATACCTCTGAAACCACCGAGCAACAACTCGCTACAACACTGACGACTCTTTTTACGTGCCTGATTGACGCCCACAACAGCGTCTAAATAAAAGTTCATATTCGCCGTGCATTCCGTGAGCTACTCAACCACCCATCAGTTCAATCCCGCAGACGGGACAAGCCACTAAACTTCACAAGGGGGACGCAATCAACGCACCTCAATGCAGGAGATCTGTGATGAACAGAACATCTTGGCTGGCGTTGGTAGTAGCGGCAGGAGCGATTTCAGGTTGCGCGAGCAACACCGGGATCGTGGATGTCCCCTTGCAGGCTACCCCACAAAACGCCGAGCATATCGCTCGAGCCAACCTTAGCCCGGTGGGCAATCAAACCAGCATCAGGTTCACCATCGGTGGCCTGCCCCCTGACTTGGCCGTACCTGGCCGCCTTGACACGGCCATCTATGCTGGCTCGTGCCAGCACTTAAGCGCACAACCGGTGTACAAAACCCACCAGGCCAACAGTGTCGATTATCCATCGTTAGCGCCGCGAACCCGGTATTGGGCTCAGGCACCGGTGCCGCTCAACGAGCTGATTCACGGTGAATATGCCTTGCTCGTTCGCACCAGCCCGGCGGACGGCAACCGCCCTGTTTTCTGTGGAAACATCAGCGCTGGCCAGGGATGAATCCGGTCGATGCCGGTCTCAAGCGGATCGTCAAAACCGTGGACTGAGTGGCGCAAGCTCAGAGCACCTACGCGCTAACAGATCAACAGTGAAGCCTTTTAAAAACCAACGTGTTGGCAAACTTGCCGACCGCTGTCAGGCTCGCCCAGGTCTGCACCGCTTCGCGCCACCCACTTACTAAGCGACCAGTGAACGCTGAAGGCGTCATATCGAATTGAACTGTCACGGTGGGCGTACCATCAATCGTGGATAAAGCGAGCAAAGGGATGTGCAAGAAGCTACGGCACAGGAGGCTTATTCATTCGACTCAATAACGGAGATTATCTCCATGAGGATCGCTCAGATTGCGCCGCTTACCGAATGCTGTCCGCCACGCCTTTACGGCGGCATTGAGCGGATTGTTTCCTACCTGACTGAAGAACTGGTTCGGCAAGGGCACGATGTAACGCTCTTTGCCAGCGGTGATTCACAAACTGCGGGACGCCTGGAGCCAGGGTCGCAGCGAGCCTTGCGCCTGGATCCGGGGGTCAAGGATCCGGTTCCGCATCACATCCTGATGCTGGATCAAGTGATCAGACAGGCCGATCAATTCGACGTAATGCACTTTCATGTCGACATCTATCATTTTCCGTTAATTCGTCGCTTGGCCGGCCGCAGTGTCACCACGCTGCACGGACGTCTGGATATCGCAGACTACCAATCGTTTTACAGCCATTTCCCTGAAGTACCGCTGGTCTCGGTTTCAACAGCCCAGCGCGAGCCATTGATAGGTAACGTCAACTGGACGGGCAATGTTCATCACGGGATTCCAGCCGGTCTTTTGGCGTTCACCCCTGAGCCCAAAGGCGACTATCTGGCTTTCCTGGGCCGTATTTCCCCCGAAAAACGTCCGGACCGCGCCATCGAAATTGCCACCAGGGCGGGTCTGCCGTTGAAGATCGCGGCCAAGGTAGACAAGGCGGATCAGGCTTACTGGGACAATGTCATTGCCCCGTTGATCGCTAAGCATCCGAACGTCGAATTTATCGGCGAGATCGATGATCATCAAAAAGCCGATTTTCTTGGCAATGCCCGCGCGTTGATTTTCCCCATCGATTGGCCTGAGCCGTTTGGTCTTGCGATGATCGAAGCCATGGCATGTGGGACGCCGGTCATTGCTTTTCGTCATGGCGCAGTGCCGGAAGTGATTGATGACGGGGTGTCCGGTTACATAGTTGACGACATCGAGGGCGCGGTTGCGGCTATCCAGCGGCTGGAAGCCGTTGATCGTCGCAAGGTTCGGGCCGCGTTCGAGCAACGGTTCACGGTCGAGTGCATGACCAACCATTACCTGGAGCTTTATCGTCATTTGACGACCGGCCACACGACGGGTCAACCCAACACACCTTTCGATGTTCCCGCCTCCGCGTCGTTGCAAGAGCTGCGCTTACGCACCCTTAAACATAACGATACTTTTGCGATATTCGACCCTAATGGGGATGTACTCGTTACAGAAGAAAGCCCGCAGGGGCTTTTCCATACCGATACCCGGCATCTGTCGGGGTTCTATCTGACGCTTAACGGTACGCGACCCCTGTTGCTCAGCTCCACGCTGCGTGACGACAACGCGATGCTCACTTGCGATCTTACCAACGCCGATCTGTTCAACGCCCAGGGCCAAAAAGTCCTGCACCATGATTTGATCCATCTGCGCCGCTCACGTTTTTTGTGGGAAGGATCATGTTACGAACGGCTAACTTTGCGCAATTTCGACGAATACCCACATCGCCTGCAACTCAGAATCCAATTCGTGGCCGACTTCAAGGATTTGTTCGAGGTTCGCGGTGCTCGGCGTCCGCAGCGCGGAGAGTCTCATCGGGCGGAAATCACGGGTGAGCAAGTCGTTCTCTCCTACACCGGGCTGGACCTCAAACGGCGCACCACCCGATTACGTTTTGACCCATTGCCAGCCAGTCTTTCGTGCGACCAGGCGCTGTTCGACATCGAATTGGCCCCCGGCCAAATCCAGTCATTGTTCATGGATATCAATTGCGGCGTGCAAAACCCACCCTATTCAGTGCGGCACGGGTTTTTCGTTTCATTGCGCGATGCCCGGCGCCAGTCACGCTCGTTTTCTTCGCGTGCAGCCTCGGTCGTGACGTCCCATGACGTGTTCAACGAGGCGGTGAGTCGAAGTGTTTCCGACCTTTATATGCTCATGACCGAAACCCCTCAGGGCCTGTATCCGTACGCCGGTATCCCTTGGTTCAGCACAGTCTTTGGGCGCGATGCTTTGATCACTGCGTGGCAGATGCTCTGGCTCGACCCTGGTATCGCCCGCGGCGTGCTAGGGCATCTGGCGGCTAATCAGGCGACGACCGTCGACCCTGGCGCCGATGCCGAACCCGGGAAAATCCTGCATGAGGTCAGGCTCGGGGAAATGGCAGAGTTGGGTGAGGTGCCTTTCCGGCGTTACTACGGCAGCATCGACTCCACGCCGTTGTTTGTAATGCTGGCCGCGGCCTACCTGGAAAGGACCAATGACCTGGATACACTCCGCCAACTCTGGCCCAACATCGAGGCAGCGCTGACCTGGATTGAGGAATACGGCGACCGCGACGGAGATGGTTTTGTCGAATATGGTCGGCAGTCCGCCGAGGGCCTGATCAACCAGGGATGGAAGGACAGCCACGACTCGGTGTTTCATGCGGACGGTCGATTGGCCGTCGGCCCGATTGCGATCGTTGAAGTGCAGGCATACGTCTATGGCGCCTTGAATGGTGCCGCGCAAATTGCACGACGCCTTGGCGAGCCGGATCGGGCTCTACATTTGAAAGAAAAGGCCCGACGTTTGCGCCAGCAGTTCGATGCGCACTTTTTCGACGAGGAACTGGGCACGTATGTCCTGGCACTGGACGGCAACAAGATGCCTTGTCGAGTGCGCACCTCCAATGCGGGCCATGCGCTGTTCGCCGGCATCGCGTACCGCAAACGTGCGCCATCGGTCGTGGCGGCGTTGATGGACCGCTCCTCTTTTTCAGGCTGGGGTGTGCGAACCGTCGCGTCCTCGCAGCCACGCTATAACCCGATGAGTTATCACAATGGATCCGTCTGGCCCCATGACAATGCCTTGATCGCGGCAGGGTTTGCCCGTTACGGTTTCCGTCAGGAAGCCGCGCGGATTTTCGAAGGGATTTTTGCCGCGTCCACGTACATTGATCTTCGACGGCTTCCGGAACTCTTTTGCGGCTTTCCCCGGCAGCGCACCCAAGGGCCGACATTTTATCCAGTCGCCTGCATGCCGCAGGCGTGGGCTGCTGCGGCACCGATTTCGATGATTCAGTCGTGCCTGGGACTTGGCTTCAATCCGGCGAAACGCAACATCATGTTTGACGAGCCGATACTTCCGGCATTTCTGGACACCCTCGCCATTCAGCATATGGCCGTGGGAGGGGAATCGGCTGATGTGATGCTGAGGCGTTCGGGGAAGACCGTTACGATCGAAGTCCTTAACCGTCATGGCCCCGTTCGGATCATGAGTACCAGTTAGAACGTTGAGGCGATGAGCGCAGTGCTTCCCCGCAGTCAGACTAAAACGGGCAGAGCCGCCATGACAGGAGGTGTGATGTGCTTCAACGCCTGCAACAGCCCACGCATCGGACTGCGTTTTTTGCAGACACCACTGCGCTGATCCTGTTTTTCACGACCACCGGCATCGTCAATGAACGTTTCATTGCTGGCATGACGTGGGATCAGGTCCTTCATGCTCGCCTTCTGGGAGCGGCCTTGATGGTTCCAGTCGCGAGACCTTACGGCCTATGGCGGGATTGGTTAATGAAGCGAGCCAGTCAGCGTCGGCTTTCCCTGTTGCTATGGGACAGTATTGCCCTCATCAGCTTCCAGGTGCCCCTCTATGCCGCGATCATTGCCTTCACGGGTGCATCGGCAGGCGGCCTGGTGCGCGGCACACTCGGCGCGGCCTTGATGATGCTCTTTCTGGGACGACCTTATGGAGCATTTCTTAATGGGGTACGGAAGCTGTTTGGCTTGCCGCCGGGGGGAGATAAGCCCATGTCGCTGAACAGCTGAATGGCCAACAACGGAAATCAGGAGTCTCTTCAAAGTCAATGAAGTTGCCGCTGCCTCTGTAGCTCCCTCTTCAACCAGGTGCTTGCCGGTTCTACGCCTTCTGAACATCGCACCTCGTAGGCGCGGCCACTCATACTACTTTTAGTGGCAGCAAGATCGATGAAATCTTCTGCGCTGTTCACCCTGTTCTTGCCTTTGAGATAATGCAGCTTCTTCTCCAGATGGGCTCGAGCGCGGGGACCTGGGTATTCGCTGCCATTGCGCACAAACTGACACTCACTGTGTTCGACAAAGTCCAGCAAGCCCTTTATCTCTTGAGTGGCTTGAGGTGTCGCTAAAACCTGCCCATGAGTGACGATTGCGACAAGGCTAATACCCGCAGCCATCGTCAATTGGCTGATAAACCGCGCTGTGCCACTTATCCCTATCAGCATGATTAATCCTGGCTCCGAACCTGAAATGAATGGTGTAGCCGCATTTTTTAGCTATAACATCCTCTCCAGCCCAATGGTGCTGCTAAGCCATGAATTGAAGCGTCGCCACCAACTCCCCGGTTCCTTGGTCAACGTATGCTGTTTACCGTCGTCCTCGGTGACCCAGACCAGTTGATTATTTTCCAGCAGCGCATGATAACTGAGGGTGGGTGCCATACCCTCCAGGGCCAGTTCGCGCACCCGTCCGGCGAGTTCCGGATTATCGACCAACACCCCGACTTCGGTGTTCCACAATAACGAGCGCGAGTCGAAATTGAACGAGCCGATAAACGCTTTCTGCTGGTCGAAAATCATCGCC
This sequence comes from Pseudomonas sp. NPDC086251, assembly GCF_044746405.1. Taxonomy (NCBI): domain Bacteria; kingdom Pseudomonadati; phylum Pseudomonadota; class Gammaproteobacteria; order Pseudomonadales; family Pseudomonadaceae; genus Pseudomonas; species Pseudomonas sp. NPDC086251. The sequence continues at coordinate 655,546 of NZ_JBIVBY010000001.1, forward strand.
TTGCTATGCAGGCTGGAGTCGGAACTATCGGCCGATCCGCCGTGAAACAGCCGCGGTCCACTGTCACCATTGTCGCCAGACTGGCGGCGTAATTCGTACAACTGCACACCGTGCTCCAACAAGGTTTTGCGATAAGGGGCGTAAGCACCGTGCGCGGCGGGCACATCGGTGGCTTCCAGTGAGTTGGTCAGCAAGCGGATCGACACGCCGGTGTCGGCACGATGGGTCAAGTACACCACCCCCGGCTGACCGGGCACCATGTAGGCCGAGACCATGATCAGCTCCTTGGTAACCCCGTTAAGCTCGGGTGCCAACTGGGTGGTCAAAAGCAAGTGCGCGGGTGGTTCGCCCTTCGACAAGACCTTGCTTGGAGCATCCCACAGCGCTTTGTTCCAGGCCCAGATCAGCTCCCGGCGCCACACATGCAGGCGTGGGTGAGTGGTGTACGTCATCAATTGTTGGTAGAGCGCATGATTCTGTAGGCGCGTTTCTTCCAGGGATTCGTCCAGTCGGGTCCGGGTATTTTTCAGATCCCTGGGTGTCGGCCTGGTCGAGAGAAACTGTTCGATCGGCGTGCTCAGAGCACTGTTCCAGTACTGGTCGAAACTATGCCCCAACTGCTCTGCAACCGGGCCGACACTGAGCATGTCGATGTCGGTGAAATTTTTGTTGGGTTCGGCATCGAAATACTCGTCCCCCAAATTGCGCCCTCCGACGATTGCCACGCTGTTGTCCACCACCCACAATTTGTTGTGCATGCGCCGGTGTTGTTGCGACAGGTTGAACAGCCGGCCCATCGTTCGCGTCACCACGGTGCTGCGCCCTAAATGCAACGGATTGAACACGCGAATCTGAATCTGTGGATGCGCAGCCAGCGTCGCGATAATTCGGTCCAGGTCATCGCTGGTGGTGTCATCGAGCAGAATCCGCACGCGGACTCCGCGGTCAGCGGCGTCGAGCAGTTCGCTCACCAATATCCGCGTACTGATGCCGTCGTGAACAATGTAGTACTGCAAGTCGAGGCTGCTTTGGGCGTTGCGAATCAGCTCGGCGCGGGCGTTGAAAGCTTCAGCACTATCGGATAGCAAGCGAAAACCCGATTGGCCCTGATGCGGGGCAACCTGAGCCTGGATGGAACGACCGAACGCCGAATTGCTCGCAGGCAAGGCCTGACTGGGTTCGTGAGGGACATCGAGTGTCGTACAGCCACCAAACAGCAAGGCGAGCAACAACAGAGGAAGCAGGGGCTGTTTGATTCTCACGGAGCGTACTCCGAGGGTGGCGATCAGGGATGCCGGATCCCGAAGAATGACCAGTTGGTTCCACCCGCGTTCTGGTCGTATCGACCTTGCGCACTGTTTCTTCGATCTGCGGAGTTGTTTTTGGAGCGTAGTTCATCCGCTGGCATCAACGGTATTTGCACCAGGCGGAAAAAACAGCAATCGGCAAGGAAAAAAACCAACTGCCAAAGCTTATGAAAATGACACCGCGACTCATTTTCATAGCAACGCGGCTCAGTCGACAAAACGGATGATGCCGCGACGATCCGTCTACCGTCCTAATAATCACGTTCTTGCTGAAGTCAAAATCCACTGCCGAAAAACCTCGGCACAGGGCGATAGCTTGCGGTGTTTCGCTGACACCAGAAACTCTCCATTCCCCGTCACGCACTCAAAAGTGGTGACCCGCTGCAATTCCCCTTTGGCGACGGCCTCGTCTCCCATGAAAGTCCAGGCCAAGCCAATCCCCATGCCTTGTTGTACCGCGCGGAACGCCAACGTGAGCTGGTTGAACACCGGGGCCTTGTCGGGAGCCGTGTAGTCAATTCCGAAATGGTCGAACCACTGATGCCAATCCAGGCAATGCCAGGCCGAGGTATCGATCTGTACCAGGTTGGCACCAACCAACTGTTCGAGGGTTTCAATTGCACTGACGTCCAGCGATGGATGAGCGACCGGATAGACGATTTCAGGCAGCAGGAAATCGCTGTTCAACGACCCCCACTCTCCTTCGCCATACAGAACCCCCAAGTCGAAATCATTGAGGCTCGCCTCGTCAAACTCATTGATCGCATGCACATGGACGGCGATGTCGGGATAAGCCTTGTTGAACTCGATCAGTTTGGGGAACAGCCAGAACTGTGCGAGCGCATGGGTCGCCAGTATCGAGACAGCGTTGGCCTGATGGACATTTCGAATCCGCGTGACGCTCTGGTACATCGTCGTGAGGAGCACGTTGACCGTGATCAGTAATTCCTTCGCGGCCGGCGTGAGCATCACCCCGCGCGGCTTTCTCTCGAACAGCGGCACGCCGATGCATGCCTCGAGCTGGCGCATCTGTTTGCTCACTGCGCTTTGGGTCAGATACAACTCCCCGGCAGCGCCCGTAAAGCTGGAGTGACGGCCAACCGCCTCGAACGTAATCAGGGTCTCCAGAGGCGGCAACGTGCGCAGATAGCGATTGATGAGACTGCTCCTTATGGCGAAGCGCCGTTAACGCCATTCCGGAGCGGAATGGGTGACCGATTTTTTATCGCATGTGGCGGATAAATTCCACCGATAGAATTTCTCCAAAGAAATTATCGAGCCGAGCTGATGAAAAACGGGATTGTGTTTGCATTGCTGGCGGGAGCGATCTGGGGAGGCGTGATTCTTGGCCCCTCACTGCTGCCGGAATTCAATGCCGTTTTGATCAGCAGCGTCAGGTTTGCCCTGTACGGGCTTATTTCTCTGGCCGTTGCCCTGCCCATGGCCTCTCACTTGTGTTCTCAATTGACCCGCAGCGATGTAGGGATGTTGTTGCGTCTTTCCCTGACCGGCAACGTTCTTAACTATGCGTTGCTCGGGGCGTCTGTTCAGCTCAGCGGCGTGACCGCGGCCTCGTTGATCAACGGCATCATGCCGGTGGCCATCACGTTTTTGGGGCGCGCTGACGTTGGATCGCTGGCAATAGGCAAGCTCAAGCTGCCGCTGCTGATGGTATTCCTCGGGATCGTATCGATCAGCCTGGAACACGCGGGCAGCCATTCATCGAACGTCGCCCTGTCTTCGCAGCTGCTGGGCCTCGCCTGTGGATTCTGTGGCGTGGTCAGTTGGTCGTGGTACGCCACGCACAATGCCCGCTACCTCAAGCAAAGCCGGTTTAACAGCAGTGAATGGTCAACCCTGTTAGGCATCGCCACCGGAACAGTCGCTGTAGCGTTTGGCCTCGGTGCCTGGTTGCTGTTTCCGAACCTGATCCCTGCCAACATTGAAAGCAGTCGGTGGGCGGATTTTCTCTGGGTCTGTTTGTTCCTGGCGCTGTTCGGCTCGTGGGTCGCCAATGGGCTATGGAATGCATGCTCACGGCGAATGGCGGCATCCCTCAGCGGACAGATGATCGTCTTCGAAACGCTTTTCGCTTGTGTCTATGGCTTCTTGTACGCACAACGACTGCCGAGCGTTCTGGAGCTGGTGTCCATCGCCCTGCTGGTGGGCGGAGTCGTTTGGGCAGCGAGGCGCCATCGCGTACCCAACGTGAACCTGGAAAGACCTGCCTGATCTCGCGAGCGACGTGCCACTGGTGGGGCACCTACGCGCATCAGCTAAAACCAGCTACAAATCGCCCACGCAGGTAGTCGACAAAAACGCTGACGGCTCTTGGCACATGGGTGGAATAAGGACGCACCAGATAGATGTGCTCAGGGAAGGCGCCGACTAATCTCCACGTGGGCAACACCGGCACCAGGCTTCCGTTCTTCAGCCCGGCTTGCGCGCTGAAGTCGGGCAAGAGCGCGATGCCCAAATCAGTCAGCGCCGCGTCACGCAACGCTTCGCTGTTGTTGGTGGCGAAGGTGCCTTTGATCGGAACCGTCAGCCGCTTCCCCGTCACTTCGGCGCTGTCAGGGGCTTCGAAAGCCCAGGCCGGCATGTCGTTGCCTCGCGGGTAAAAGAGACAGTTGTGTTCCACGAGATCCTCTGGACGTTGGGGTTCACCGAATTTTTCCAGGTAGCTGCGGGTTGCAACCAGCACGGAATGCGTCGCGCATAATTTCCAGGCGACATGGGTGTCCGGGATCTGATTGCTGTGCCGAACCGCCAGGTCAAACCCCTCAGAGGCGATGGCGGAAATCTGATCGGAAACGTCAAGCTGCACCCGGACTTCGGGATAGTCGTTGAAGAAACCGGCCAGCACCGGAACCAGTTGCTGACGGGCAAATGCGACCGGCGCCGTCAGCCGTAGCAGGCCCCGTGCGACGCCTGCAGAGTCTCGAACATCGGAAAAACTCCGGGAGATTTGCTCATAGGCACTGCGCACGTCACGCACCAGAGCGTTGCCCGCATCGGTCAGTCGCACGCTGCGAGTCGTGCGCTGCACCAGGCTCAGGCCCGTGGCCTTTTCCAGTTCGACAATGCGCTGGCTTACCGCTGACTTGCTCACCCCGAGTCTGATCGCTGCCGCGGTGTACGTGCCCTGCTCTGCAAGGATCGCCAGCCAGTGCACATGGGTCCAGAGTCGTTCGACTTCCACTTTAGGCATGATCTGATTGTTCTCGTAGGGAAACAATGAATTCGATTTTTGCACCTCGTCATGAACAAAGCAAAGGCTTAGTGTGGGCCCCAAGACCTGCGATGCAGGCAGCCCATTCTCTGGAGATTACCCACATGCCCCTGATGAAATTCGATGTCGTAGAAGGTCGTGACGACGCGCAGCTCAAAATCTTACTGGATGCGGCGCACCGTGCGATGGTCGTTGCGTTTGAAGTGCCCGAACGTGATCGTTATCAGATCGTCAACGAACACCGCCCGAGCCGCATGATCGTCGAAGATACCGGTCTGGATATTCCACGAACCAAAGACGTGATCATTATCAGCGTCACCAGCAGACCACGCAGTGAAGCCTCGAAGATCAAGTTCTACGAGCTGCTCACTCAAGAGCTGCAGGCCCATTGCAATATCCAGCCCAGCGATGTGATGGTTTCCATTGTGATCAATGACGATGCCGACTGGAGCTTCGGCAACGGACGCGCGCAGTTCCTGACGGGCGAACTCTAAGCTTCACCCGCCACGGCCTCCTCTCGGTGTAGCGGGCTTGGCAGCCCGCTCCCCGCCTCCAAAAATCCCTGTCTCAATCCCCTTCAACGATGCCGAAAAACCGGCGCCCGTTTGGCGAGAAACGCCTGCATACCTTCCTTTTGTCCATCCGTTGCAAATGCCGCCTGGAACAATCTGCGCTCGTGCAGCATGCCTTCCGCCAGGCTCACTTCCTGGGCGCGATTGACCGCTTCTTTGGCCATTCGCACGGCCGGGGCGTTGTAGCCGGCGATGGTGTGTGCCGCCTCTAGCGCGGTTTGCAGCAAGTCAGCGGCAGGCACCACTCGGGCAACCAGTCCGGCCGATTTGGCTTCGGTGGCGTTGATGGTGCGACCGGTGAGGATCATGTCCATCGCCAGTGCCTTGCCAACCGATCGGGTGAGGCGTTGCGAGCCGCCGATCCCGGGCAGGATGCCCAACTTGATTTCCGGTTGGCCGAACTGCGCGTCTTCTGAAGCGATGATGAAGTCGCACATCATCGCCAGTTCGCAACCGCCACCCAGCGCATAGCCACTGACGGCCGCAATGATCGGTTTGCTGACGGTGAGCAATTGCGACCAGGCAGCGAACACGTCGTGTTGTTGCAGATCGACGAAGGTCTTGTCCGCCATTTCTTCGATGTCCGCACCGGCGGCAAACGCTCGTGGGCTGCCGGCGATGACGATGGCGCCGATGTTGTCATCGGTATCGAAGCTGTGCAGCGCTGCGACGACTTCGCGGGACATGGCCACGCTCAGCGCATTGAGGCTCTTGGGTCTGTGCAGCGTGATCAACCCGACGCGTTCGCGCCGTTCGACCAGGATCGACTCGTAACGCGGCGCCGCTGCGCTTCGGGTGTCTGTTTCGGTGCTGGTTTTGACGCTGGTGATGGCCGATTTCTTGTCGTGGATGGCTGGAGCTGTTGCAGCTGTCATGGAGAATTCTCCTGGGGAATTGGGCAGGATTGAAAAATCGGATGGTGTTTTAGATGGCTTCTTGCAGCAGCGATTCGTCGAACGGGCCCGTGGCGGGCGCGTAGTCGCCGGTGTTCGACATCAGCTGCGAAAGGATGCGCTCACGGTGCTGATCAAGACCGGGCGCGCGCAGCGGCGTGGTGACATCGATGTCGGCATAGGCATTGAGCTTGATCGGGTTGCCGGCGGTACGGAAAGCACGCCCGCCCTCGCCCTGCACCTGGATGATCATGTTGCGGGCGGCCAGTTGCGGATGCTCGAACAGCTTGTCGATGGTGTTGATCGGTGAGCACGGCACGCCTGCTTCGTTGAGTCGGTCAATCCAGTGCGCGGCGGGAGCGGTCAACGTGATTGCCTGGATCGCCTCGATCAACGCCGGGCGATTGCGGCAACGCTGGGCATTGCTGAGGAACTGCGGCTCCAGCGCCATTTGCGGGTTGCCCAGCGCGTCGGCCATGAGCATGAACAACTGGTCATTACCCGCGGCAATGATGAAGCGCCCGTCTTGCGCGTCATACGCTTCAAACGGCGAAAGCGAGGGATGCGCGTCGCCGGTACGGGTGGGCACCTTGCCTTCCACGTCGTACGTCGCCAAGGCGGTTTCCATCAGCGCCGCCTGGCAGTCGAGCATCGCGATATCCACGCGAGAACCCTGTGCATCGCGGGTCCGTTTATACAGCGACGAGACGATGCCGATCACGGCAAACAGCCCGGCGCTGAGATCGCCGAAGCTGGTGCCGACGCGGGCTGGCGGTGCATCGGGCCAGCCGGTCAGGCTCATGATGCCGCCCATGGCCTGGACCACCATGTCGTAGCCCGGCAGGTCACTCATGGGGCCGGTATGGCCGAAGCCGGAAATGGAGGCATACACCAAATGCGGATGAGTCTGCGCAAGCCGTTCGGCGCCGTAGCCCAGGCGATCCATCACGCCGGGGCGAAAGTTTTCGACCAGGACGTCAGCCTCGCCCAGCATGCGCTCGACCAGCTCGCGGTCGCGCGGGCTTTTGAGGTCCAGCGCAATGCTTTCCTTGCCTCGGTTGAAACAGGTGAAATACGCCGAGTCATCCTCGACGAAGGGGCCGAAGGCTCGCGTGTCGTCGCCGGTGGCCAGTCGTTCGACCTTGATCACGCGGGCGCCGAGGTCGGCGAGCACCATCGTGCAATACGGGCCTGACAGCACGCGTGAGAAATCGAGGACGGTGATGCCGTCCAAAGGCCCCTTCTTGGCAGGCGAGCCTTGCGAGTTATCCATGTGATTATTTCCTCTTTGGATGGATTAGTGACCGGCAATGATCCAGCGCGCGGCTTTCTCCGCGATCATCAGCGTCGGGCTGTTGGTGTTGCCGCCGGTGATGGTCGGCATGATGCTGGCGTCGACGACCCGCAAGCCCTGGATGCCGTGGACACGCAGATGGCTGTCGACGACGGCCATCGGATCGGACGCCTTGCCCATTTTGGCCGTGCCCACCGGATGAAAAATCGTCGAGCCAATGTCGCCAGCCAGGCGCGCCAATTGCTCATCGGTCTGGTACTGAACGCCCGGTTTGTATTCCTCCGGGACGAAGTGCGCCATCGCCGGTTGTGACGCGATGCGACGGGTCATGCGCAGCGAATCCGCCGCCACGCGACGGTCTTCGACGGTGCTCAGGTAGTCGGGGGCAATGATCGGGGCGTCGCGGAAATCGGCGCTGCGAATCGACACCGTGCCGCGACTGGTCGGGTGGATGTTGCAGACGCTGGCGGTGATCGCGGGGAATGTATGCAGCGGTTGGCCGAACGCTTCCAGGCTCAACGGTTGGACGTGGTACTGCAGATTGGGCTGGACATAGGATTCATCGCTGCTGGTGAAAATGCCCAACTGCGAAGGCGCCATACTCATCGGTCCACTGCGTTTGAGCGCGTACTCAAGCGCAATCGCAGCCTTGCCCAGGAGCGTGTTCGCCTGGGTGTTCAAGGTCGGCGCACCGTGCACCTTATAGACCGAACGGATCTGCAAATGGTCCTGCAGGTTGGCCCCCACGCCCGGCAAATGCCGCACCACCGGAATCTGGTGATCATTCAGCAAGGCGGCATCGCCAATGCCAGAAAGCTGCAGTAATTGCGGGCTGCCGATCGCGCCGGCGCTGAGCACCACTTCACGCTGGGCCCGAACGATACGGGCCTGGCCTTGTTGAATCAGCTCGACGCCGCAACACACTTGCTGCCCGTCTGCACGCGGTTCAAAGCGCAGGCGAGAGACTTGCGCGCCGGTCCAGACCGTCAGGTTCGGGCGTTGTTTGAGGATTGGCCGGAGAAACGCTTTGGAGGCGTTCCAGCGCCAGCCGTTGCGCTGATTGACGTCAAAGTAACCGACCCCGCGATTGTCTCCGCCGTTGAAGTCATCGGTCGCGGCAATGCCGGCCTCTTCTGCTGCCTTGGCAAAGGCATCGAGGATGTCCCAGCGCAGGCGTTGTTTTTCAACGCGCCACTCGCCGCCGTTGCTGTGCAAGGTTCTGAAGCGCGCGGCCTGGCTGTTTTCACCCTCGGTTATCGCGGCGTCGAGGCGATAGTGATCCTCGTGGGCACGGAAATCCTTCAGGCAGGTTTCCCAGTTCCACTCCTCATCGCCGGTGACGGCTGCCCAGTGCTCGTAGTCCTGAGCCTGGCCGCGCATGTAGATCATGCCGTTGATACTTGAGCTGCCGCCCAATGTCTTGCCGCGTGGATAGAGCAATTCACGGCCGTTGAGTCCGGCGGATGGCGCGGTTCGGAAACGCCAGTCGGTACGCGGGTTATCGATGCAATACAGATAACCCACGGGGATGTGAATCCACGGGTAGTTGTCCGGGCCGCCGGCCTCGAGGAGCAATACGCGATGGTTGGGATCGGCGCTGAGCCGGTTGGCCAGCAGGCAGCCAGCCGTGCCGGCACCGATGATGATGTAGTCGAAACTTGGCTCACTCACTAGGACGCCTCACTTCTTACGAACGGTGCATAGGCTTGAAATAAATTAGACCGATCGTATATTAAAGGTGAAAAAAAGAGCCTAAGACCCTAGGCTCATCAAAAACATGTCTGCGAATACCCGTAACGGCTCACCGTTGCGTTCAAGCTTGGCGCGCAGAACCGCACCTTCCCAGCCAATCCAGAAAAACGCCGCCCAGCGCGCGCAATCCGCATTGCTGGCGATTTCGCCGGCCGCTTTGGCCTCCTCCAGGCAACGCTCGAACCGGGCCTGCCAATCCAGTAGTACATCGGTCAGCTGTGCCTGGAAGGATTCCGGCAGAGCCCCCATCTCCTGTCCCAAATTACCGACGAGGCAACCTCGGCGGAACTCGAAGCGCTGCATGCCCCGCTCTGCTTCCTCGCAAAAGGCTTCGATGCGCTTGAGCGGGGTCAGGCTTTCGTCGAGCAGAAACCGGTCAAGCTTGCGCACGAAATAACGGGCGTACAGCGTGATCAGTTCACTGCCGTACGCTTCCTTGCTGGCAAAGAAGTGGTAGAAAGAGCCTTTGGGCACGCCGACTGACTTAAGTATTTCGTCAATGCCGGTGGCCGAAAACCCCTTCTCCGTCAAGGCGGCAACGCCGGCTCGGCACAGGGTTTCACGTGTCTCTCGGTAGTCGCCGACGGCTTTTGCCGGGCGACCACGCTTGCGAGGGATAGCAGTCATGTTCGTCATGTGCTGATTAATAGACTGGTCGTCTTTATAAATCAACTGATTTCTCACGCTTGCCTCCCTCTTATTGAAACGGTGGTCTTATTTCGCGGTCGGCATCGCGAACTCGGCGCCTTTGCCGATGCTTTCCGGCCAGCGCTGCATGATCGATTTTTGCTTGGTGTAGAACCGCACGCCTTCTTCTCCGTAAGCATGCATGTCACCAAACAGGCTCTTTTTCCAGCCGCCAAAGCCCTGCCAGGCCATAGGCACCGGAATCGGCACGTTGATGCCGACCATGCCGACCTGGATGCGGCGGCTGAATTCGCGTGCGACGTTGCCGTCGCGGGTGAAGCAGGCCACGCCATTACCGAATTCGTGGTCGTTGACCAATTGCACCGCGGTGGCGAAATCAGGCACGCGTACGCACGCCAGTACCGGGCCGAAGATTTCTTCTTTATAGATGCGCATGTCCGGGGTGACGTGGTCGAACAGCGTGCCGCCCATCCAGAAACCTTCCTCGCAACCTTCGCCAGCGTCCGCGGCATTGAAGTGACGGCCATCCACCAGCAATTGCGCGCCTTCCTTGATGCCTTGTTCGATGTAGCCCGTGATGCGGGCATGGGCGGCCGGGGTGACGATCGGGCCCATTTCGGCCGCCAGGTTGGTGCCGTTGAGCACCTTCAATGTCTTGGTGCGTTCCAGCAGTTTGGGTATGACTTTGTCAGCCACATCGCCGACCAGTACGGCAACCGAGATCGCCATGCAGCGTTCGCCTGCCGAGCCATAGCCCGCGCCGATCAGGGCGTCGACCACCTGATCGATGTCCGCGTCAGGCATGACCACCATGTGGTTCTTCGCGCCGCCCAGGGCCTGCACGCGTTTGCCGTGGTGGGCACCGGTCTCGTAGATGTAGTTGGCGATTGGCGTGGAGCCGACGAAGGACACCGCTTTTACATCCGGGTGAACCAGCAGCGCATCAACCGCTTCTTTGTCGCCTTGCACCACGTTGAACACGCCGTCCGGCAGGCCGGCCTTCTTCAGCAGATCAGCCATGAACAAGCTGGCGCTAGGATCGGTTGGGCTTGGCTTGAGAATGAAGGTGTTGCCCGCCGCGATGGCGACCGGGAACATCCACATCGGGACCATCACCGGAAAGTTGAACGGCGTGATGCCGGCGACGACACCCAAGGGTTGGCGCAGTGTCCAGTTGTCCATGTTGGTGGACACCTGATCGGAGAAGTCGCCCTTGAGCAACTGCGGAATGCCACAAGAGAACTCAACGATGTCGATCCCACGGGCCACTTCGCCCTGGGCATCGGTGAAGACCTTGCCATGCTCGGCGGTGATCAGGTGCGCCAGTTCGTCTTTGTGCTGGTTCAACAGCTCCAGAAACTTGAACAATACCCGGGCGCGGCGAATCGGCGGGGTGTTCGACCAGGCGGGAAAGGCAGCTTCGGCGGAGGCCACTGCGGCGTCTACGTCCTGCGAGTTGCCAAGGCGCACATGGCGAGTGACGGCACCGGTGGCCGGGTTGTAAATCGGTTGGGTGCGCACACCACTGCCGGCGACATGGGCGCCGTGGATGTACTGGGCAATCTCTTTATTGTCGCTGGCAATGGTCATGACAGGTCTCGCTGCGGTGAAGGAAAGTAAATTTCACCCCCAGAGTAGGCAGCGGTCATCGCCCTGACTACGGCAAAAACCTGAATTGATTGTTCGCTATGGCGAACAATCACTGAGAAGGATTTAACGGAAAATGCGCCAGGTCGCCCACCCCCTGGTTGCCCGGCTACTTGAACCAGGCAACGGATCAAGCGCAACCTTGAAAACCCCTTTGGATCGTCATGATCGAACCCGGGGCGCCCCTATCCCTGTTCATTTATCAATAGGACTGACCATGATCCTCAAGCGCGTAGGCTCGCAGGCATCGATAAAAGGCCCTGAAGCATTCTTCACCGGCACCGTGCGCATGGACCCACTCAACTCGCCACCGTTACCGGCTCGGGTTTCTGTCGTCAGCGTTACCTTTGAGCCTGGTGCACGTAGCGCTTGGCATACCCATCCGCTCGGTCAGACGCTGATCGTCACCGCAGGCTGCGGCTGGACGCAGTGTGAAGGCGAACCGATCGTGGAAATCCGTGCCGGTGATGTCATCTGGTGCCCGCCTGGTCCCAAACACTGGCACGGTGCATCGGCCACCACCTCGATGACCCACATCGGGGTCCAGGAAGCGCTGGACGGTGTCAGCGTCGTCTGGCTGGAAAAGGTCACCGACGAGGAATACAACGTCGGCCCGCCCGCTCTTGAGTCGAACGCCATCAAGCCTGAGTGACGGTCGTGGCGTGAGCGTACGAGGCATCGTCGCGCTACTGATCCCGCCACGGATTCGCTACTATGTTTGACCGTTACCCTTACCGTCAGCTTTCCTTTATTTGGAGCCCGAATGCCTAATCCCAAGGACATCGCCGCCGACAGCGGCGCACCGATGATTCCTGAGCAGCGCCGTGAATTGATGCTGCGCCAATTGCGCAAGCATCAGGTGCTGAGCGTTCATCAATTGATGGAGATGTTCGACTGTTCGCACATGACCATCCGCCGCGACATTGCGTTGCTGGAGCAGGAAGGTCGGGCTTATTCGGTAACAGGTGGGGTGCGGATCGCCAGCCAGCTGCACAGCGAGCCGAGTCATCAGCTCAAGGCGGTGGTCGAGTTGCCGCAGAAGCAGGCCATGGCCAAGCTTGCCGCGAAACTTCTGCATGCCGACATGACGATTTACCTGGATGCAGGAACCAGCACGCTGGAAATCGTCCCCTACATCAAGGCGTTGTCCGGCATGACCGTGGTGACGAACGACTTCAGTATTGTCCAGGCACTGATCGACGCGCCCCATGTCACGGTGATTCACACCGGCGGGCAGCTGGATCATTCCAATCAATCGTGCGTGGGCGGCCTGGCGGTGGCCACCTTGCGCCAGGTCGTCACCGATATCGCGTTCATATCGACCAGTTCCTGGGATTTGCGTCGCGGCCTGACCACGCCTTCGTCGCTGAAGGTGGAGGTCAAACAAGCGGCGATGCAATCGGCTTCGCAAGTGGTGCTGGTGGCGAGCAGTTCGAAGTACGGCACCTTCAGCATGTACAGGATCGCCGGGCTGGAGCAGTTCGACATCATCCTCAGCGACGACGCGTTGACCCCTGCCGCGGCCGATGGCATCCGCAAGCAGGGTGTCGAATTGATGCTGCCGTCCGACACCGCTTCGGCCTGAAACAACAGGCTTGTAGGCGCTTGCTTGCTCGCGATGGACGTTAAACGATAACGCGTGCTGCCTGGATGCACGCGCAGCCCTCAGGTTCTTCGCGAGCGAGCTCGCTCCTACAGGTTGCTTAGCGCGTCTTCCAGTCGCGCAACCACTGTAAGCCCGCCGAGGTGTTGCCGCGCGGCCGGTACTCGCAGCCTACCCAGCCGTCATAGCCCAACTGGTCGATCAGGTCGAACAGATAGGAATAGTTCACTTCGCCCAGGTCCGGTTCATGCCGATCCGGCACGCCGGCGATCTGGATATGGCCGATGCCATCGAAGTCCCGACGCAGTTTGGTCGCCAGGTCGCCCTCGACGATTTGGCAGTGGTAGCAGTCGAACTGCACCTTCAGGTTACTGGCGCCGACTTCTTTGCAGATGGCCTGGGCCTGATCCTGACGGTTGAGGAAAAACCCCGGCATGTCCCGCGTGTTGATCGGTTCGAGCAACACCGTGATCCCGACCTTGGCCGCCTGAGCAGTGGCGTAGGCGAGGTTTTCCAGGTAAACGCCGTGATGCCGCACCCGATCGTTTTCGGAGGGCAACAGGCCGGCCATGACATGGAGGCGTGAGTTGCCCAACACGCCGGCATATTCCAGGGCGCGATCGAAACCGCTGCGAAATTCACTCTCCCGGCCCGGCAACGATACGGTGCCCCGCTCGCCCGCCGTCCAATCTCCGGGCGGCGCGTTAAACAGGGCCTGCACCAGGCCGTTGTCGTTCAAGCGTTGCTTGAGTGCTTCAGCGCTGTAGTCATAAGGGAACAGAAATTCCACCGCTTCAAAACCATCGGCCGCCGCGGCGGCGAAACGGTCCAGAAACTCATGTTCCGGGTAAAGCATGCTGAGGTTGGCAGCAAAACGAGGCATGGTAGCTCCTATCAGATGGCTTTTTTGTTTGTAGGAGCAGAGCTTGCTCGCGAAGGCGATCTCGCTAGAAAGCCATGCGCCTACAGTTCGTTAGACAAAGGGCCAGATCAGCAGGGTAATACAGAAACCCAACGTACCGAGCAACGTGGTCAATACCGTCCAGGTCCGCAAGCCGTCAGCCACGTTCAACCCGGCCAGCTTGGTGAAAATCCAGTAGCCGGCGTCGTTGATATGCGACATCGCCAACCCGCCACCACCCATGGCCAGGCACAGCAGCGCCATGTGGTTCGGGGTGAGATTGAGGGTCACGATCAGCGGGCTGATGATGCCGGCCGTGGTCACCAGCGCCACCGTGGTCGAACCCTGCACCGCGCGCAACAGCATGGTCAACAGAAAGCCCAGCGCGAGCACCGGCAGACCGGTGGTGCGCAGCATATCGGAGACCACGGCGCCGATGCCGGTATCCACCAGTACCTTGCCGAATACGCCGCCGGCACCGGCAATCAGGATCACCATGGCCACGCCGGGCAACGCCGAACCGATCACATCAGACACCTGCGTGCGGCTCCAGCCCCGACGTGAACCCAGCAGCCAGGCGCACAGCAAGGTGTCGATCAGCAGCGCCACCAGCGGCGCGCCGAGCACGGTCATGATGCCGCGCAGGACCGATTCGGCAGGCAACAACGAGGTCGACAGCGTGCCCAGCAGAATCAGAATGATCGGCAGCAGGATCAGGCTGACGATCAAGCCGAACCCCGGTGCGGGTGCCGGCGGCAGCTTGGAAACGATGCTGCTGGTGGATTCTTCCAGGCCCATGTGCGAGACGGCCACGGCCGCTTGCACGGTGTTGGTGTCGTTGCCGTTGGACCAGGCGGCCAGATCTTCATTGGTGACATGCGGGCCATAGACTTCGGCACGAATATCGTCGGTCATCGGGTACACCCGACGGGTCATGCGCCCGGCCACACGGTAGCCGACATAGCAGAGGAACGCGGTGATCGGCAGACCGAACATCAGCACGCGACCCAGGTCCGCACCCAACTGACTGGCAGCGGCGACCGCGCCCGGGTGTGGCGGCAGAAAGGCGTGAACGGTCAGCAAGGCCGCACACATCGGCAGCGCAAACACCAACAGCGGCTTGCGCGCACTGCGAGCGACGCTATAAGCCAGCGGCATCAGGATGATCACACCGACCTCGAAGAACACCGGCACCCCGACCATGAACCCGGCAATGGTCAACGCCAGAGGCGTACGCCGATTACCGAAACGGCTGATCAGCGTCTTCGCCAGCGCCTCGGCGCCGCCGGAGAGCTCGATGATCCGCCCGATCATCGCGCCCAGGGCAATGATGATCGCGATATGGCCCAAGGTCTTGCCCATGCCGCCTTCGATGGTCGCGACCAGATCCGCCGGTTTCACGCCGGCGACCAGCGCCACCAGAATGCTCACCAGCATCAAGGCGACGAAGGGTTGAAATTTGTACTTGAGCACCAGGAACAACAACAGCGCGATGCCCACCCCGGCGGTAATCATCAGGATTAAGGGGCTCATTTCAGCAGCCCTCCACGCCGAGCAAACGAAAGGGTTGTGCCACTGGATCTGAGAATGCCGCCGTGGAGGAGAATCATGTTGGAATGTCCTGTTGTTATTGTTTTTTCAGGCAAGCCGGGGCCGACGAGAGTCGTTGCGCGGCTCCCGGGTAATGCCTGAGTGATCAATGTGTCGTGTGACGCCTGCGCGTTACCAGTGCGCGCCGAAGGTCTCTCGCAACTCGTCCAGTGCCGCTTGATCGAGCGGCTCGGGCTTGGGGTTGCTCATCAGCCACAGTCGAGCGGTTTCTTCGAGTTCTTCCAAGGCATAACTGGCCCGGGACACCGAGCTTTCCCAGACCACCGGCCCCAGCCGCTCAAGCATCACGCCGCGCACGCTGTTGGCCAGTTGGGCGACCTGTTCAGCCACCTTCGGCGAACCGGGTCGCTGGTAGCTGATCAACGGGATATGCCCGACTTTCATGACCTGATACGGCGTCAGTGGCGGCAAAATGTCGTCCTGCCTCCAGACACCGGCCAGGGTCAACGCCACCAGATGAGTGGAATGGGTATGCACCACGCCGCCGACACTCGGGTTACGGTCGTAGACCTGGCGATGCAACGCCAGGGTCTTCGAAGGCTTGTCTCCGGACACCCATTCACCGGCCAGGTTGACCTTGGCGATGGTCGCCGGATCGAGTCGCCCGAGGCAGACGTCAGTCGGTGTAATCAGCCAACCGTCGTCAAGGCGCGCACTGATATTGCCGGCGCTGCCGACGGTGTAGCCGCGCTGATACAGGCTGCGGCCGGCCTCACAGATTTCTTCGCGCAGGGCGTTTTCGTCACTCATTGCACACCTCCGGCGAGTTGATTCAAGGCCTTGCTGAAGAAATCCCGGCCACCGAAGTTGCCCGATTTGAGTGCCAGCGCCAACGGTTCGTCAGTGCTGCTGACGGTCGCGGGCACACCCGGATCGATCTGCGCGCCGATTTGCAGCAGCTGTACGCCGAGCGCCTTGACCACCGCGCCCGAGGTTTCGCCGCCAGCAATCACGAAGCGGCGCACGCCGCTGTCGCGCAGACCTTGGGCAATGTCGCCAAAGGCGTTTTCCACCAGACTGCCGGCCTGCTCGACACCCAGTTGCTGTTGCACCGACTTGACCTCATCCGGTGAGCTGGTGGCGTAGATCAATACGGTGTGTGGGTTATCTCGGGCGAAGGTCAAGGCTTGCGCCACCACCGGTTCACCTGCCGCCAAGGCCAGCGGATCAATGCGCAAGGCCGGTCGACCGGCTTCGAGCCAGGCCGCCACTTGCCCATTGGTGGCGATCGAAGCGCTGCCAGCCAACACCACTTCCCCACCGGACACGGCCGGGAGTTTCGAGGCATCGAGGTCGCGCAACTTGCCGGCGCGGCGGAAATTTTCCGGCAGGCCCAAGGCCAGCCCCGAACCACCGGTCAACAACGGCAGGTCGGCACAAGCGGCGCCGAGGGTGTACAGATCGCTGTCCGACAAGGCATCCGCGATGGCCATGCCGACACCTTGAGATTTCAACTCAGCGATTCGCGCACGGACCTGCTCGGTACCGAGGGCAATGGTGTCGTAGCGCAACAGGCCGACATTCAATTGAGTCTGCGATTGCAGCACGCGCACCAGATTGGCATCGGTCATCGGCGTCAGCGGGTGATGTTGCATGCCCGATTCGCTGAGCAGTTGATCCTGCACAAACAGGTGACCGCGGAAAATCGTCCGGCCGTTCTCCGGGAATGCCGGACACGCCAGCGTGAAATCGCTGTCCAAAGCCTTCAATAGCGCTTCGCTGACCTGGCCGATGTTGCCGGCCGCGGTGGAGTCGAACGTCGAGCAATACTTGAAAAAGATCTGCTCGCAGCCTTGTTCGCGCAGCCAGGCCAGCGCCGCGAGGGATTCTTCGACCGCCTCGGCGACCGGCGTAGTACGCGACTTCAGGGCAACGACGATGGCATCGGCATCAAGCCCGGCGGCCACTTCGGCGCTCGGGATGCCGATGCTTTGCACGGTGCGCATACCGCCGCGCACCAGCATGTTGGCGAGGTCCGTGGCACCAGTGAAATCATCGGCAATGCAGCCCAGCAACGGGCGTGCGGTGGAGATAGTCATTAGGGGGATTCCTTAAACGGATTCAGGCTTGGCCGTCGGCAATTCGATGCCCGGGAAAATCTTGATCACCGCCGAGTCGTCTTCACGACCGAAGCCGGCGCTCGACGCCTGCATGAACATCTGGTGCGCGGTGGCGGACAGCGGCAGCGGGAATTTGCTGGCCCGGGCAGTATCCAGCACCAGGCCGAGGTCCTTGACGAAAATATCCACGGCGGACAACGGCGTGTAATCAGCCTTGAGAATGTGCGGCACGCGGTTTTCGAACATCCAGGAATTGCCGGCGCTGTGGGTGATCACCTCATACAGCGCATCAGCATCGACCCCTTCACGCAGGCCCAACGCCATGGCTTCGGCGGACGCGGCAATGTGCACCCCGGCCAGCAGCTGGTTGATGATCTTGACCTTCGAACCGAGGCCATGCACGTCACCCAGGCGATACACCTTGCCGGCCATGCCCGCGAGGATCGACTCAGCCTTGGCATAGGCGTCGGCCGGGCCCGAGGTCATCATGGTCATCTCGCCCGCGGCAGCCTTGGCGGCGCCACCGGAAATCGGTGCATCGAGGTACAGCAGGCCCAGCGCGGCCAGGCGCTGGCCCAGGTCCACGGCGTAGGTCGGGGCCACGGTGGCACAGCCAATCACCAGGCTGCCCGGGCGCAATGCGGCGACGGCACCGCCCTCACCAAACAAGACGGTCTCGGTCTGCTCGGCGTTGACCACCACGGTGATGATCACCTCACATTCAGCGGCCATGTGCGACGGCGAAGGACACGCCACGCCGCCCTCCCCGGCGAACTGTTCGGTGACGGCAGCGCGCACATCACAGGCATGCACGTTAAAACCGCTGCGCAACAACGAGCGGGCAATGCCCAGGCCCATCGCGCCCAGACCGACAACACCGACATTCTTGTTATTCATGGGGTACTCCAGAGGAAAGCCGCGACTAGACGGCGGTCGCGTTGTAAATAGAGGGGCGGCAAGCAGGATCAGCACCCAGCGCAATAGTCCGCTGAGGGGCGCTGTGGTTCAGCACGTGAGTGGCGATCTCATCGAACATCAAGGCAATCCTGTTGTTGACGTGTTTTCAGGTTGTCATACCGGCCGAGGAAGATCATCTACCAATGATCAGATTATGTGAAGTATTTTTTCGACTTAACATTTGTTAACACTATATCGCGAGCTCTGTAGCAGCTGTCGAGCTGGCGAGGCTGCGTTCGGCTGCGCAGCAGTCGTGAAATCAGGCTGTGCGGTGTATCAGGAAAACCGCGCGCTCAGGGTTTGCGACTGCTGCGCAGCCGAACGCAGCCTCGCCAGCTCGACAGCTGCTACAGAACCGGACGCCAGCCGCTAGCAGGCATGCGTTTCTGCGCCCGGCGGTGTGGCAAGTTTTGCGCACTGACTTACACTGCGATACACCCCATGCGGAAGCCGACATGAAATCGGTCACGACCCGTTACGCCTGTCTGCTCGCTGCCAGCGTGTGCGCGGCGATGAGCCTCTGCGCCAATGCGGCGAAGCCTGCCCCCCTCTTCAAGACCAGCTTCGACTGCGCCACCGCCAGTGCTGCCGTCGAAAAGCTGATCTGTCGCGACGCGCAACTGGCGCAGATGGATCGCGAGCTGACGCGTCTTTATCTCCTCGCGCTCACGGATGAACGTTCAGTTCCCAGTCCAGACAAAGTCACGATCGACCAACAGTTCTGGATCGCTGCCCGCAATCAATGCGCCTCCGAGCGCGAGCCCAAGGCGTGCACGATCCGCAGTTATGCCGAGCGCGCGCACCAGCTGCGCCAAGGCTCGGCCATTGTGCGCACGAAGGATCCCGACCGACTCACCGAAGGCCCTTTGGCCTTTAGGTGCACCGGGATTAATACGCCGATTGCCGCGACCTTCTTTACCACGCAGCCGGGTGTGGTGTACCTGAAATGGGCGAACACCTCGATCACCCTGATCCAGGTGCCGAGTGATATGGGAACCCGATACGCTGGCAAGGACAACCAGGGCAATTACAGCTTCTGGCAAGACGGCAACGTGGTCCTTTTTCAGAAACCAGGCTCAGGGCAAATGAGCTGTACCGCCGAGCCGGTCAGCTGATGGTTCAAATGTCACAGGTGATCTGCATCAATCACCGCTTTGGCAAAAGCCCGCGGGTCTTCCTGTGGCAGGTTGTGGCCGATGCCGCCGCTGATCAGTCGGAATTCATATTTGCCGGTGAAGCGCTTGGCGTAATCCTCGGGAGCCGGGTGCGGTGCGCCGTTGGCGTCGCCTTCAAGGGTGATGGTCGGCACGCTGATGGACGGGGCTTTGGCTAATCGCTGCTCTAGCGCTTCGTATTGGGGTTCGCCCGGAATCAGCGCCAACCGCCAGCGGTAGTTGAAGACGGTGATGGCGACGTGGTCGGGGTTGTCCAGGGCGGCGGCACTGCGGTCGAAGGTGGCGTCGTCCAACGCCCATTTCGGCGACGCCGTTTGCCAGATCAATTTGGCGAAGTCATGCCGGTATTTTTCGTAGCCGGCACGGCCGCGTTCGGTGGCGAAGTAATACTGATACCACCACTGCAATTCGGCCTTGGGCGGCAACGGGTTCTTGCCCGCTTCCTGGTTGCCGATCAGGTATCCGCTGACGGCGACCAGCGCCTTCACCCGCTCCGGCCAGAGCGCCGCGACGATGTCCGCCGAGCGCGCGCCCCAATCGTAACCGCCGAGAACAGCCTGCTTGATCTTCAGTGCGTCCATGAAAGCGACCACATCGCTGGCCAGCGCTGAGGGTTGGCCGTTGCGCAGCGTCTTCGCGGAGAGGAAATGCGTGTCGCCGTAGCCCCGCGCATACGGGATCAGCACCCGATAACCCTTCGCTGCCAGCAAGGGCGCCACATCGATGTAGCTGTGAATGTCGTAGGGCCAACCGTGCAGAAGAATGACCACCGGCCCATCGGCAGGACCGACCTCGGCGTAAGCCACATTGAGCAAACCGGCGTCGATATGCTTCAGCGGGCCAAACGAGGTCTGTGTCGCCGCTGCTGGGGTCGCCGCCGAGAAGTTGCCGGTTTGCGCCTCGGCAGCACCGAGGACGCCGAACGGCATCAGTGCGAGCGCGAGCATAGACGAGCCGACCAAGCGGCGTCGGGTGGCGGTTTTGGTGTTCAACAGTGGCATCTTCATCGTTCGGTCTCCCTCGTTGGCGTGATCAATGAGGTTAGTCGGGCATCGACGGACTGTTGGCAAAACCGTTCAAGTCAGGCTGTTGCCCGACATCAAACCCTCGGTGAGTAATGACACTAACGGCTGGACCAGGTGCTGAGTACGGGCTTCGTCGCCAATCACGACCACTTCGGTGGACGGTAAGGTCGGCAGTTTTTCCGACGGTTCGACAATGCGCATACCTTCTTGCAGGAACGATGCACCCAGGGCCGTAATCCCCAACCCTGCGGCGACTGCCGCCTGCACGCCCATCACGTTGCTGGCCAAGCACGCGCACGTCCACTCGCGCCGAACCGACGCCATGCCTTCGATCATGATTGCCCGGTACGCGCAGGGTGGCCGCATCATCACCAGGCGGACGGGCCTTGCCGTGTCGATTTCATAATCCTTCGCGGCGATCCACACCAAAGGCTCGCGCCAGATGATTCGCCCCCGCTGCGCATTGGGGCTGATCTTGCGCTTGGCAATGACCACGTCCAGTAGCCCGGCTTCGTGGTCGGCCAGCAGATCGTTGCTCAAGCCCGTGGTGAGCTCCAACTGGATATCGGGGTACAGCTTGCTGAAGCGCGACAACAGCTTGGGCAACTGAGTCGGCACCAGGTTTTCAGAAATGCCCAGGCGCAGAAGGTTGAGGGTGGCCGGTTGCTTGATCTCGCGGATGAAGGTGTCGAAATGCACCATCAACTTGCGTGCACCCACCAGCAGCCGCTCGCCGTCGGGAGTCAGGTTCAATGCCCGGCTGGTGCGCTCGAAAACCCGTAAACCAAGGATGTCCTCCAGGCGGATGATTTTCTGGCTCACCGCCGATTGCGAGCGCGCAATCACCTCAGCCGCCGCGGTGAAACTGCCGGTCTCTGCGACCGCGATAAACGCCCGCAGCAGGTCGATTTCCAGGTCACTGGCTTGCATGATGAATTCGCCTTTCAACTGGATGCCATTAAATTTATGCGTTTGAGCTCTGGATCGCAAACTCCGATGATCAAGCCATCACTACGAGGATTTCCACATGACAGGCAATAAAGCGGTAGAACTAGTTGAAAGCTTTTGGCGTGAGGTTTGGCAGGCAAAAGACCCGCAGGCCGCCGCACGCTTCGTCGCCGAAGACTTCGTTATTACGTCGGGCGGCGTCGACATTGTCGGCCGGGAGGCCTTCATTGAATGGATTGGCGTGTTCCTGTCGAAAATCGAAGATTTCGAATTCGGCAGTATCGAGACGTTCCAGAATGCCGAAGGCACTCGCGTCGCCTCGCGCTGGAAACTGGCCGGAAAAAACAACGGGTTTATCGGCGGACGCTCGTGCAACAGTCCATTTGAAATGCTCGGTACGGCGGTGTGGGAAGTTCGTCCTGACGGTCGGCTGGCGCACAACTGGGTGGAGCGCAATTCCCTGGAAGTCCATCGGGACATGATCGGTCTTTGATCCAGAGCTCCAGGCGTTTCAACGCACCATGAACCCGACGGTTTTTTTCATCCTCCTCCTGCACCTGATAACCCCGCCTCACAGTGCGCGACCACCTGAAATCGTGATGGATAGCCGATATCGATTGCAGGAGTCCGCACTGAGTTTCAATCCGACCTGAGCGATCAGGCGGCTGTCTCTTTCAAGTCCTTGCGGTCTTTCACCACGGCGGGTCGGGCCGCGCCGAACACCAGCCCCGAGGCGAACACCACACCAAGAATCACGCCCGCCGCGCCCAGCAATTGCCAGATATTGGGCACCACGCCCAGTAGCGAGGACACCAGCATGGTGAACACAGGAGCCAGGTTGAAGAAGATCGAGGTCCGCGCCGCGCCAATCGCGTGGATGCCCTTGAACCACAGCAAGTACGCGATCAACGAACCAAACACGGCCAGGTAGATGACGGCGCCATGAACCGACAGTGAGGCGCTACGGATGCTGGCGATCGGGTCTTCAAAGATGAAGCCCAGTACGATCAGGCCAATCACTCCGAACAACATCGAGAAGCTGGTGGTTTCCAGCGGTGTCGCGTCTTTGACGAAACGCCGGGTGCCAACCATGTTCGCCGCCCAGGCCATGCTGCCGGCCAGAATCATCGCGTCGCCGGTGGCCACTTTCAGTCCGAGCAATACGTGAATATCGCCACGGGTAATCACCAGGCCAACCCCCAGCAAACCAAGGATCAGACCGATGGCTCGGCCGCGATCAATCCGTTCGCCTTCCAGCAGCACCGCAAAGATCATCGTCCACAGCGGCGTGGTCGCCAGGATCAATGCGCCGTTGATCGGCGTAGTGGTTTGCAGACCGAAGAAGGTCGCGAGGTTGAAGGCGGTAAAACCCAGCAGGCCCAGGCCGATAAACGCCGGCAGATTGTTCTTCAGCGTAGCGAGACGCAATTTGCCGGCCAGGCCGAAAATCAACAGCAGCAACAGGGTAGACATTGAAAAGCGCTCAATGGACGCGCTGATCGGTGCCATGCTCTTGATGATGTAGGCACCGGCGTTGAAGTTGGTGCCCCAGAAAAACGTGGCACCGACAATCCCGGCATAGGCGAGAGGCGTTGATTTTGACATGGCTGTTTCCTCGTCAAGTCGTGCGATGAACACTCGGCAAACCGCTGAATGCTTGAAACCTGCTTGTCAGGTCTTGCAGGATTCTTGCAGGCTTGCCGTTGGGGCAAAATTCCCCATTTATTCACCCTTCATGTGAGAAAACGCCCATGTTCGATTGGGAGGATCTGCGCTACTTCATCGTCTTCGCCCACGAACAATCGTTATCGGCGGCGGCACGCAAGCTCAAGGTCGACCATGCCACCGTGGCGCGACGCATCAGCGCGTTGGAGAGCTCGCTGAACCTCAAGTTGGTGGACAGACGCCCGCGCGCCTACCTCCTCACCGAGGACGGAGAACGCATTGCGGCGTTGGGCCGGCGCATGGAAAGCGAGTCCTTCGCCGTGCAACGCACCGCGCTCGCCGGGCAGGACAGCTACGCCGGTGATGTCACCGTCAGTGCCCCGCCAGCGCTGGCCTGCGCGTTGATCGCGCCGCGGATCAATGAATTGCGCGCGCACTATCCGCAGTTGTCCCTGCACCTGATCGGCAGCCTGGGCAGTGCCTCATTGTCGCGACGGGAAGCCGACATTGCCGTGCGCCTCAGTCGCCCCAAGGAACCGGATCTGGTGACACGCAAGGTCGCCACCGTGCCGTTCCACCTGTACGGCTCGGCGGATTATTTGGCCAATACCGCGCCGCAAGATCGGGTGTTCATCGCCTACGACGAAACCATGGAGCAATCCCCGCAGCAGGCGTGGCTGAAGAAACAAGCGGGTGATCGACCGATCCTGCTGCGCAGCAATGATCTGAATATCCAGGCCACCGTCGCGCAAGCAGGCGCCGGTGTCGCTGCGCTGCCCTATTTTCTGGGTGACCGTTACGGCCTGCAAACGATGCCGTCGGTTGGCGCAGACCTGGCGCGGGACGTGTGGCTGGTGGTCCACAGCGACATCCGCCACACCCCGGCCGTGCAGGCGGTGATGAGCTTCCTGGTGTCCTGCTTCGAAAGCTGACTCGGTCGTGGATTACCTCACGGTGTGATCGAGCCTGAACTCGAACCGCACGGCCTGGACGATCCCGCTGATCACATCATTCACCAGCCATTTTCCCTTTTCGGCGCTGGAGCCACGTGCAGAGGACAGCACGCCACTCTCTGGCACCCATTCGGTACGGGTCGGATACATATCGTAGACCGGAAACTCAGCGGGCCCGTGATCCGGAATCTGCTCCAGAGCAACCATCTGCGGGTGATAGTGCAGCATCATCGACGTTTCGATGACTGCAGCGTGTTCCAGGGCAATCCCCGGAAAACCGTCCGGAAAGATCTTGTCGAGCGTTGCTGATTGAACGAACTCCCAGTGCTCCAGACGCATGACCTCCAAACCGGCCTGCGCGCCAATATCACGCATCGCCAACTCGATGCCTTCGGTGACGAACCACTGATTTTCGTAGTGACCGATCACCAGCACCAGGCGCTTCACGCCATGACGATGAAACTCGCGGACGGCGTCCCGGACCATCGCGATCAGGGTCGCCCCATCCACACTGGTTGTGCCGCAAAAGTGCTGCCCTCCTCCACACTTCGGCTGGGATTTGTACCCATAGGACAGCGCTGGCGCGACGACCCCGTCGATTTCCCTGGCCACGTCTTCACTGATTGCACTGGCCAGCAAGGCGTCGGTTCCCAGAGGCAAGTGCGGGCCGTGTTGCTCAGTCGCGCCAATCGGCAGAAAAACCACCGCGCCCGACTTCACGCGACGCTCGTAGTCGACCCAACTGATGTTATCCATGCGAACGGTGTTCATGATGCCGTACTCCAGGCGTTGTGCTGTGTTTTGAAAGCCTCAGCGCCGGGCTTGACCACACGCTGAGGCGTTGCCGCCGTAGCTTTATGCCCGTGGTGGATACCATTGCTCCGGTTCCGGGTAATCCCAATCCGCGGGGAATGCATAGGTTTCAAATACGGTGGTGGTATCCGCCTCGGTGCCGAAAAAGGCGAAATGATTCACGCCCATCCAGGAGCCCGACTGCACGCACTTGAAGCCCCGCCGTTCGAGCTCGGTGATGCGCTCTTCGAACGGGATGTTGTTGCAGTCATAAGCGACGTGCTGGATACCTTCGCCATGCGCGTCGAGGAAGTCCGCGAAAATCGTCGGTCCGGATACCGGTTCCATCAGCTCCCAGACCATGTTTCCCGACTGGGCGAAGCAGACTTTCAGGACAAACTCGGCGGGCTCGCCACGATAGGTCTGGTTTTGGGTGTTTTCCGGGCTGAAGGTGTAGACGCGCCAGGGACCGATACCCAGCTTGAGCAAGCCATCCATGGTTCGCTGGTGATCCCGCGTCACGATCGCAATTTCGACGACGTTACCGAGAAACGCATCGACTTCAGCGCCAGCATTCAACGCCGTCAGTACATTGAATTGTTCAAGATGAGACATTTACACTTACCTCTTTTACCAATGAAAAGTTATCCGGAGTTGATGAACGCTTACTTCACAAGGAGCGACGACTGGATAACTTCCGTTCGCCGTGAACGGTGCAACACGTAATAAACGCCACCCCCCACGACAAATCCCGCCAACCATGACAAATCAATTCCGCCCAATGCCATTGCCATCGGCCCTTGCAACGACTTAATGGTTCCGACTTGAAATAACCACGCCGCCAATACACCGATTGCAAGCGCAAACACACCTCGCCAGTTCACATCACGGCATGCACTTTCAGAGTGATGGCAATAAAGCGATTTCAGATCGACTTGCCCGCGGCGCAGCAAAAAGAAATCCACCAGGGTGATACCGGCCCACGGACTGATCCACACCACGAAAAACACCATCAGGTTTTCGAAGGCATGGACAAACTCACCGGATTGCAGAAACAGATAGAGCATGAACAGTGCGACCACCCCGGACACCGTCGAGACCACCCAGCGCGGAACGCGAATATCCAGCGACAGCGTGGCCAGTGCCGCCGAATAAATAACCACGATGTTGGTGGCGACCGGGCCATGTAGCAGCACCAGCAGGACCGGCAACGCCATCGTGCCAAACACGGCAATGATCAGTTGCGCGGGGTCCGAGCCGCCACCGGCTGACGCGATGGCTGCCCCCAGAAACGCCAACCAAACAGTGGGCAGGAACATGCCAAGAAAGGTCGAGCGGAACACCTGGCCGTCAGACAGTTGGCTTTGGGTGAAACGGGTGTAATCCGAGGCGTAGACCAGCCACGAAATGCCCCAGCCGATGCCTATCGCGGTCATGAGGCTGCTCATGGCCGAGAGTTTGCCGATGCCCTCGGTGGTCGAGGCGTGCCATTGGACGTCCACGTGGGTGAACGCCAGCACGGTCATCACCACCATGATCAGCAGGATCACCGGCATGGTGTAGCGCTCGAAGCACTTGATGGCGTTGAAGCCCCAGGCAGCAATGCCGACCTGGATCACCATCACGATCAACGCGATGCCGTACTTGAGTTCCATGCCACCGCTGATCCCGATCTTTTCCAGGGCGGCCACCGCAAGATCAAGGACGATCCAGGTGTTGGTGGCCACCCAGCCCATGGGCATCAACACTTGCATGATGGTGGGCAGGTAGGCGCCGCGCCGACCGAACGCCAAGCGCGAGAGCACCATCTGCGGCACCCCCGTGCGGTGGCCCATGATGCAGATACCGCCGAACAATGCGGCGCCCAGCAGATTGCCGACCGCAATCACCAGCAGGGTTTCAATCAGGCTCAAGCCCAACTGAATACCGATGGCACCCAGCACCCAGTTGATGGGCGCTACGTTCGCACCGGCCCAAATCCAGAACTGGTCCAACGGACTGGAAGTACGATGGCTATCGGGCACAGGTTCAATGCCCAGCGCATCATAGTTGGCCTCGCTAATTAAGCTATTTTCAGTTTGACGACGGGTAGACATTATTATTTTCCTCGCTGAACGGCGACCACTTGAATCGCCCGGAGCCATTAAAGCGAGGTGCAGGCTTTTATGTAATTGATAATAACTAAACGCGACTTTAGAAAAATTGCGCCCTTGAGAAAACATCAACTGCGCAGGTTGCCAACGCCTGAAAACACTCCCTCTAACATCAAACAGGCCAGTGCTTTAATCCCGCTAACAAATAAAACTCGCTGGTTGAGTTTTATTTGACACGCTTCAAATAAATATCAATAGCTGGATGATCGACAGTCGTGGCCCACTTGTTTCCATCGCCGAGGCAATTCCGCCTCTGGCTTAACAGGAAGTCCTCCATGACCACTCTTCTTCACATCGACGCCAGCGCCCGAACTGATCGATCCCTGAGTCGCAAACTGTCGAAGGCATTTGTCGACACCTGGATCGAGCACGATGACCAGACGCACGTCATTACCCGTGACGTCGGCCACAACCCTCCGCCTTTCGTGACGGAGGACTGGATTGGCGCAGTGTTTACCCCCGAGGCGCACCTGACGCCGGAAAAACGCGAGGAGATCCGGCTCTCGGACACGTTGATCGACGAAATCGATCGAGCCGACGTCATTGTCATGGGCACCCCGATGTACAACTACGGTATGCCCGCCGCCCTCAAGTCGTGGTTCGATAAAGTGATTCGTATCGGCAAGACCTTCACCTTTGATCTGGCCCGTGGCGATTACCCGCTGGAACCGATCATGAGCGGCAAGAAGCTGGTGATTTTGTCTTCCCGTGGCGAGTTTGGATTTGGCCCGGGCGGCGTGCGCGAAAAGATGAACCACCTCGACACGCATATCCAGACCTGCGCGCACTATTTAGGGGTGAATGAAACCCACGTCCTCTCCATCGACTATCAGGAGTTTGGGGACGCTCGCCACGAAGCGTCCATCGCCGATGCGTTCGATGCTGTCCCAGTGCTGGTCAAGCAAATGATTGAAGAACGTCAACGCGAACTGTCGCCCGCCTGATTGCTCGTCACTTTCGCTAACCTCATCGGAGCAACCATGATCTGGCGATCGAGACGGCCCTTGGCATCAGGACGAAAGCGCGAGCCGACCGGCTGACACCTCGTTCAGGGCGTTGTCCCTGAACGCTTTCGCCTCGCTCAACAGCCAGTCGCGAAACAATGACACGCTGCGACGCGAATCGGTCCTTGGGTCTTCGATCAGGTGGTAGGTGAAACCTGGCAACGCCGGTCCCGTCACTCGACGCATACGCCCCGAGCGCAGCTCATCGTCAATCAATACCGTGCTGCACAGCAGCGGCCCCAACCCCCGCTCTACCGCATGCAGGGCCAGTGTTTCTTCGCTGTACCAGGAAATGCGGAAATCCCGGTTGGTATCGTGCTCGACCCGGGCCAGCCACGCGGACCAGGAAGGCGCCTGCAGCGCCTGATTCTTCCATTTGAACGCCAGCAGTGAACGGTGGTGAAAGTCGTTGATCGTGGGAGCGCGGTCGACAGGGCAAATGCTTGGGTCCGCGACAGCGATGTACTGATCGTCGAACAGAACGGGGCCTTGCCTGCCGGCATCGGTCGGGCCGTACCGAATCGCCAGATCGACCGTTTCGGAACGCAGGTCCACGACCTTCTCCGAGGCATGGATGTGCACCCGGATCGCTGGATAAATGTCGTTGAAATTGGCCAGGCGAGGCATCAGCCAGCGCTCGGCAAATGCGCGCGTGGTGGAGACCTGAATGGCATCCCCCTCCTTGGGGGCATCAATCAGGGCAAATGCCTGGGCAATCTGGTCGAAGCCGTCGCGCAAGAGCGGATAAATGGTTTTACCCACCGGGGTCAGCGTCACCGTCCGGCCTCGCTCCAGGAGCTTTTGCCCCAGCCCGTCTTCCAGTTGGCGGACTTGATGGCTGACCGCAGCGACTGTCACGGAGAGTTCGTTGGCTGCCGCGGAAAAACTCTGGTGACGTGCGACCGCCTCAAACGCGCGCACGGAATTCAATGGGGGTATTTTGCGCATGGCTTACTCCGGACACCTGTCTTTGTTGGGCGACGAATTCAATGCCCTGCCGGCAGACAGCGTCCACCGGCAGGCGTTGTCTGGCGTCAGGTGACGCTGTAGTGAACGTCCCGGGGCCGCATTCCATTGACGGCGGTAATGTCCTGCGGGCAGGCAGAAAAAACCACGATCGCATCCATTTCCGCCTGCAGCGCTACGTATTGCCCAGGCTCACTGACCGGCGCCGCAAACTCGATACGCCCGTCCTGATGCACCGGCACATTCATAAACAGGTTCAACGGACTCGGCGTTTCCGGCGCCACCAGGCCGAGGGCATCCAAAGCCAGAAAGAGGTTTTCGTTGCAGCTGTCATGATGCCCGATCACCCCCAGCTGCTCATAGCGCGTCGGGTCGCAAGCAGCGACCAGCGTGTCGTGGATGCCCGGCGAGGTGTCCTCGATGAGCGTCAGGATTTTCCGGCGTTTGTTGGTGACGAGGCTGTCACCTTGCCGTGGGTTGAGCTTCAACCAGAAGGGACGGCTGTGCTCCATCGACATGGCCTCGCTGAGGTCGTCGGGGTTGAACGCCCACGTGTCTACGACCTGCTGTCCATGGGTGTTGATCAGCTTGATGGTCTGCCCCCGTTTCAAGCGGATCGCTACCCCACGCCGGGCAGGCAAGCGGACCAGTTCGCCGGGGTAAATCGTCGTGATTGCAGTCATGTTGTGTGGTTCTCCTCGTGCACGGCTAATGGCCTGAAGGCCGGGTACCTGACGTCAAGGAAAACACAGAGGAAAACCGCAAACCAATAATATAAAGTCGTCGCTGTATAAGTGAAATCTATAGGGTGAGCCATGCGAATCCGGCAACTTGAGTGCTTCAGAACGTTGATGATCCACGGCACCATGACCCGTGCTGCCGAGCTTTTGGGCATCTCTCAACCTGCTATCAGCAGCACCATTGCCAATCTGGAGCATGAAACCGGCCTGACGCTTTTCGTGCGCAAGGGCGGTCGCCTGCAACCCACCCCCGAAGCGCGACTGTTTTTTGTCGAGGCCGAACGCGCGCTGGAGGCGGTCGAGAAAACCCATCGCATCGCCAAGGAGATTCGCACCGGAAAACGCGGCCACCTGGCCATTGCCGCGTACGCCAGTATCTCGATCAACCTGTTGCCACGATTGATGGCCGAGTTCGCGAAGGAGCGTCCGGGGCTGCAACTGAAGATCATCACCCGCAACTCCCAGTCAGTTCGCGAACTGATGTCGACGCAGCAATTTGACCTGGCTATCGCCGAACTGCCCCTCGACTACCCGACCTCGAACATGGAGGTGATTTCGTACGAATGCCAGTGCATGGTGCCGCTCGGCCACCCGCTGGCGGCACTGGACGTGATCACGCCGGCGGACCTGGATGGCGTGCCGTTCGTTTCACTGTTCAAGGGTGATCCGATCTACCAGCAGTCGGCCATGGCCTTTTCCGCGTACGGGGCATCCTGGAACGTGGTGGCCGAGACAGAATTCTTCTCCACCGCCTGCGAACTGGTGTGTGCCGGCATGGGCGTCGGGATCATCGACCCGGTCGTCAGCCTGCCATTCACCGGACATTTGGTGCTCAAGCCATTCTCACCGCCGATCAAATATGAAATTGCACTCCTGCTTCCCACCCAGGAAGAGCCGTCGCAACTGGCGCGAGAATTTGTCCGGTTCCTCAGGCAGCACCTTTGAAGATTTCGGCAATCGTTGCGAACTGGCCGTATCCAAGCCGGGCCAGTGGCCGGACGCTGGAAAGATCGATACGCCCTTCGGTGAGGCAGGCGTCATTGATGTGCAAGCCGACCACCTGCCCGATAATCAGCAGGTTTTCTTCAATCTCCGAGGGGAGTTCGACGACCTTCAGCAGCACGCACTCAATGTGGAGGGGCGACGCTTTAACGCGCGGCGGCATCACCAGCGCTGACGCCTCACATTCGAGTCCCGCCCGATCAAACTCATTGACCTCAGGCCGGGCCGCTTCGCTGGAAGCCCGCACTTCAGCGCGCAGGTCATAGGTGGCCATGTAGACCACGAACTCACCGGTTTCGAGGATGTTTCCAGCCGTATCTTTTGCACCGTGAGCATGGCGGCCGTTGGAGCCAAACATCACCATCGGCGGTTTCTCTGACAGCGCATTGAAGAAACTGTAGGGCGTCAGGTTCGGCACGCCGTCCTTGCTCAGTGTGGAAATCCAGCCGATCGGTCTCGGGACCACACAACTCATCCAGTGCCGGTTGATGTCCGCATCGTCCTGACCTGTCACTAGCAACATGAAGCACCCTCCCGCGTGGATTGATAGCGGGAGTGGAACAGCTTCGTGGGCGAAACAATAATACTGAATCTTGCTGCGGCTATAAGTGAAATCTATACGGGGTGGGCGGGACCTGCGCCGTACTCAGGAGCTCGGCGATTTATGCCACGGGTAGCCTTTCGCGGCGAGTTGAAAGGCGTAATCGAACAAGCGCTTCATGTATTCGCCATCGAATTTCTGATTGCGCGGGAAGTGGAAATCAGCGCCGATGTACGCCAGGTTGAAGTCCGCACCGTCTTGCTGGGCAATTCGGTAGATCCGGTCCAGGTCACTGATCCCCTGAGTCTGGATCAATGTGCTGATGGCTCGACCGCCGATGCTCAAGGTACGGCGCTTGGTGCCGGACCACTGCGGCACCAGTTTGCCATTGCGAATGACATAAAACTGTCGTCCCTGCCGTAGGCGTGCGCCGGTCACGCTGTTGAGCGCCATCACGGTGCCCGGTGGGTAAAGGAACACCTGAGTGAGGACGCCGCCGTCCACGTGCATTTCCTGATACTGTTTGCCGTCAACCTCGACATCGATCATCACGGGTGAGACGGCGCCGGGAATGCTCATCGACGCAACCATGATGTTTCGAAAGAGGTGGAGCGCGCCGGGGGCATCGCTGGAAGCGATGGCGCCCATGTTCCAGGTGACGGGCCGCCCGGCGTCCAGGTCGGTGGTGCCGATCATCAGCATTCGTCCTTTGGCGTATTGCGCGGCGATGGCCGCCAGCACCTCGGCGGTGATGTACTTGGCAATGAGTCGCGCCAGTGGCTTGCTGTCCGCTATACCGTCGCTGGCCAGCCGGGTCAGGACACTTCGCGAATGGAAAACGTCCTTGGGACCGATGGCGCTGCAGATCCCCAGAATCACCGGGTCATAGTCAGGCCCCAGGTAAGCGAACGGCGCGACCAGGGCACCCGCGCTGATGCCGGTGACGACCTTGAACATCGGCCGGCTCCCGTGCAAGGTCCATCCGGCAATGATGCCCGCCGCGAAGGTGCCGGCGTCGCCGCCTCCCGAAATCGCCAGGTAATGACCCAGTGGCAACACGTCATCCCTGATCCCTGTGCCGGTGAGCGCCGCGATCTCTCGATCGTTGGCCAGGCTCGCATCGCGGATGAACGACGTCAGGTCATGGTCCAGCCAGTAGCGCGCATTCGGGATGCCCGGAATGACCGCTTGTTCCGTTAACGCTTGCGGCACAGCATCACGACGTTGCAGGCACCCTTCGCGCAACATGTTCATCGTGGTGGCGCTGGGCCTGGGCAAAAATGGTTTCAAAACGCCTCCTCCGGTCCCTGCAATCGACAGAGAACACGCGCAACGGAACGGTGAAATGGCTTCACCCATCATGCGCGCGCCATACAGCCATGACTACTTTCTCAGTCAGGCGGCGGTCGTCTGAACACCAGCAGTTTGCCGGTGGCACGCTGCACCACGTTGTCGTGCTGATTGCGGGTTTCCATGAGCATGGTCACCACGCCCCGGTCGGGCTTGGTGGCGGACGGTTCGATCGCCTGGACGGTGGTGGTGAGACGTAACGTGTCATCGGGGTAGGTCGGCGTCGGCCAGCTCAATTCAATCCCCAGGCCAATGATCCCGTCAGCCAGCGGCACGCTAGCCACCAGCAGTTTCATGGTCAGGGCCGCCGTGTTCCAGCCACTCGCCGCCAGGCCGCGAAACAGGCTCAGGTCGGCGGCTTCCGGGTCGAGGTGGAACGGTTGCGGGTCGTACTCCTGAGCAAACGCCAACATCTTCCTTCGCTCGACGTGGAGGCTGTCGCTGTCGAACACCTGGCCGAGGCTCAGGTCATCGAGGTAGAGTTTTTCCCAGGAATGCACGGTCATGATTCATTCCTCCGCTTGGCATTACGTGTAGCTGATGTCGCTGAGATCGATCGCCACCAGCAGCGCGTCGCTGTCGGCCTGGCCATCGGGCATGCGTCGATAGGCGCGCCGCTTGCCAGGCATGCGCAGCCCGTCGGCTACTATGTAGCCTTGAACATACTGGGCCGCAGGCAAACCACCGCTCACGTCGACGTTTACAGCCGTTCTTCCGGCGGCCGATCCTGCACCCACTGCCAGAATAATTGATAGCCCACCGCAAGCACCACCGGGCCGATGAACAGCCCGATAATGCCGCCGGTCACCATCCCGCCCAGGGCCCCGATCAACACCACCGGCATCGGCACATCGACCCCGCGCCCGAGCAGCAACGGTTTGAGTACGTTATCCACCAGACCGGCCACAAACACATAGATGGCGAAGACGATGGTCGCGGTGGAGGCGCCCTCGGTGGCGAACACGTAGACGATCACGGGCAGCGTAATCACCGTCACGGGCAACTGCATGATGCCGAGCAGCAACACCGCCAAGGCAAGCAGGCCTGCACCGGGGACGCCTTTGAGGACGAAACCGAGGCCCACCAGCAGCATCTGGATAAACGCGATACCGACCACCCCCAGCGCCACCGCACGGATCGTCGCGGTGCAGAGTTCGGCGATTTTCGGCCCCTTGGCCGGACCACTGACGCGGCTCGCAATCTGTACCGCGCTGCGGCTGCCGCCTTCGCCATAGGCCATGAAAATGCCGGCGATGATCAGGGCGAAGATAAAGGTCAGGAACCCCATGCCGACGCCAGCCAGTTTGCTCAACAAGGTCAGGCTGACCCCTTTGATCTGCGGGATGTACTTCTCGGTCAAACCCGGAAGATCGGTTGAGGCCTGCAGCCACGCCGCCGACAGCGGTTTCCCCACCACCGGCCAGCCGGCGACGGAATCGGCCGGCGGAGGAATGTGCACCCCGCCCTCCCTGACCACATTCATGGCTTTTTCGACCGAGTCGGCAATCGAGGTGCCCAACAGGTAAATCGGCACCATCAGGATAACGATGGCGATCAAGATGATCAGCGTCGCGACGTGCCCCTCTTTGAGGCTGCGCCCGGCCATCAGACGCTTTTGCAACGGATAAAGGGTGATCGCCAGGATCACCGACCACAGCATCAGGTCGCGGAATGGGCTGAAAATCTGAAAGCAGAACAACACCAGGATGACGATGAGTCCGGCGCGAATCAGGACATCGAGCAGGTTGCGACTGAACGTCTTTTCGGTGACGGGCGTGGGCACCATGACTGCCTCCTTGCAGATCGCTGCAGAGGGTTGTGATCGGTTAGCCCAGCATAGACGTTCAGCAGAAAACGTGAGGCCTCAACGCAGCTTCAGTGGGTCGATCAGTTCAGCGGCGATGGCCATGCCCACCAGGTCTGGCAAGGTGTTGGCCTGCATGCGTTTCATCACCCGCGAGCGATACAGGTCGACGGTTTTGGCGCTGACCCCCAGTTGCTCGGCGATTTCACGGGTGGTGTAACCCTGCACCAGCGGCAACAACACATCGCGTTCCCGTGGGGTCAGTGTGAGCAAACGCGCCTGCAAGGCTTCGTGGCCCTGATTGCCGGACCGATTGGCCGCGCAATTGCTGAGCGCCTGTTGCACGCTGTCCAGCAGCAATTGCTCGTTATAGGGTTTCTCGATGAAGTCATGGGCGCCGGCCTTGAAGGCGCGCACCACGATCGGCACGTCCGCGTGGCCGCTGACGAAAATGATCGGCAGGTTCAATTCGCGGGCGCGCATTTCTTCCTGCACGTTCAGCCCGCCCATGCCGGGCATGCGCACGTCCAGCAGCACGCAGGCATCAAGCGTCGCATCACAGGCATTGAGAAATTCGACGCCACTGGTAAACGGCAGGGCCTTGAGGCCGACCGACTCCAGTAACCAGACCGTTGAATCGAGCATGCCTTGGTCGTCGTCGACCACATACACCACGTGCTCCGTCACACCTGACATTAGGTTATTCCTGTTGTTGTTTTGTTGGACCGGCAAGCGGCAAGCGGCAACACATCAGCAACCCGACAGGCTGACGCCGGGCCTGCAATTCGCCACCGAAACCTTCGACGATGCTGCGGCTCATGGACAGCCCGAGCCCCAGGCCATCGGCCTTGCTGGTATAGAACGGGGTGAAAATCTGTTCCAGCTCGGGCTCGCTGACGCCCGGCCCCTGGTCTTGCACGCTGATTTCCACAATGGCACCACTGCCCTGCCCCGCGGCCATCACGATCAGCGAAGGCTGGCCGGGGTGTTGTTCGCGGTTGGCATCGATGGCGTTGCGCAACAGATTGAGCAGGACTTGCTCCAGCAACACCCGGTCGGCATAAACGGGCGGCAGATTATCCGGCAGCCGATCCTCGATTGTCACTTGGCAATTGCTCGCCTCCCAGGCGCACAAACGCACGGCCTCACGAGCAACGTCGGTAAAGTTGAGCGCTTGCATGCGGCGCTGGCCTTTGCGCAGAAACGCCCGCAGACGCCGGATCACTTCCGACGCATGGGTAGCGTGATAAGTGATGCGCTCCAGGCCTTGCGCGACACGTTCGGCGGCTTGGGGATTGGAACCCACTGTCTGTAGATAGCGCTGGCTGGCATTGGCGTAATTGACCACGGCGGCCAGCGGTTGGTTGATCTCGTGGGCAATGCCCGACGCCAGTTCACCCAGCGTCACCAGGCGCGCGGTGTGCGCCAGCTCGTCCTGATGGCGGCGCTGCTGCACTTCGCGCAGTTCACGTTCGGTCATGTCCCGCGCCACCAATGAGTAATAGCGCTCGTTACCGGCCGCACGGTGCGCCAACAGTACCAGCGACACCGGCACCGACGTACCGCCCGCCGGGGGTTGCAACCGTGCATCGGTGCTCCAGACCCCATCGCGTTCGGCGCTGCTCCAGCCATCCCGTTGCAAACGCGCGAGGTCGGCGCTGGCGAACAACTCGCCCAGGGCCGGCATCGACTGTTCCTCGTCAATCCCGAGGATGCGCCGCGCGGCGGGGTTGAGGTAGGTGACCTGCCCTTCGGGGTCGATGAACAACACCGGATCGGTGTTGGCCTCGACGACCTCGGCCAGGCGTCGCTTGTTTTCTTCGGCCTGCACCCTGGCAGTGATGTCGCGGGAGACGCTGACCACTTCAACCACCGCACCGGTGTAGGTTTCACGAATCGCCCGGCTCGCGGTTTCGAACCACAGATAGTGCCCGGCCCGGTGGCGAATGCGATAGGTCATGGTGTGATAACCGTCCTGCTCCAGGGCATCGCGCGCACGCTGCACCAGATTGGCCAGGTCGTGGCCATGGAACAGGCCCTGGGCCAATTGCCCGCGCAACTCTTCGGGCCAGTAGCCAAGCAAGGTCCAGGAGGCCGGCGATGCATCGAGAAAGCGCCCGTCCGGTGTGTGACGGGAAATCAGGTCGGTGGTGTTCTCGATGATCAGCCGGTACAGCCGGCGCGCCTTGGTGGCCTCGCGCTCGGCCAGCACTTGCGCCGTGGCGTCGCGGCAACGGGCGAGCACGCGGTTGTCCTGCGGATCGGGGATAAACGTCCAGATCAGGATCTGCGCTTCGAACTGCGCCTCGACCCCTTCAATGGCACGTTGCTGATCGAGACAGGCGCGTACCAGCACCCGGTGATTGACCGGCAAAAAGCCCAGAACATCGGTCAGCGGTTTTTCCGCGAGCAGCGCCAACAGCGCCGCATTGAACTCCAGCGGTCGGCCCTGGGCGTCGAGCAACAGACTTGGTTGCGGATCGTGGCCCAACAGCGGCGAGCCTCGCAGCATGCCATTGACGCTGCTGAGCAAAGTGGTCAGCAAATCCTGCACCCAGCCCAGCCAATCAAGGCTCACGCCCTCGCACACTTCCACCAGCAGCAATCCGGCCTGCCCGGGCTGCAAGGCCAGATCGAACACCTGGCCATGGCTGATGGCGGCCCGGCGCAATCGGCCGGACAACCAGCAGTCGAGTTGACGCACCTGAGCCAGGTCCAGACGCCCGTCCTCGACCAGCCGATCGAACAGCAGCTGATCGCTGGCCAGTGCAGGGTCGCCCAACCCCGGTGGAAAATGCAGCGCGGCGCCTTCGTGGCTGTAAATCCCGGCCTGGGGTTGCCAGCTCAGATAAACCGCCCGGCGCACCTCGGGACAATCCTGCAACGCCC
Source organism: Pseudomonas sp. NPDC086251 (assembly GCF_044746405.1). Taxonomy (NCBI): domain Bacteria; kingdom Pseudomonadati; phylum Pseudomonadota; class Gammaproteobacteria; order Pseudomonadales; family Pseudomonadaceae; genus Pseudomonas; species Pseudomonas sp. NPDC086251. The sequence goes on from NZ_JBIVBY010000001.1 coordinate 693,030, forward strand.
GGCACAACGCATCGGCCCGGGCGGCCAGGGACACACCCTCGCGCTGCAGGCGCAACCAGCTGTGCAATCGAACGGGAGTCAGGCTCATCACAGGTCCGCTTCGTTGGGGACGCCAAGGATATACCGGCCTCATAGGTATGGCAGCATTCATTTGGTGTCGCAAGAAGGCAATATAGTAGTTCTACTATACTGCGTAGGTTGTACTTCCATATCAATGGCAGATTGTTATATAAAGCAAACCGGACATAAAAGATGACCTCAGCGGCTACGCTTAAAGGTCATCCATAGAGCTAACAATCAGCCACCGAGTACCCGTCATGTCGATCTACGAACAAGGGCTAGGCCCTGCGGCTGTCAATCATATTGCCTTGTCTCCGCTCAGCTTCATCGAGCGCACCGCCAGCGTTTACCCCAACTACCCCGCCGTCATCCATGGCTCGATTCGCCGCACGTGGGCGCAGACCTACACCCGTTGCCGACGCCTGGCCTCGGCGCTGGCCGGTCGTGGCATCGGCAAGAACGACACCGTGGCGGTGATGCTGCCGAACATCCCCGAGATGCTCGAAGTGCACTTCGGCGTGCCGATGATCGGCGCCGTGCTCAACCCGCTCAACGTGCGCCTGGATGCTGAAGCCATTGCCTTCATGCTGCAGCATGGCGAGGCGAAGGTGCTGATCACCGACCGCGAGTTTCATAGTGTGATTCACGCGGCGATCGGCATGCTCGATCACCCGCCGCTGGTGATCGACGTCAATGACCCGGAATACGGCGAAGGCGAGGCCGTCAGCGAGTTGGACTATGAAGCGTTGCTGGCCGAAGGCGACCCGGATTACGCCTGGCAATGGCCGGCGAACGAATGGCAAGCCATCTCGTTGAACTACACCTCCGGCACCACCGGCAACCCCAAAGGCGTGGTTTACCACCATCGCGGCGCCTACCTGAACTCACTCGGCAACCAGATGACCTGGGCCATGGGCAACCATCCGGTATACCTCTGGACGCTGCCGATGTTCCACTGCAACGGTTGGTGCTACCCGTGGATCATCACCGCGTTGGCCGGCGTGCATGTGTTCCTGCGCCGGGTCGATCCGCAGAAAATCCTCACGCTGATCCGCGAGCATCAGATCACTCACCTGTGTGCGGCGCCGATTGTGCTCAACGCGCTGGTCAACATGCCCGAGTCGGCGAAAGCGGCCATCGATCACCCGGTCAACGCCATGGTCGCCGGTGCGGCGCCACCGGCCAAAGTGATCGGTGCCGTGGAAGAAATGGGCATCAAGGTCACCCACGTCTATGGCCTGACCGAAACCTACGGCCCGGTGACCCTCTGCGCCTGGCATGCCGAATGGGATGAGTTGCCGCTGGATGAACGGGCGCAAATCAAATCCCGTCAGGGCGTGCGCTACCCGACGCTCGAAGGCGTGATGGTCGGCGACTCGAAGACGCTGGAACCGACCCCACGGGACGGCCAGACCATCGGTGAGATTTTCATGCGCGGCAACACCGTGATGAAGGGCTACCTGAAAAACCCGACCGCCACCGCCGAAGCCTTCGAAGGCGGCTGGTTCCACACCGGCGACCTGGCGGTGTGTCACCCGGACGGTTATGTCGAGATCAAGGACCGACTCAAGGACATCATCATTTCCGGTGGCGAGAACATTTCCACCATCGAGCTTGAAGGTGTGCTCTACCGCCACCCCGGTGTGATGGAAGCGGCGGTGGTTGCCCGTCCCGATGAAAAATGGGGCGAAACGCCTTGCGCATTCATCACCTTGAAGGCCGATCACCAGGACGTTCGCGAGGCCGACATCATCAGTTTCTGCCGCGAGCACCTGGCCGGTTTCAAAGTGCCACGCACCGTGATCTTCACCCTGTTGCCGAAAACGTCTACCGGCAAGATCCAGAAGTACGTCCTGCGCGACAGGGCTAAAGCGCTCTAACCGAACCAGCGTTGTACCCACCAGGCGGCAGGTGCTTTTACCTGCCGCCTCGGGTTCGTGCACGCCGAATTCGGCCCTGCCCGACTCAAAACACTGATAACAAAAACAATGTGGAGCCACCCATGATCGACATCCATTCAACCGATACCCAACGATGTGAACGCATTCGGAGCAATCCGAAATTCCTTCAATTGGTCAGCAGCCGTTCGCGCCTGGCCTGGTCGTTGAGCGCCGCCGTGCTGGGCACTTACTACCTGTTCATGCTGGTGGTGGCGTTTGCCCCGCAGTGGTTGCACGCACCGCTGGGCGAACATCGGATGTTGACGTTGGGCATGCCGGTTGGCGCGGCGATCATCATTTTTTCCTGGCTGCTGACCGGTTGGTACGTCTACAGCGCCAACACCCGCTTCGATGCACTGGGCGCGGCCATTCTTGAGGAGAGCAAGTAATGAACCTGCTTCGTAAACTGCTCCTCGCCGGTGCCGGGCTGCTGCCGGCCTCCGTTGTACTGGCGGCGCCCGCGTTGGGCGCCATCGAAAAACAACCGCTGAACGTGCATGCGATCGGCATGTTCTTTGTGTTCGTCCTCGGCACGCTGGCCATCACCTGGTGGGCGGCGCGGCAAACCAAATCCACCTCCGACTTTTACACCGCTGGCGGTGGCATCACCGGGTTCCAGAACGGTCTGGCAATTGCCGGTGACTACATGTCCGCCGCCACGCTGCTGGGCTTGTCCAGCCTGGTGTTCGCCAAGGGCTACGATGGCTTCATCTATACCATCGGTTTCTTTGTCGGCTGGCCGATCATCACCTTTCTGATGGCTGAGCGCCTGCGTAACTTGGGTCGCTACACCTTCGCCGACATCGTGTCCTATCGTCTGGACCAGAACAAAGTGCGGATCTTCGCTGCGTTCGGTTCGTTGACCGTCGTGTGCTGCTACCTGATCGTGCAGATGGTTGGCGCCGGTCAGTTGATCAAATTGTTGTTCGGTCTCGATTACCCGGTCGCTGTAGTGATCGTCGGCGCATTGATGCTGGTCTACGTGATCTTCGGCGGCATGATCGCCACCACGTGGGTGCAGATCATCAAGGCCGTGTTGCTGCTGGCCGGCGGCACGACCCTGGCGGTGATGGCCATGTCGCAGTTCGGTTTCAGCTACGAAACCCTGGCCACCAAAGCCGTCGAGGCTCACGCCAGTGGCTGGAACATCATGGGCCCCGGCTCGATGCTCGCCGACCCGATCAACACCGCGTCGATGTCGCTGGGCCTGGTGTTCGGGATTGCGGGTCTGCCGCACATCCTGATGCGCTTCTTCACCGTGCCGAACGCCAAGGAAGCCCGCAAGTCGGTGTTCTACGCCACCGGCTTCATCGGTTTCTTCTTCCTGGTGGTCTGCACTCTCGGTTTTGCCGCGATGGTCATCATCGGCACCGACCCGCAGTACTACGTCAACGGTGAAGTCGGCGGCGCCTTGATCGGCGGCGGCAACATGGTCGCCATGCACCTGGCCAAGGCGGTCGGCGGCAACCTGTTCTTCGGTTTCCTCTCGGCGGTCGCGTTCGCCACCATCCTCGCGGTGGTCTCCGGGCTGGCCCTGGCCGGTGCGTCGGCGATTTCCCACGACCTCTACGCCACGGTGTTCAAGAAAGGCAAAGCCACGCAGAAACAGGAAATGCGCGTGACCCGCATGGCCACTGTCGCCCTTGGGATCATCGCGATTCTGCTGGGCATTCTGTTCGAGAAGATGAACGTCGCCTTCCTCGTCGGCCTGACCTTCGGCATCGCCGCCTCGACCAACTTCCCGGTGCTGATCATGGCCATGTACTGGAAAGGCCTGACCACCAAAGGCGCGATCATCGGCGGTTTCGCCGGCCTGATCTGTGCGCTGGTGCTGGTGATCCTCTCGCCAGCCGTGTGGGTCACCGTGCTCGGTCATGCTCACGCGATCTTCCCGTACGACCACCCGGCCCTGTTCTCCATGCCGCTGGCGTTCCTGGTGATCGTGGTCGTGTCGAAACTCGACCAGAGCGTGCGCGCCGGCAAGGAACGTGACGCCTTCGCCGACCAGTTCGTTCGCGCCCAGACCGGCCTCGGGGCCGCCAGCGCTTCCAGCCATTGATTGCAAAGGCACGGCCCGTTCCACGGCGCCGTGCCCACCGTACAACCGTCCGATTGAGGTTCACGTTATGCCCGAATTCAACGCCCCGCTGCGCGACATGCGCTTTGTGCTGCACGAAGTGTTCGACGCCCCGGCCCTGTGGGCGCGTCTGCCGGCCCTGGCCGACAATGTCGACGCCGCCACCGCTGACGCCATTCTTGAAGAGGCGGCCAAAGTCACCTCGCACCTGATTGCCCCGCTGAATCGCAGCGGCGACGAAGAAGGCGCGCAGTGGCTCGACGGCCAGGTCAGCACGCCGATCGGTTTCAAACAGGCCTACGCCACCTACATCGAAGGTGGCTGGGTAGGCCTGTCCGGCAACGCCGATTTCGGCGGCATGGGCATGCCGAAGATGCTCGCGGTGCAGTTTGAAGAAATGCTCTACGGCGCCAATTCCAGTTTTGCCCTGTATTCGGCGTTGAGTTCCGGTGCCTGCCTGGCGCTGGATGCCCACGCCAGCGACACCCTGAAAAACCTTTATTTGCCGCCGATGTACGAAGGCCGTTGGGCCGGTTCCATGTGCCTGACCGAAGCCCATGCCGGCACCGACCTGGGGATCATCCGCACCCGCGCCGAACCCCAGGCTGATGGCAGCTACAGCATCACCGGCAGCAAAATTTTCATCACCGGTGGCGATCAAGACCTGACCGAAAACATCGTGCATCTGGTGCTGGCCAAACTGCCGGACGCTCCAGCAGGGCCGAAAGGGATCTCGCTGTTTGTCGTCCCTAAAGTGCTGGTGAATGCCGACGGTTCCCTCGGCAAACCCAACGCGGTGAGTTGCGGTTCGATTGAACACAAGATGGGCATCAAGGCCTCCGCCACCTGCGTGATGAACTTCGACGGCGCCAGCGGTTGGCTGGTCGGCGAAGCCAACAAAGGCCTGGCGGCGATGTTCACCATGATGAACTACGAACGCCTGTCCATCGGCATTCAGGGCATCGGTTGCGCCGAAGCCTCGTATCAGAGCGCCGTGGCTTATGCCCGTGAACGTGTGCAGAGCCGCGCACCGACTGGCGCAATGGCCCCGGACAAAGTCGCCGATCCCATCATCGTTCACCCCGACGTGCGCCGCATGCTGCTGAGCATGAAAGCCATGACCGAAGGCGGCCGCGCGTTCGCCAGTTATGTCGGGCAGCAACTCGATCTGGCGAAGTTCTCCGATGATGCGCAGGAACGCGACAGCGCGCAAAACCTGGTGGCGCTGCTCACCCCGATTGCCAAGGCGTTCTTCACTGACACCGGTCTGGAAAGCTGCATCCACGGCCAGCAGGTGTTCGGCGGCCATGGCTACATCCGCGAATGGGGCCAGGAACAATTGGTCCGTGACGTGCGCATTGCGCAGATCTACGAAGGCACCAACGGCATTCAGGCGCTGGACCTGCTCGGTCGCAAAGTGCTTGCCGACAAAGGCATCGCTTTACGCCAGTTCACCGGCCAGATCCGTCAATTTGCCGATCAGCCCGATGCGCCCTACTCCGCTCAATTGCTCGATGCCGTGCAGCGCCTGGAAGACCTCAGCGACTGGCTGCAAGACCAGGCCGCGACCAACCGCAACGAAGTCGGCGCCGCCTCGGTGGAGTATTTGCACCTGTTCGGCTACGTCGCCTACGCCTGGCTTTGGGCGCGCATGGCTCAGGTCGCGAAGAAAAAACACAGCGAAGACCCCGCGTTTTATGGCGCAAAAATCGCCACCGCCGACTTCTACATCCACCGCCTGCTGCCGCGCATTTCAAGCCTGGAGCAATCCATCCGCGCGGGCAGCGGCTCGTTGTATGGCCTCAGCGCCGAACAGTTCTAACGATTGAACCGCACGCGGCGCCACGCTCCTCTCTTTTCGGCGTTCGCGTTTTTTATTGATCAGCCCTCGCCTGTCTGGCGAGGGCCGCGGGACCTGCTTTTCCATAATAAAAACAAAGGGGCTTCACCATGGATCGTCACACCCGCAATCTCGCTACCCGACTGCTGCTGGCCGGCGGTGTCATCAGCCTCTCGGCCCCCGCCGCTGCTGACTTTATCAAGGACAGCAAGGCCAGCCTTGAGCTGCGCAACTTCTACTTCAATCGCGACTATCGCCAGACCAACGCACCTCAATCCAAACAAGAGGAATGGGCGCAGGGTTTTCTGTTGCGCTACGAATCCGGCTTCACCGAAGGCTTAATCGGTGTCGGTTTCGATGCCATTGGCCTGCTTGGCGTCAAACTCGACTCCAGTCCCGATCGCGCCGGTTCCGGCCTGCTCAAACGCCATAGTGACACCAGCAAAGGCGCGCAGGACGAATACGGCGAACTGGGCCTGACCGCCAAACTGCGGGCCTCGAAAAGTACGCTGAAACTCGGCACCCTGCTGCCCAAACTGCCGACGCTATTGGCCAACGATTCTCGGTTGTTGCCGCAAACCTTCAAGGGCGGTCAGTTGACGTCGCTGGAACTCGAAGGCCTGACCGTGGATGCCGGGCGCCTGACGCAGGTCAACCAGCGCGACTCCTCGGACTACGAGGACATGGGCATCACTCGCACCGGCGCCAAGGGCATCACCACGCGTCATCTGGACAGCGACAGCTTCGACTTCGCCAGTCTGAATTACAAATGGACCAGCAACCTCGCCACTGGCTATAGCTATGGTCACCTCGACAATTTCTACAGCCAGCACCTGGTGAACCTGACTTACGTGTTGCCGGTGACCACGGGGCAATCGCTGAAGACGGATTTGCGTTTCGCTCGTTCCACCGATGATGGCGGCAGTAACGTCGACAACAATGCGATTGGCGCGATGTTCACCTACAGCCTCGGCGGGCACGCGTTTGGGCTGGGTTATCAGGGCATGAGTGGGGACACGGGTTATGCCTATGTCAACGGCGCCGATGCGTTCCTGGTGAACTTCGTGCAGATCGGCGACTTCGCCAGCAAGGACGAAAAATCCTGGCAGGCGCGTTACGACTATAACTTCGCGGCGATGGGGGTTCCGGGTCTGACGTTTATGACTCGCTACCTCACTGGTGACAACATCGATCTGGGCGGCAACCGCCCGGAAGGCAAGGAATGGGAGCGTGATACCGATATTGGGTATGTGGTGCAGAGTGGTCCGCTGAAGAATGTCGGGGTGAAATGGCGTAATGCGACGGTGCGCTCGACCAGTTTTGGCAGTGATCTGGATGAGAATCGGTTGATTGTCAGCTATACGTTGCCGATTTGGTAAGTCGATCCAGTGTTTGCAAAGGGGGCTCGCTTAACGGCGCAGTCCCCTTTTTTCTGGTGGATGTGTGGTGTGCTTGCGGGCCTCTTCGCGGGCAAGCCCGCTCCCACATTAGATCGTGTTCTTCCCGACAACCCGGCGGGCTTGTTCCCGATGGACTCACAGGCACCGCGGTTATTCAGTTGAAACATGTCATCGTTGACGTCCATCGCGAGCAGGCTCGCACATGAGATCGTGTTCTTCCAGACACCCCAATCAACTGTAGGAGCGAGCTTGCTCGCGATGAACTCAAAGACACCGCGTTTATCCTGTTAAAACGCGTCATCGTTAACGACCATCGCGAGCAGGCTCGCTCCCACATTTGAAGGGGAGATACCTGCGGGAGATTGGCCGTCTTCGCTGGACAGCCAGCTCCCACAGGGGATTAGAAACAGGTGCCGCCCATAGTAGGTTAAGATGCCTGCACACCAGGCCCGCCGCGAGACGCCCCGCATGACTGATAACACCCCCCGCCTGATCAAGAAATACCCCAATCGCCGACTGTATGACACCCACACCAGCAGTCACCTGACGCTGGCGGACATACGCCAATTGGTGGTTGATAAAGTGGCCTTCCAGGTGGTCGACGCCAAGAGCGGCGAGGACCTGACGCGCAGCATCCTCCTGCAAGTCATTCTGGAAGCCGAAAGCGGTGGCGAACCGATCTTCACCAGCGAAATGCTGATGGGGATTATCCAGTTCTACGGCCCGTATCAAGGCGTACTCGGCAGTTACCTGGACAAAAGCATTCAAACCGTCATCGACATCCAGTCCCAGACCGGCGCGCAGTCGTCGGAAGCCTGGAGCACCTTTATGCATCAGCAAGCGCCGGTGATGCAGGACCTGATGCGTCAATACGTCGATCAGTCCAAGGCGCTGTACCTGAACACCCAGAACCTGTTCGGCATGTTTGGCGGCAAGCCGGATGCCAATGGCGGGACGAAAAAAAATGGCGATGGGGAATAAACCCATCGCCATCGGTGCAACCGTACTGATGTGACTTACTTGTTACCGCTGGTGGTCTTGGCGCTGGCTTCCGGAGCCGCTTTAGCGGCTGCCGCGGTGGCGGCGTCGAAGTTGCTCTGAGCGGTTTCCGAAGCCTGTTTCACGGCTTTCTGTGCACTGTCAAACGCAGTACCGGCATTCGCCAGGCCTGACTTGAACGCGGCCACGACTGGCTCGGAACCGGCCGGTGCATTCTTGCTGATCTCTTCAACGAACGCTTGAACCTGCTGGGTGCCGGCCTCGACCTGACTCGAGGTCAGTTTGGCGATGTCCGACTGCGTACCCACGATCAGCGCTTGCACCTGACGGTTGAACTCGGCCAGACGCTCGGTTTGCGCGCTCGGCTGAGTGAAAGAAGCCTGCAGCTCAGCGAAACCTTGTGGATCGCGGACGGCCAGCAGCTTGCGAACCCCTTCGAAATGCTCTTCGGTGGAGTCACGCAGTGCCTTGAACTGCAACTGGCTCAGCTGTTCAACACTGGCGAACACCTTGCCGCTGATTTGCTGCAGCAGGTCGAGGTTGGCTTTCTGAGCGGTTTGCAGTTTTTCCGAATTGAAAAAAGACATGCTTGAATCTCCTGGTACTGGAAGGCCCTGATGGGCCCGGGGACGCGATAGCGATCCGGCCAGTCATCGCGTCAGCCTTGATATTGCAGTGCACAAAACTATTTGGCAACGGCTATTTTTGTGCAGCGCAAAATAAACTTTGCTCACGGCCCCCCTCTTCGCTATAAACTCCTGACATCGAACAGCCAGCCTAGCCTTGTTTAGTCAAAGGGTTTAGAGGGGCAGGTTCTCACGCATGGCGTCAGGAGTTCACGATGGGTCAGGAAGAATATATTGCATTGCAAGATGAAGGGCTTTGCGCCCCGGCTGGTTTATTCGAGCACCTCAATCATCTGCAACGCCTCAATGCCCGCAACGTCCTCGACGCCGTGCAGAAGCGCCAGGCCAAAACCTTCGCGCCGCTTAGCCTTGGGCAGCTCAGACAACCGACGGCGGCTGACTGGCAGGAATACTTCACTGACCTCGGCCAACGCAGCGTGCTGTTCTGGGACACCTTGCGCCAACGCGGCGACAATACGCTGGCCCACGAACGTGCCGGGTATCCGCTGCTGCTCAAGTTCAACCATGAAACGCTGGTCGATGGCGCCGAGCTGCCACGCCCAGTCAATTACTCGCTGTTGCAGATTCTCGCGGGCCCCGGCCAACGGATCGACAGCAAAAAACAACCGGTGATCATCATTGACCCACGCGGCGGTCACGGCTCGGGCATCGGCGGTTTCAAACAGGATTCGGTCATCGGTGAAAGTCTGAGAGCAGGCCATCCCACCTACTTCATCTCGTTCAGTCACTCGCCACGTCCTGGGCAAACCCTCGCTGACATCGTTGAGGCGCAGGCGCGGTTTATCGAAGTTGTCAGTGCCCGGCATCCAGACAGCACCAAGCCTGTGATCATCGGCAACTGCCAAGCGGGCTGGGCATTGATGGGTCTGGCGGCCAAACGTCCCGAACTGCCGGGCCTGATCATCGTCAATGGCGCGCCGTTGTCCTACTGGGCCGGCGTCAACGGGCGCAATCCGATGCGCTACACCGGTGGCTTGTTGGGTGGCGGCTGGATGGCGCGCCTGGGCAGCGACCTCGGTAATAGCCGCTTCGACGGGACGTGGCTGGTCAGCAATTTCGAGAGCCTCGACCCAGCCAACACCTACTGGGGCAAGTACTACCATTTGTTCAGTGAAGTCGACAGCGAAGCGGCGCGCTTTCTCGATTTCGAACGCTGGTGGGGCAGCCCGACCCTGCTCAATGGCGAAGAAATCGAGATGATTGTCGACGATCTGTTCATCGGCAATCAGCTGTCCGGCGGCCTCGGACGCAAGAGCAGCGGACTCGACCTCAAACTGATTGAAGTGCCGGTGGTGGTGTTCTGTTCCTATGGCGACAACATCACCTCGCCGCAACAGGCGCTGGACTGGATCACCGACGTCTACCCCAGCGATCTCGCCTTGCAAAGTGCCGGGCGCACCATCGTTTACCTGCGACACGCCAGCATCGGGCATTTGGGCATCTTCGTTTCCGGCGAAGTGGCTCGGCGCGAACACCGCGAATTGCTCGGTGCGGTCGACACGATCAATGCGCTGCCGGCCGGGCTGTATGAAATGCTCATCGATGATTTGCCGCAGAGCTCAGAGACGCCCTACACCGTGCGTTTCGAACCTCGGCGAATTGCCGATATCCATGGCGATGCCAAACCGCCCCGTGACGACGACCGCGAATTCGCCCTGGTCGAGCGCGCGTCTGTCATCAACAACGGCCTGTACGATGGTTTCGTCCGTCCATGGTTGCGCCAGTTGATCAATGAACCGAGCGCCGAGTTGATGCGCAAGGCTCACCCGTTCCATCAGCAGCAAGTGCTATGGAGCAGCTTGAACCCGGCGCTGTGGTGGCTGGCCGATAGCGTTGCCCAAGTGAACAACAATCGTCACCCCGCCAGCCTGGACAACCCGTTGTTAGCTTGGCAGGAACTGTTTTCCAACCAGGTCCAGGACGCGTTGAACGGTTACCGCGATCTGCGGGATGCGGCTCAGGAAATGTGTTTCTACGGCGTGTACGGCGTGCTCAATAGCCTCGCCGGCAATGCACCGGGACGCAATCTTCAGGCGCATGCCGAGCTGCACGACAAGGCCCTGATTGAGCGCTTGCAGGACGCCCTGCCCCTTGGCGGCCTGATGGAAGCCTTGATCCGCATCCTCTTTTTGCTCGGCCGCGACAGCGATAAATCCGGCAAGGACAGCGTCGAGAAATTGATCCAGCAAATGCAAGTGTTGCTGCAGGACTACAGCGCGGAGCCGCTCGATCTTCGCGAAACCGTCAGCCTGCAAAAACTGCTGGTCGCCACTTACCCGCAAGAAAGCCTGCAGAGCTTGCCGTTGATGCTTCCCGAGGCCGAGGAGCGCCAGCAGGTGCTGGCCGCCGTCGCCAATTTGCTGCCGGAGCTGCTGACTGGCAACGGTGCTGAACACCCGTTCTGGTGCACCTTGCACACACTGTTCGACGTACCGCTGCCGGGCTTCAACCTGACCCAATCGCCGGGTGAGGCTGATGTCGTCAAGGAACACGTCCCGGTAGTCACACCGGAGCCGGTCCAGCAAAAAGCGCCGGTCGTCACGCCTGAGCCAATAAAGCAGAAAGCACCCGTGGTAACGCCGGAACCCATCAAACAGGCAATTCCGGCCGTCACACCCAAGCCGACGGCACCAAAAATCCCCGCAGTGCCCCACAAGCTAACCGCCAAGGTAGTGACGCCACCGCACAAACCCGCCAAGAACAAAAAAGGCGTGAAAAAACCTCCCGTGCTGTAACGCTGAATCGCTGACGAGACCGCGTCAGACTGGCGCGGCCTCCTCGATTTCAAACGATTCATCGGCCCGATACTGACCGGGCGTCATGCCAAACCAGCGGCTGCACGCTTTGTTGAAGCTGCTGTGGTCATGAAAACCAAGGAGATACGCGACATGCTTCATGTTGAAGTGAGAATGGCGCAGGTAGAAATCAGCCAATTGCCGGCGCACCGCGTTCTGCACGTCCTTGAATTGCGTGCCTTCCTTTTCCAGGGCGCGCTGCAACGTTCGCTTGCTGATGTTCAACGCCGCGGCAATCGACTCCATGTCGCATTGCCCCTGGCCCTGACTCAAGCGCTCGGTAATCAGCGCACGAATCCTGCCGACAATGCAGAAACCAAACAGCAGGTCCAGTTGCGCCTCGGCAAAACTGTCATGCAGCACCGCCAACGCTTCGTTGGCCATGCTCAACGGACGCAGCAACTCCTGCTCGTCAAACACAATGCTGTCGTATGCCGCGTCGAAATGCAGCGCGCAGCCAAACAACCGTTGATGTTCGGATGTGTCTTCAGGTTCGGGATAGGTGAATCCGACGCTCAAGGGTTGCGGTGCGTTGCCGCCCGCCAGCTTCCGGCAGAAACCCAGCAACGAAGCCAGCCCGGCATCGGTGTATTGGCGAGGTTTGACCGAACCTTTTTGTTGATGGTCGAGCCCGGACAGTCGGTAATTTTGCTGTTCCGAGGTAAAGAAAAGGCTGAATCCCGTGCCGATCAACGGACTGAAACGCACCAGTCGTTCAAGGGCCTTTTTCAGATTCAGGCTGGACATCATGGTGTAGCCGACGATCTGAAAGCTGCCGGGGTGGAAACTGCCATAGGCCTTCAGGCCGATGTCCGGATCCCCCGAGGCCTGCGCGGCCAGTTCCCACAATCGATAGATCGCCCTTCGCTCGCAAAACGCTCCTGGTTTGTTCGCGAGATCAACATCCAGTCCAGCCTCCCGACACAGACTGGCAACATCCAGTCCCTGAGCCGAGAGCGTATTGACCAGCACGCTGGCATAGCCTGAACTCATTCTATACATGGCGTCCTCAATGACCTGTGGAACCGAACATCCTGTCCGGAGCCATGACTGATCTACGGTACAGCAAATAGTAACTGGCGGTTTAATTCTAAAAATTGACCTCAGTATAGGTATTCACACGTTTTTGCCACGTTCACGCACCGGTCGTCGCTTATTGACCCCATGTGACCTGTAGCAGCGATCTCGTGCCAACACACCCACGCAGGCGGGCGACGCCAAAAGCAGCTACCCGTCGATTCGACCCGGGTTTGGCACCGTTGGACACCAGACAGTCACCTCTCAACACTTCCGCACACCCGGCCAATACCGAACAATCCTTCCATCTTGCAGCGCAATATAAAAAAAGGAAGTGAGTCGATGAAGTCGCTTAGTCGTATTGCGTTGGTAACGGGTGGTATGGGTGGGATTGGCACTGCGATCAGCCAGCGCCTGTACAAGGAAGGATTCAAAGTCATTGTCGGTTGCAGCTCTGATTCCGCCCGCAAGAACGACTGGATTGCCGCACAACTGGCGGCGGGTTATCAGTTTGAATGCATCTATGGCGACATCACCGATTGGGAGTCGACGCGCAAGGCTTTCGAGATGGCCCGTGAGCAATTTGGCCCGATCGATGTCCTGGTCAACAACGCCGGCATTACGCGTGATGCGTCGTTCCGCAAACTCACCCCCGAAGACTGGAACGCCGTCATCGGCACAAATCTCAGCGGCGTGTTCAACACCACCAAACAGGTGATTGAAGGCATGTTGGCCAAGGGCTGGGGCCGGATCATCAACATCTCATCGATCAACGGCCAGCGTGGCCAGTTCGGCCAGACCAACTACAGCGCGGCCAAGGCCGGTATTCACGGTTTCACCATGGCGCTGGCCCGGGAAGTGTCGGGCAAAGGCGTGACCGTTAACACCGTCTCCCCCGGCTACATACAGACCAGCATGACCGCGGCCATTCGCCCGGACATTCTCGACACCATGATCGCGGCCACACCGGTCGGGCGTCTTGGCCAACCCGAAGAAATCGCCTCCATCGTCGCCTGGCTGGCGTCCGATGAATCGGGCTACAGCACTGGCGCCGACTTCTCGGTGAACGGCGGCATGAACATGCAATAGGCCTGTCGGGGCATGGACGCCCCGCTCCCGCTCGACACACATTTAATGAGGTCCTGCATGAACGAAGTCGTAATCGTTGCCGCTACGCGCACCGCCATTGGTACCTTTCAAGGTGCCTTGTCCGCCATTCCCGCCACCGAACTGGGTGCTGCGGTGATTCGCAGCCTGCTGGAACAGACGGGTATCGATGCCGCGCAGGTCGATGAAGTGATCCTCGGCCAAGTGCTGACCGCAGGCTCGGGACAAAACCCGGCACGCCAGACCGCGATCAAGGCCGGCCTGCCCTTTACCACCCCTGCCCTGACCCTGAACAAAGTCTGCGGCTCCGGCCTCAAGGCTGTGCAGCTCGCGGTCCAGGCGATCCGTTGCGGCGACGCCGAATTGGTGATTGCCGGCGGTCAGGAAAACATGAGCCTGGCCCCGTACGTTCTGCCAAAGGCGCGCACCGGTTTGCGCCTGGGTCATGCGCAACTGCAAGACAGCGTGATTCAGGATGGTTTGTGGGACGCTTTCAACGACTACCACATGGGCATCACTGCCGAGAATCTGGCCACCCAGTACACGCTCAGTCGTGAAGATCAGGACGCCTTCGCCGCCGCCTCGCAACAGAAGGCCGCCGCGGCCATCGAAGCCGGTTACTTCAAGCGTGAAATCACCCCGATCCTGATTCCTCAGCGCAAGGGTGAGCCGCTGGTTTTCGACACCGACGAACAACCGCGCCCGGACAGCACGCTCCAGGCATTGGGCAACCTCAAACCTGCCTTCCAGAAAACCGGCAGCGTCACCGCTGGCAACTCGTCGACCCTCAATGATGGCGCCGCCGTGTTGATGCTGGCCAGCGAAGCCAAGGCCCTGGCGCTCGGTTTGCCGGTGCTGGCGCGCATCAAGGCTTACGCCAGTGCCGGTGTAGACCCGTCGATCATGGGCATCGGCCCGGTGCCCGCCACCCGTCTGGCATTGACCAAAGCCGGCTGGACGCTGGATGACCTCGACCTGATCGAAGCCAACGAAGCCTTCGCTGCGCAATCACTGGCAGTCGGCAAGGAACTGGGTTGGGACACCAGCAAGGTCAACGTCAACGGTGGCGCGATAGCCCTGGGTCATCCGATCGGCGCATCGGGTGCGCGGATTCTGGTGTCGCTGTTGCACGAGCTGATTCGTCGCGATGGCAAGAAAGGCCTGGCCACGTTGTGCATCGGTGGCGGCCAGGGTGTCAGCCTGGTGATCGAACGCTAAGAAGAAACACAGGACTGCTTGCTTGACTGCCGACGCGGCGCCGAAGTCCGGCGCCGCGGTTTTTTTCTGCCCGGTTTACTGATGTGGGCAAGGAGTTCCATGGACAACAACGCGCATACGTTCAACACCTTCTGGTCAGGCCAGGTTCCGTTCATTGCCTCCTTTGCAGTGCAACAATTACGCCTTTGGGTCAGCACCAATCCGTGGTTCACGGGGCAGGAATACAGCGAGTGGTTTGACTTGCCGCGCGAAACCCTGGACAGCCTGCAATCAGACTATCAGCAACAATGGGGCGAACTCGGCCAGCGCCTGCTGACCGGTCAGCCCTTCAGCTTCGACGATCGACGGTTCGCCAGCGGTAACTGGAGCCAGCCGCTGTTCGGCTCCCTCGCGGCGTTTTACCTGCTCAATGCCGGGTTTCTCCTGAAACTGCTCGATAAGCTGCCGATCAAGGACAAGAAACCACGCCTGCGCCTGCTGTATCTGGTGGAGCAAGCCATCGCCGCCGGCGCGCCGAGTAACTTTCTCGCCAGCAACCCCGATGCCCTGCAACGTGTTGTCGATACGCAAGGCAGCAGCCTGCTCACCGGCATGTTGCACCTGGCCAGCGACCTGCAAGAAGGCAAGATGCGTCAGTGCGACAGCGGCGCGTTCAAGGTCGGCGTCGATCTGGCCAACACCCCCGGCGAAGTGGTCTACGAGAACGAACTGTTTCAACTGATCCAGTACTACCCGCAAAGCGAAACCCAATACCAACGCCCGGTGTTCGTCGTGCCGCCGTCGATCAACAAGTACTACATCCTCGACCTGCGCCCGGACAACTCGATGGTTCGCCACCTGTTGCAGCAAGGCCACCCGGTGTTTCTGATGTCGTGGCGCAACTTCGACCAGGCCCACGCCGGCACCACTTGGGATGATCTGGTCGAAACCGGCATCATCAAAGGCCTGCAAGTGACCCGTGAGATCAGCGGCGAGCAACGACCCAATTGCGTCGGTTTCTGCATCGGCGGCACGCTGTTGAGTTCGGCGCTGGCGGTATTGGCGGCGCGCGGTGACAAAGACATTGCCAGCGTCAGCCTGTTGACCACCTTCCTCGATTACCTCGACACCGGCCCCATCGACATCTTCGTCGACGAAGAGCTCGTGGCCTACCGCGAGCGCACCATCGGCGGCCTGAATGGCCCGATCGGCCTGTTCAAGGGCGAAGACATGGGCAACACCTTCTCGCTGCTGCGGCCCAACGACTTGTGGTGGAACTACAACGTCGACAAATACCTCAAGGGCCAGAAACCCAACGCGCTCGACCTGTTGTTCTGGAACAACGACAGCACCAACCTGCCGGGGCCGATGTACTGCTGGTACCTGCGCCACACCTATCTGCAAAACGACCTGAAATCCGGCGAACTGGACTGCTGCGGGGTCAAGCTCGACCTGCGCGCCATCGATGCGCCGGCGTACATCCTCGCCACCCACGACGATCACATCGTGCCGTGGAGAAGCGCCTACGCCAGCACCGCATTGCTCTCCGGGACCAAGCGCTTTGTGTTGGGCGGCTCAGGCCATATCGCCGGAGTGATCAACCCGCCCGCCAAGGAAAAACGCAACTACTGGACCAACAACCGGATCACCGAGGACCCGGAAACCTGGTTCAACAATGCCCAGCAACACGCGGGTAGCTGGTGGAATGACTGGTTCGTCTGGCTGGCTGAACAGTCCGGCGAGCGCCAACCTTCGGTGCTGCACACCGGAAACGCGCAATACCCGGCGATCGAGTCGGCGCCAGGGCGTTACGTGATGCAATGACCGCCAGCCTCTGCGATAACTTCACGCGAGGCTGCGTTCGGTTCTGTAGCAGCTGTCGAGCTTGCGAGGCTGCGTTCGGCTGCGAAGCAGTCGTAAACCCTGCGTACGCGGTGAGTCTGACGCACCGCATGTTCTGATCTTACGACTGCTGCGCAGCCGAACGCAGCCTCGCAAGCTCGACAGCTGCTACAAGGGCCCAATGCCCCACCGTGGGCCTCCTTCGCTCTTCCCCGCAAAAAAACCCAAACACAGCACACCGATTCAATATCCCCGCCGCGATCTACGTAACCATGACCTCCTCACTCACCCCGTAAGGACATCGTCATGGCCACCGCAAAAGCTGTTCCTGGCAAAACCCTGCTGACCCCGACCGACCACACGTTGATCATGATCGATCACCAGTCGCAAATGTCCTTTGCGACCAAGTCGATCGACGCCGTCACCCTGCGCAATAACGCCGCGCTCGTCGCCAAGGCTGCGCGTGGCTTCAAGGTCTCGACCATTCTCACCACCGTTGCCGAGAAGAGCTTTTCCGGTCCGATCTTCGACGAAATCAAGTCGGTGTTCCCGGAACACAACGTCATCGACCGTACTAGCATGAACACTTGGGAAGACGAGCGCATTGCCGTCGAGGTGAACAAGTTCGGCAAGCAGAAAATCGTTCTGGCCGGCCTGTGGACTTCCGTGTGCATTGTTGGCCCGGCGCTGTCGGCGATTGACCAGGGTTTCGAGGTGTATGTGATTGCCGATGCCTGTGGCGACGTCACCACCGAAGCCCATGAAATGGCCATGCAGCGCATGATCCAGATCGGCGCACGGCCGATGACCTCGCTGCAATACCTGCTGGAACTGCAACGTGACTGGGCGCGCAGTGAGACCTACGAGGAAACCGTGAAAACCTCGATCGCCAATGGCGGCGCCTACGGTCTGGGCCTGATCTATGCCAAAACCATGTTCGGTGCCTCGGAAGGCCATTAATCGTCTGCCGACCCACAAAGCGACTTCGGACCATCCGGAGTCGCTGCCCCAGGGTAATTGCCCGATGAAGCTGGCCTCGCAAAACCTGAAATCCGGCCTGCCGTTCTGGTTGTCGGTGGTGTTCGCCAGTACGGCCGGGACAGCTCTGGCTGATGAATCCGCACAAGGGTTTCTCGACGGCGCGACGCTTGAAGTGCTCAGCCGCAATTTTTACCTCAACAGTGACTACCGCTCTCCTTCGCCGGCCGACAAGAGCTACAAACAGGAGTGGGCTCAAGGCTTTATCAGCACCTTTGAATCTGGTTTCTCACCCGGCACGATCGGCTTTGGCCTCGATGCTCACGCTTTTCTGGGCGTGAAGCTGGATGGCGGCAAGGGGCATTCCGGGACGGGACTGCTGCCCGTGGACAGTGACGGCCGCAGTGAAGACAACTATTCCAGCGGTGGCGCTGCCATGAAAGTCAGGGCCTCGCGAACCACATTGACCTTCGGTGAAATGCTGGTGGAAACGCCGGTATTCGATACTGCCGATAAACGCCTGCAACCGGAGTACGCCACCGGTTTCCTGCTCAACAGCCGCGAATTCGATGGCATGAACCTGGTGGCCGGTCACTTCACGGCGTTCAAGAATCAGGACAGTTCTTCGGCCAAGGATGACTTTTACGGCTACGGCGCCAACACCGAAGCCGGCGGCATTTCGTTTCTCGGGGCCGATCTGTTCACGCAGAGCCCGGTCGGCGCAGCGCTCTACGCGTCCGAGCTGACCGATACCTGGCATCAGTACTACGCCAACCTGCACCTGAAACAGTCCGGCGTGTTCCTCGACGCCAATGTCTATCACACGCGGGACACTGGCGAAGCGCTGGCCGGCGCCATCGACAACACGGCATCGAGCCTGTCGGGCAAATACACGCTGGGTGCGCACGCCTTTACCCTGGCTTGGCAAAAAATCAACGGAGATACGCCGTTCGATTTCGTCGGTGGCGACTCGATTTACCTTGCCAACTCGATCAAGTACGCCGACTTCAATGGCGCCCACGAACGCTCCTGGCAAGCGCGCTACGACCTCGACCTGGGTCCGTTTGGGGTTCCCGGCCTGAACTTCATGACCCGCTATGTGAAGGGCAGTCAGATTGATGGCACCCATGCGCCTCAAGGCGGGGCCTATAACCCGTTCGATGAGACGGTCGGTGCGTTCGTGCCTCAACAAGGGGACGGCGGGCGGCATTGGGAGCGGGACATCGATTTGCGCTATGTCGTGCAATCCGGATCGGCCAAGGGTTTGTCGTTGCAACTGTCTCATGTGTCGCATCGGGCGAACACGGCTCAGGCCGGTGACGATATTGACCGGGTTTATGTGGTCATCCAGTACCCGCTGAGCTTCGGGCGTCTTTGAAAAATGGCGGAAGGCAGCCGGAGTCGAACCTGCCCGGGAACGGATGCCGTCCCCAACCGGGTTTGAAGCCCGGCCGCGCCACCGGGCGCGATTGCCTTCCTTGAAATCAGTGTAAATCTCTGTGGGCGCTGGTTTGCCAGCGACGGCTGTGTGGATAGTTGATGGTGTACATATCCATTCCTGCGGTAACGGCTGCTTTGGGTTACGCCCTTACGGCGTGTCACTTGGAAAAGCCCCAAGTAACCAAGGGCTTCTGCCCCTTTCGTTCGGTGCCTCGCTGTGGCTCGGCATGCCCTCGCTCCGGTCCTGCTCCGTGGGCCCGCCGCCATCGGCCATCCATGGCCGGCGGCGGCTAACCCGGCATCCATGCCGGGTTGCCCACTGCGCAGAACCTCCACTCGGCCTTACGAGGGGGCGGTGCATCAAGATCAAAAGCACGGCGGCCTACAGGCCGGCCTGATTCGTTATGGTGCCCATTCCCCCTGTAGGAGCGAGCTCGCTCGCGAAGAACGTCAATGATGGCGCGTGTTAACAGGATAAACGCGGTGCCTATGGGTCTATCGCGAGCGAGCTCGCTCCTACAGAGGTTGCGTTGCCAACGCGTTATCGAGACGGATCTGGCGTCGATCGCCAAACCGTCGGGTCAGGCCGATTCGGTCGAAGTATTCGAGAATCTGGATGCTGCGCTTGCGACCGAGGCCCACGGCATCGCGAAAGGTCGAAACCTGTATGACCGGGTTCTCGGTTGCCAGTTGCATCAGCATAGCCGCCAATCGGCGCAGCACCGCGTCGGTGTAAAACAGGTCACGAACCACTTGATGCAGCAACCCCAACCGCGCCATTTTGCGCAGCAGCAAGCGCACCGCGGCCTCATCGTGACCCAGGTCGCGCACCCACGGCGGATTGAAACCGGCCTGTTCGAATACCGGCTGCAACTGTTGCCACAACGCTTCATCGTCTGCGCTTAAACGCACCTGGTGATCCGGTAAATGCAGCCATGGCCCACTGGCGGCAATGGCGCCGCTGGCCAGCAGTTCGTCGAGCAGGCTGATGAACGTCGAGCGGTCCAGCGGGGTGCCGGTGAAGCGACGCAAGCGATCACGGTCCGGGCCCATTTGGTCCGGTTCCAGTTGATGAAAACGCGCGAGGTGTTCCAGCAGCGGCGCTTTCAAAGCGTCCCAGCGGGCGGCACTGAATAACAACGGACCTTGGCGGGTGTCGATCAAGCGCACGTCATCGGGCAACACCCACGTGCTGCGCGGACGGTTGAACTGACGCTCCAATCGCTGCGGGTCGAGCCCGGTGTCGCTGTGAGTCAGCAGTGCAGGCAGCACGGCTTCCAGACGGTCAGTCGTGGCCAGTGCCTGTAGCTGCGCCAGCCGTTCGGGACTTCGCCGTTGTCGGGTTGGCGCAAAAGGGTCGAGCACCCGGCCACCACCAAGGGTGCGTTGGGCGCTCTGGTCACGCAGGATCAAAGGATCGCCCTTCACCGCGTGCACCGGCGCCTTCAGCAGGAGCTGCGCGAACATCCGCTCACCCGGCGCCAGGCTGGAACCCTCGAGCAACGCCACCCGCCCCGTCACGTCTTGCGTACCCAAGTGAACGTGAACCGGTTGAAAATGTTCGAACGCCCGGGCTTCGCTAGCCAACACGTGCATCTCGATGTCCACACGCTGGGTCGGTGCAAACAGCCACTCGGCCAACAACCAGTGCCCACGATGAATCTGCTCCAGTGCCAGGCGTTCGGCGCTCAGGTTCAACGCCACGCGCTGGCCGGCAAACGCGCTGTCGGCGGCCTGATTCTGCGCATGCAGCCCGCGCACCCGCACCGGTTTGCCCTGCGGGCCGAGCCACAACGTATCGCCCACCGTTACCTGCCCGGACAGCGCCGTGCCGGTCACCACGATACCGGCGCCGGCCACGCTGAAGGCGCGGTCGATCGCCAGACGAAAACCACCGCTGACATTGCGTTGAAGCACCTCATGTTGCGCGTCGACCAAGGCCTCGCGCAGCGTATCGACGCCCTCTCCAGTCACGCTGGACAACGCAATCTGCGGCGCACCGGCATAAGGACCGGGCGCCAGCAACGTTTCGATTTGTTGGCGAACGGCCTGCACTCTGGCCGCGTCGACCCGGTCGCACTTGGTGATCGCGATCAATGCCCGTGGAATGCCCAGCAGTTCGACGATGGCCTGATGTTCGCGCGTCTGCGGCATGACGCCGTCGTCCGCCGCCACCACCAGCAACACCAGATCAATCCCTTGTGCGCCGGCGAGCATGTTGTGGGTGAAGCGCTCATGACCGGGCACGTCGATAAAACCGGTCAGCGCCGCGCCGGGTTCCAGCACCGCGTAGAGGTAACCAAGGTCGATGGTCATGCCGCGTTCGCGTTCTTCCCGGCGACGATCACCGGCCTGGCCGGTCAAGGCCTGGAGCAATAACGTCTTGCCATGGTCGATGTGCCCTGCCGTTCCGACAATCACTGTTGCGCGCCCTCCTCCCGCAATTGATCGAGTTGAGCCAGCCACGCCGGCTCGTCGTCCAGTTGTCGCAGGTCCAGCCACACAGCGTCGTCATCGATGCGCCCGAGCACTGGAATCGGCAAGGCACGCAGGGCCGCTTCCAGACTGTGCAGACATCGTCCGCGCAGACGCTTGGACACCTGCGGTCGCAGGCACAACGCGGCGCTCGGCAAGCGCGCCACCGGTTGGCTGCCGCTGCCGATCATGCCCAGTGCCGAAACGGCGCTGACGCTCCAGCCATCGCCCAGCACCTGCGCCAGCGACGGTTGCAGGCGTTCGGCTTGCGCCAGGATGTCGGCCTGCGGACGGGTCAGCAGGCGCAACGCCGGTAAGCGTTCAGCCAGCCGATCGGGATCGCGGTACAAGCCCAACACGGCTTCGAGGGCAGCCAAGGTCAGTTTGTCGACCCGCAATGCGCGCTTGAGCGGGTTCTTCTTGATCTTCGCGATCAGCTCTTTGCGCCCGACAATCAACCCGGCTTGCGGACCACCGAGCAATTTGTCGCCACTGAACGTGACGATGTCCGCGCCATCGATCAGCGCCTGGCGCACCGTCGGTTCGGCGGGCAGGCCCCAGCGCGTCAGGTCCAACAGGCTGCCGCTGCCGAGGTCTTCCAGCAGCGGCAGCCCATGCTTATGCGCCAACGCCGCCAGTTCCGCCGTCGGAACACGCGTGGTGAACCCCTGAATGCTGTAATTGCTCGCGTGCACACGCATGAGTAAACCGCTGCGCGGGCCGATGGCGGCTTCGTAGTCTTTGGCATGAGTGCGGTTGGTGGTGCCCACTTCGTGGAGCTTCACCCCGGCGCGCGCCATGATGTCGGGGATGCGGAAAGCGCCACCGATTTCAATCAATTCGCCGCGAGAGATGATGCCCTCCTTGCGTGCGCCCAGGCTGTTGAGCGTCAGCAACACCGCCGCGGCGTTGTTGTTGACCACGGTCACCGCTTCGGCGCCGGTCAGCTCGCGGATCAGGCCTTCGATCAAGTCGTCACGGTCGCCGCGCTTGCCGCTGTGCAGGTCGAATTCCAGATTGAGCGGATAACGGGCGGCCATCTGCACCGCTTCGATGGCCTCCTCCGGCAACAGTGCCCGACCGAGGTTGGTGTGAAGAACGGTGCCGGTCAGGTTGAACACGCGGCGGATGTGGCTGCGATGCTGAGCGGCCAAACGTTCAGCCGCCCGTCCTGCCAAGACTTCGGGAGCGATTTCAACGGCGTCGGTGTGCCCCGAAACCACTGGTGCGCGCAGGTCATCGAGCAATTGCCGCAGACTGCTCAGCAGCGCGTCACGCCCATAGCGCTCGGCCAATGGCTGGCACGCGGGATGGCGCAACAAGCTGTCGATGGAGGGTAGCCGCAGGGTTGAGCTGGCAGATCTGGAGGACATCAGGCGCTCCCGCAAACGTTGACCGTCGCGCCTGAGTGTAGCCGCTGCGCTTGAAGGGATAAGCTCAGTCGCCTCCGGGTGCCAGCAACAGATTCGGCGCCAGGCGCAGGTAACCTTCCTGCTCCAGGCGCATGTCCAGCATCAGGCTGGTCAGGTCCGCCGACAGCGCTTCGGCCTCGGCGTCGTTTTCCAGATAAAGCAGTTTAAGGTAGCTGCGGCAACCGGGGCAGACTTCCGCGCGCAACGGTGCCTGATTGGCGGCGTGACGGTCGTCATCAAGGCTGACGTATTCCAGGCCTTTGCTCTGTTCGCAGTACACGCACTTGACCCGCACCACGTGCCATTCGCAGGCACACAGCGAGCACACCAGGTAGCGTAAACCGTTGTATTTGCCGCGATGGCGAATCACCCCGGCCATGGCCGGCGAACCACAGGCCGGGCATTGATTGAGGCTGTCGCCGGGTTTCAACGCAAGGTCTGGCGTGTGCAGCAGCCAGTGACTCCAGGCCGCTTGCAATGCAGCGCCGAGAAACGGTACCAACGCTGCCGGCACCAGCGCGTACTGACCGCTGACCAAGGCAATCGCCCATGCCTTGCGTTGCCCGGCGTCGGCACCGCGCAACGTCGCCACGGCGTTCTCGACCGCCGGTTGCGTGGGTGACGGGCAATGCTGCAACAACGCGTCGAGCCACGGCAACCAACCGTCCTCGCGCGCCAGGCTGTCGGCGGCAAACGGTGGTAAGCCATGTTGCTGGCACAGTCCCAGGCGTTCGGGATCGGGCATGGCCGATACCGGTGGAGCGTCCAGCAAACCCTGCTGCACGTGGCACAAATCCGCCACCAACTTCAAGTAATCGGCCAGTGGATTGCCCTCGGCCAGGCGTTCCAGGCGCAAAGCCCGCAGGGTGAACAAGTTGTTCGGTGGCTGATGCAGAAACGGCGGTGAACTCGCCGCCGCTTCGATCTCTCCAGGCTCAAGAATGGTCGCCAAGGGGTTATCCTTTTTTGCTGATCGGCCGCTCGGGGTTTTCGTCGCGGGTCACTTCGCGGTACCAGAGTTCATGGTGCTTCTTCGCCCAGGCGCGGCTGACCCAGCCATGCGTCATGGCGCTGACCGAGCCCTTGATCCAGATGCCGGCGTAGATGTGCACGATGATGCTCAGTATCAACACAAATCCGGCCAACGCGTGCAGCAGCATGGCCCAGCGAATCGACGTAATGCCGAAGTAATCGCTGAAGTACACCCGCCAGATCACCAACCCGCTGAACAGCAACACCAGCATGCACAGCAGCAAGGTCCAGAACAGCAGCTTCTGTCCGGGGTTGTATTTGCCGATCGCGGGTACGCCCTCTTCTTCGTTGCGGATCACCCGCCCGACGCGCCGCAGCCACAAGCGGTCATTGCTGATAAAGAAGTTCGCCCGGAAGAATTGAATCACCAATCCCAGAAACAGCACGAACATCACCACGCCCAGGAACGGATGCAGAATGCGCGTCCACGGCCCGCCGCCAAACAGGTTGCTCAGCCAGAACAGCGCCGGGTGGAACAACGCCAGCCCCGACAGCGCCGCCATGAAAAAGAAAATCGCCACCAGCCAGTGGTTGGTGCGCTGGTTCGAGGTGTAGCGCAGGATCTGTCGGCGGATCATGGTCTGTTCTCCCCGCGCGGATCAAAGGTGTGTACCGACGGATCGACTTCATGCACCGCAGGATCGACGGTGGTCGGCAGTTCGTCCTCCTCGGCCACTTGCGGCCCGACCCGCACGTAGTGAAAGAACCCGGCCAGCACCGCCAAACCCATGGCCAGCAAGCCCAAGGGTTTGCTCACGCCTTTCCACAAGTCCACCAACGGACTGATGGTCGGAGCGCTTGGCAGACCGGCGTACAACTTCGGCGTGTCGGCGTGGTGCAGCACGTACATGACGTGGGTGCCGCCGACGCCTTCGGGGTCATACAGGCCCGCGTTGTCGAAGCCACGACTTTTTAGGTCGACGATGCGCTCCGCCGCGTGTTCCTTCATGTCTTCCTTGGTGCCGAAGACGATGGCGCCGGTTGGGCAGGTTTTCACGCACGCCGGCTCAAGACCCACCGCCACCCGGTCCGAACACAAGGTGCATTTGTAGGCTTTGTGATCCTTTTGCGAAATACGCGGAATGTTGAACGGGCAACCAGTGATGCAATAGCCGCAGCCGATGCAATGGTCCTGGTCGAAATCGACAATGCCGTTGGCGTGCTTGATGATCGCGCCGGGGCTGGGGCACGCCGTCAGGCAACCGGGCTCGGCGCAGTGCATGCAGCCGTCCTTGCGGATCAGCCATTCGAGGTTGCCGGCGTCGGTTTCGTGCTCGGTAAAGCGCATCAACGTCCAGGTTTCTGCGGTCAGGTCCTGGGGATTGTCGTAGGTGCCGTGG
Source organism: Pseudomonas sp. NPDC086251 (assembly GCF_044746405.1). NCBI lineage: Bacteria > Pseudomonadati > Pseudomonadota > Gammaproteobacteria > Pseudomonadales > Pseudomonadaceae > Pseudomonas > Pseudomonas sp. NPDC086251. The sequence goes on from NZ_JBIVBY010000001.1 coordinate 718,628, forward strand.
TTGTGGCCGACGTCGTCGCGCAGCTCGTTCCATTCCGAGCAGGCGACCTGGCAGGCCTTGCATCCAATGCACTTGGTGGTGTCGATCAGCTTGGCCACTTCCTCCTGATTGCGCACAGACGACGGGAAAGTAGTCGTGGCCGAACGGGCGATGATGTCTTGGCTGGCCATTTAGACTTTCTCCACGTTGACCAGGAATGACTTGGATTCCGGGGTCTGAGTGTTGCCATCGCCGAGGAACGGCACCAAGGTGTTGGTCAAGTAACCGTGACGCGTGAGCCCGGTGAATCCCCAATGCAGCGGGATACCGATCTGATGCACCACTTGGTTGTTGACCTGCAACGGTCGGATCCGCTTGGTCACCACCGCCACTGCTTCGATGAAACCGCGCTTGGAACTGACCCGTACTTTGTCGCCGGCAACGATGCCCTTTTCTTTCGCCAGCACTTCACCGATCTCGACGAACTGCTCCGGTTGGGCAATCGCGTTGAGCTTGCAGTGCTTGCTCCAGAAGTGGAAATGCTCGGTCAACCGGTAGCTGGTCGCGGCATACGGATAATCCTTGGCCACACCGAGGCTATCCCACACCGAATCGAAGATCCGCGCCGCCGGGTTGCTGGTGGCTTTCTTGTTGTCCGGGTGCAGCGGGTTGATCCCGATCGGCGTTTCGAACGGTTCGTAGTGCTCAGGGAATGGTCCTTCGTTCATCTTGTCGACGGCGAAGAAACGCGCCACGCCTTCGGGGTTCATGATGAACGGGTTCATCCCGGCTTCCGGTGCCGAGTCGGCCTTGAAGTCGGGCACATCGGTGCCGGCCCAGACCTTGCCGTTCCACCACACCAGGCGCTTTTTCTCGTCCCATGGCTTGCCTTGCGGGTCGCAAGAAGCTCTGTTGTACAGAATCCGTCGGTTCGCCGGCCAGGCCCAGGCCCAACCCTGGTGTTGTTTCATGCCATACGGATCACTGTTGTCGCGTCGGGCCATCTGATTGCCGGTTTCGGTCCAGCTGCCACAGAAAATCCAGCAGCCTGACGCGGTGCTGCCGTCGTCCTTGAGTTGGCCGAAACCGGCCAGTTGCGCGTTGGCCTTGATCGCCGCGCCGGTGGCATCGGTGATGTCGGCGGTGGCGTAGCCGTTGATTTCCTTGGCCAGTTCTTCCGGCGAAGGCTCATCGGGGATCTTGTACGGCCACGACAGTTTGAGGATCGGTTCGGCATAAGCGCCGCCATTGGCCTGGTAACGCTGACGCAGGCGGATGAACAACTCGCTCATGATCCGCACGTCGGTGCGCGCTTCACCCGGTCCGTCCGCGCCTTTCCAGTGCCATTGCAGCCAGCGGCTGCTGTTGACCAGCGAGCCGTCTTCTTCGGCGAAACAGGTGGTGGGCAAGCGAATCACTTCGGTCTGGATGTCGGCCGATTTCACGTCATTGTACGGCCCGACGTTGCGCCAGAACTCCGAGGTTTCAGTGGACAGCGGGTCCATCACCACCAGCCATTTCAACTTGGCCAGCGCCGCCATCACCCGGTTCTTGTCAGGCAGCGCGGCGATCGGATTGAAGCCTTGGCACATATAGCCGTTGACCTTGCCCTGGCCCATCAGGTCGAAGACCTTGAGGATGTCGTAGTTGGGGATGTCCAGTTTTGGCAAATAGTCGAAAGCCCAGTTGTTCTCGACGGTGGCGTTGGTGCCGTACCAGGCTTTCATCAGGCTGACGTGGAATTTGCTGTAGTTCTGCCAGTAGGACAACTGCCCCGGACGCAGCGGTGTTTGCGTGCGTTTGACGATGTAGGCGTTGTAGTCCTGCTCCGCGTCCTGCGGCAAGGTCAGGTAGCCCGGCAGCGCATTGGACAGCAGGCCCAAGTCGGTCAAGCCCTGGATGTTGGAGTGCCCGCGCAAGGCATTGACGCCGCCGCCCGGCATGCCGACGTTGCCCAGCAGCAGTTGCACCATCGCCGCGCTGCGGATGATCTGCGAGCCGATCGAGTGCTGGGTCCAACCCAGCGCATAGAGAATCGTCATGGTCTTGCCCGGTTGCGAGCACGTGGCGATTTCTTCCCAGATTTTCTGCATGGCGTCGACCGGCATGCCGCAAATCTGGCTCGCCAATTCAATGTTGTAGCGGCTGTAATGCTGCTTCATCAGTTGATAGACGCAGTGCGGGTCTTGCAGGGACGGGTCGACCTTGACGAAGCCGTCCTCACCGAGCTCATAGCCCCAGCCGGACTTGTCGGTGTAGGCGCGCTTGGCCACGTCGTAACCGCTGAAGATCCCGTCCTCGAAGCCATACCCGGCTTTGACGATGAACGAAACGTCGGTGTAGTTGCGCACGTACTCGTGCTGGATCTTGTTTTCGGTCAGCAGGTAGTTGATCAGCCCTCCCATGAAGGCGATGTCGGTGCCGGTGCGAATCGGCGCGTAATAGTCGGCCACCGAGGCGGTCCGGGTAAAACGCGGATCGACCACAATCAAGCGCGCCTTGTTGTGCGCCTTGGCTTCGGTCACCCATTTGAAGCCGCACGGGTGCGCTTCTGCTGCGTTGCCGCCCATCACCAGGATCAGATTCGCGTTACCGATATCGGTCCAGGTATTGGTCATGGCACCACGGCCGTACGTCGGGGCAAGACTTGCCACCGTCGGGCCGTGTCAGACACGCGCCTGGTTATCGAACCCCAGCATGCCGAGGCTGCGAACCACTTTATGGGTGATGTAACCCGCTTCGTTGGACGCCGCGGAAGCCGCGAGGAAACCGGTGGTCAGCCAGCGGTTCACCGTTTGGCCCTGCGCGTTCTTCTCGATGAAGTGGGCGTCGCGGTCGGCCTTCATCAGGTCGGCCACGCGATCCAGCGCTTCATCCCAGGAGATTCGCGTCCATTCGCTGCTGCCAGGCTTGCGTACCTCGGGGTACTGCAAACGGCTGGGGCTGTGAATGAAGTCCAGCAGGCCCGCGCCTTTGGGGCACAGGGTGCCGCGGTTGACCGGGTGGTCGGCGTCGCCTTCGATGTGGATGATGCTTTGCGCGACATTCTTGGCATTGTCGCCCTGGCTGTACATGATCACGCCACAGCCGACCGAGCAGTACGGGCAGGTATTGCGGGTCTCATGGGTGTGGGCGAGTTTGAAATGGCGTACCTGCTCGGCAAAGGCTGGCGGGGCCATGCCCAGCGCGCCCAGGCTCGAGCCCGCAAGGCCGATACCAGCGACCTTGAAGAACTGACGACGGCTGAGGTCCATCGTGCACTCCTGATCAGGTGATGACCCGGTACTTAAGCCGGGTTTTTCTGGACAATCACGGTGGCGGCAGCGTGGCTACCGACACTTGAATTTTAGACAGGGCTGTCGAATTCGCCACGAGAGCCGACCGTCGGGCACCTCATTCCCTTGTGGGAGCGGGCTTGCTCGCGAAGGGGCCGGCAGATCCAGCATTTATATCGACTGACACGACGCCTTCGCGAGCAAGCCCGCTCCCACAGATTGTGGTGTTCGGGCCTCTTGCGTTATCGCGCAGGCTCGCTCCCGCGGGGCTTGGCGATTATCATGGCCGCCATAACTAACCCTGCTGTTACGAGACTGCGCATGACTTTCGATTTTGATCAGGTGTTCGATCGCCACCATACCGGCAGCACCAAATGGAGCCGTTACCCGGCCGACGTGTTGCCAATGTGGGTGGCCGACATGGATTTCGCCGCGCCGCCGGTGATCATCCAGGCCCTGCAAAAACGCCTGGAACACCCGATGATCGGCTACAGCGTGGCGCAGGACGACTTGCGCGAGGCCATCGTTGCCGATCTCTGGAACAAGTACGCCTGGCGCGTAGAGCCCCAGGCGCTGATCTTCCTGCCGGGCGTCGAATCCGGTTTCAACATGGCGCTGAAGGCGCTGGTCCAGCCGCAACAGAACGTGGTGGTGCAGGTTCCCAACTATCCGCCGCTGCGGCATGCACCGGGCCATTGGGGGTTGAACAAGGTTGAGCTGGATTTCGAAACACTGGCTGACGGCACCTATGCCACGCGGCTCGACGCCTTGCGCCAGTCCCTGGCCGGCGGCGGTGCCCTGCTGTTGAGCAACCCGCACAACCCGCTGGGCAAGGTGTTCCCTCGGGAAGAACTGCAAGCGGTGGCCGACATCTGCCTGGAGCAGGACGCCTGGATCATCTCCGACGAAATCCACGCCGAACTGTGCTTCGACGGACGCAAGCATGTGCCCATGGCAACGTTGAGCCCGCAGATTGCCCAGCGCACCATCACGCTGATGTCGGCGAGCAAGGCCTACAACATCGCCGGGTTGAAAACCTCGTTCATGATCATTGAGGACCGGTCCGTACGCGAGCGGGTCAACCACGCCCGTTGCGGCATGGTCGACAGCGTCAACCCGCTGGGCCTGGAAGCCACCCGCGTCGCCTACAGCAAAGGCGCTCCCTGGCTGGCCGAACTGATGACGTATCTGCAAGGCAACCGCGACTACCTGGTCGACGCCGTTCGCACCCGGTTGCCGGGCGTCACGATGAATGTGCCGCAGAGCACCTACCTGGCATGGCTCGATTGCTCAACGCTGGGGCTGGAGAATCCGCAGCAGTTCTTCCTCGAACACGCGAAAGTCGGGCTCAGCCCCGGCCTGGATTTCGGCGATCACAGCAAACAATTCGTGCGCGTGAATTTCGGCTGCCCACGGGCCTTGCTTGAAGAAGGTATTGCCCGCATGGAACGCAGCCTGCTCAACCTCAAGGCCTGATACATCTCCCTGTGGGAGCGGGCTTGCTCGCGAAGGCGGTGTGACAGTCAACATTGATATTGAATGTGACGGCCTCTTCGCGAGCAAGCCCGCTCCCACAGGGTAATCTGTTTGATTCAAGCGTTTCGACAGCCTCCGAAATCCAACCGAACTCAAGGCAAAACACCAGGGTCAACCCTTTGACTCTTCTGCCTTGAAACCGGAGATTTCCCATGAACGACTATCCAAAACCACCCTTCCCCAAACAACACCAGCCGGTCCCCGGCTCCCAGCAGAAAATGGACCCGTACCCGGACTGTGGCGAGCAGAGCTACACCGGCTCCGGCCGCCTGGAAGGCAAGATCGCCCTGATCACCGGCGGCGACAGCGGCATCGGCCGTGCGGTGGCCATTGCCTTCGCCCGTGAAGGCGCGGACGTGGTGGTCGCCTACCTCAACGAACATGAAGACGCCCGGGAAACCGCGCGCTGGGTCGAACAGGCCGGCCGTCAATGCCTGCTGTTGCCCGGCGATATTGCGCAGAAAGCGCAGTGCCAGGCGTTGGTCGACAAGACCGTCGAGCGCTTCGGCCGGATCGATATCCTGGTCAACAACGCCGCGTTCCAGAGGACCCACGAACACTTCGAAGACATCCCGGACGAAGAATGGGTGATGACGTTCGATGTGAACATCACGGCCATTTTCAGGATCTGTCAGGCCGCGCTCAAGCACATGCAGGCGGGCGGTTCGATCATCAACACCAGTTCGGTCAATTCGGACATGCCCAAGCCCACCCTCCTTCCTTACGCCACCACCAAGGGGGCGATTGCCAACTTCACCGCAGGCCTGGCGCAGATGCTCGGGCCGAAGAACATTCGGGTGAACTGCGTGGCGCCGGGGCCCATCTGGACGCCGCTGATCGTCTCGACCATGCCGGATGAAGAAGTGCAGAACTTTGGTGGCCAGACCCCGCTGGGACGGCCCGGCCAACCGGTTGAGGTGGCGCCGATTTATGTGCTGCTGGCCTCGGACGAAGCCAGCTACATCACCGGCCAGCGTTACGGCATTACCGGCGGCAAACCGATGCTCTGAGCCAGTCCTGAGGCCGCTGCCGCAGGCTGTATTTGAGCAGGGGCTTCACGACGGTTCTTGCGCTATCACTGAAATCTTGCCGTTGCGCTCAATGATCGCAAACTTGATCTGATCCAGGGTTTCGATGCCCTGGCTCGAGCGCGCGGCTTCCATGATGTCGGCCTCGACCAATCGCGCGTGGCGCAGGCGTTTGTGCAGCACCTTGCCGTTCTCGACGATGATCGTCGGCCCGCCATCGATCAGCTGCGAGACCCATTGCGAGCGCTGTTTGAGCAGCGACAGACCGACGTCGATGGCAATCAGCGTGACGATCACCAGCATCGAATTGGTCAGGGAAAAGTCATTGCCCAGCAACGCCTGTTGCGTCGCCTCGCCGATGATCATCAACAACACGAAATCGAAGGTCGTCAGCTCGGCCAGAGAACGTCGGCCAGCGATCTTGAACAGCACCATCAGCGCCAGATACATCGCCGCCGCGCGCAATACCGAGTCCATAGGTCACCTAAGGGAAAATGAATTGATCCAGGTTCACCGGCTGGGCGCCGGGCGATGCGATGCGGCTGCGAAACAGCCCCAGCCCATCACCGCGCAACGTCAGGTAGAGGTTGGCCTGGCCCTGAGCGTCGGTCTGCACCCACAGCTTCAAGCCTTGGCCGGCACTGATGGCGCGTACGGGTTGCGGTTGCAGGGTTTCGATGCTGAAGCCATCCAGCAGCGCGCCGTTCAGTTCCAGCTCGACCGTGGCATCGGGCGCACCGATCACGCTGATCTGCATCGGGTTGGACGAGCCGTTGCGGTGGAACATCTCGTACTGCACCCGGACCTTGCCATCGCCACCGTGAACGTCGCGGGTGCTCAGCGGCCCGTGTGAAAACAACCCGAGCAGCGCCAGTAAAATCAACAGCACCAAGGTGTACCAGCCCCAGCGCTCGAATCGCCAGACCTTGACCTGATACGCCATGTCTTCTCGCACGGGATAGTCGCGGCTGTGGAAATCGGTAGCGCCGGATTCATCATTCATGTTGCGTTCCCTGGCCTTGTTCACCGGCGATCGCCTGTTGATGGAAATGCGGCACCAGCTTCAACGCATGTTCCGCGGCCAATAACTGCACCTCGCAACGCGTGCCGGAAAACTGCTGTTGCTGGCTGAACACATGGCGGCCCCGCTCGGACTGATAGGCCCAGGCGAAACAAATGGTGCCCGCCGGAATGCCATCGACGTCTTCCGGACCGAGGATGCCGGTGGTTGCCACCGCGACGTTGGCCGTGCTGTCGCGCAGCGCGCCCAAGGCCATTTCCCGCGCGACTTCACAACTGGTCAGGTTGAAGGTGTCGATCGTCTCGGGGCTGACGTTGAGCAAGCGTTGCTTCGCCTCGGGGGAATAAACCACGTAGCCGCATTCGATCAACTCGCCGCTGTGCGGAACCTCTGCCAGCAGCGTGATGATTTTTCCGGCCGTACACGACTCGGCGGTGGTCAGCAGCAAGTCGTTTTGACGCAAATACTCGACCACGGATTGGCTGACGCTCATGGCAAATCATCCGCAACAGTGCAATTGCTCGGTTGACTCTGCGCGGCTGTAAACATTCCCTCTATCGGACTGTGTCTCGCTCAGGGCAGAAAAAAGTGAACCCCTGTCAAAACTCGCCCCTCAATACGTTTAGGGGCCCTGTCACGGGCCGCTCCAGATCAGGAGGCCGTCATGTCCGCACCTATCGTCAAGCTGTTTACCCAACCGAACTTCGCGTGGACGGATATCCGCAAGGAAGAAGAAGCGCATCCGCGTCACTACCTCGCTCACCTGTTGCTGCTCGCCTTGATCCCCGCCGTGTGCCTGTTTATCGGGACCACCTACGTCGGCTGGAGCCTGGCAGAAAACGAAACCGTCAAGCTCAGCAGCGCCAGCGCGCTGCAACTCTGCGTGTTGCTGTACGTGACCATCGTTGCCGGCGTGGCGCTGATGGGGCTGTTCATCCGCTGGATGTCGCGCACCTTCGACGCGCGGCCGACGGTCAATCAGTGCATCGGATTTGCGGCCTACACCGTAACGCCGTTTTTCCTCGCCGGTATTGCCGGGCTGTACCCGAGCCGTTGGCTGGCGATCACGGTACTGGGCGCCGCGTCGATCTATTCAACGTTTTTGCTGTTCGTCGGTTTGCCCACGTTCATGCACGAGCGCAAGGAGCAAGGCCTGTTGAACGCCGCTTGCGTCTGGGGCGTTGGGTTGTTGGTGCTGGTGACTATCCTGGTGGAAATGATCCTGGTCTGGTTCAACCTGCTATCGCCTGAATACCTGCGCGCGACTGTCGGTTGATTATCAGAGGCCCTGCATCGCGGCACCCATTCGGTGAGTATCAGGCATGAGCTTCATTTTATGGGTCGCGGTGTTGGGCGCCGTGCTGATGACGCTGGCGCTGACCTCCTCGTATCTGCGCTGGATGCCCGTGACCACGTCGGCGGTGTGCCTGGTGCTGGGCGTCGCCATCGGGCCTGCCGGGCTCGGTTTTTTGAAGCTGGACACGGGCGACGCCTCGATCTGGATGGAGCACCTGACGGAAGTCGCGGTGCTCTTTTCGTTGTTCGTCTGCGGTTTGAAACTGCGCTTGCCCCTCCAGGATAAAACCTGGCGAATTGCCTTCGGCCTGGCCGGTCCGGTGATGGTGTTGACCATTGCCGGTGTTTGCCTGCTGTTGCACTACGGCTTCGAGTTTTCCTGGGGCCTCTCAGTGTTGATCGGCTCGATCCTGGCGCCCACCGACCCGGTACTCGCGGCCCTGGTACAGGTCAACGACGCCCGGGATGACGACAGCGTGCGCTTCGGCCTGTCGGGTGAGGCCGGGCTCAACGACGGGGTCGCTTTTCCGTTTGTGATCCTTGGGTTGCTTCTGTTGCAGCACGATGGCAATCCTGGCTGGGTGAGTGACTGGGTGTTGCGCAGCTTGCTTTGGGCAGTTCCGGCCGGATTGCTCATGGGCTATTGGATGGGGCGCGGCATTGGCCGACTGACGTTGTCACTGCGGATCAAGAATGACGACAGCACCCTTTCCCCCAACGACTACCTCGCGCTGGCACTGATCGCGCTGGCCTATGTCGGGGCGGAAGCGATTCACGCCTATGGCTTTCTATCCGTGTTCGCCGCAGGCCTCGGCTTGCGTCAGGTCGAGGCCAAATCCAGCGGCCACACGCAGCCGCCCGCCGAACATCTGGTTCAGCCGGTGGTCGGTCATCAGAACGTCGAGCCGCAGCACGCCGTGCACGGCGATACCGAACACCTTGAAGACACCCAGGTCGCGGCGGGCATCATGATGGGCGACATGCTCGCCTTCGGCAGCCTGGTGGAACGGGCCATGGAAGTGTTCCTGGTGACGCTGCTCGGCGTGGTGCTGATGGCACACTGGGACTGGCGCGCGCTGGTGATCGCGGGCGTGTTGTTTCTCCTGATTCGACCGCTGTGCGTTATCGCCACGCCGTGGGGCCGGTTGCTCGACGGTCGGCAGCGCGTGTTGATTGGCTGGTTCGGCATACGCGGGATCGGCAGCCTGTTCTATCTGTTTTATGCGTTGAACCACGGGCTTGGCCAGTCGGTGGCGACCTTGTGCACCGACCTGACGCTGTCGGTGGTCGCCTTGAGCATCCTGCTCCACGGGGTCAGCACGCAACCGGTGCTTGCCCGGTATGAACGGCGGAAGAATCCAAATAATTGATTTTTGTGCCCGTATTTTTCGGGGACGAATTATCGATTTTTCGAACTCAAAAAATTGAAATTCTTCTGTAATCCAGCCTGTCACACGTTTAATCCCGCCTCGCAGTTGTTCGGCGGGACTCGCCGGAATCGACGCCGCTTTGGCCTCGAAACCTGTTAAACGGGACCTCGAATAATAAGGTACTGGTCATGATTCAATACTCCACCTCCGAGCAAATCAAAGCCTGCCGGGCATTCGCTCTGGAGCGTAATCGTCAGATGTTCGAAGAAGCCCAGGCGCTGAGCCGCAGCGCGTTTGAGTTACTGGAGAGCGGCAAAATGGACGGGGAGTTGTTTGATCGCTATCAGGCGATGCGCAGGAAAGCTGATTTGAAGTTCGGGGAAGCGATCGAGCATTTGCGCTTACTCAACGAAGAGTTTCCACCCATTCCAATGTCCAACCAGCGCTCGGACGAAGTGCGTCAACACGAAAGCAGGGTTTAGATCGCTTTTCGCAGGAGCCAGGCTTGCCGGCGAAGTCGTTGTTGATAACGCCTTCGCCGGCAAGCTTGGTTGCGTATTTACAACGCCGGAATCGGGGTGACTTCCAGGCTCTCGGTCACCGGGACATCGCTCGAGCCGGGCGTGAGGATGACTTTGCGGCACTCCTCCTCTTTCTTGTCGAAAATCCTGTAGCCCTCGGCCACCTGCTCCAGTGACAGGCGGTGCGTGATGATCGCCTCCGGTTGCAGGCGCCCGGTTTCAATGTGCCCGAGCAATTCCGGCAGGTAACGCTGCACATGGGTCTGGCCCATTTTGAACGTCAGGCCTTTGTCGAACGCATCACCGAACAGGAAGCCGTGAATAAACCCGGAGTAAACGCCCGGCACACTGACCACGCCGCCACGGCGTACGGCAGCAATACACTGGCGTAAGGCTTTGCCGCTGCTGCCTTCGAGTTTCAGGGTGGCGAGCAGCGTTTCCGTGGTGCTGCCCTTGGCTTCGAACCCCACGGCATCGATCACCGCGTCCACGCCGCGACTGCCCGCGGTCTGGCGGATGATGGTGTCGGCCGGGTCATCGTCGTCATCAAAATTGATCGGGATGACACCATAGGTGCGTTGGGCATACGCCAGTCGATAGTCGTGATGGTCAACCATGAAAATCTGCTCGGCCCCCACCATCTTCGCGCACGCCGCACTCAATAACCCCACGGGGCCGGCACCGTAGATCGCAATGCTTGAGCCCGGCCCGATCCCGCTGTTCAGTACGGCCTGCCACGCCGTCGGCAGGATGTCCGACAGGAACAGCACCTTCTCGTCCGCCAGCAGACCTGGAACCTTGAACGGACCGGTGTTGGCCTTGGGCACCCTGACCAGTTCTGCCTGCCCGCCCGGAATGCCGCCATACAAACGGCTGAAACCGAACAATGCAGCAGGCGGTGGAATGGCCTTTTTGTTGACGATCGCGCCACGGCCGGTGTTGGTGGTTTCACAGCTGGCGTACAGCTCGTTCTGACAAAAGAAGCAGTCGCCACAGGCAATCACGAACGGGATGACGACCCGATCACCGCGTTGCACGGCGGTGACGGCCGAGCCGGTTTCCTCGACGATGCCCATGAACTCATGACCAAAGATATCGCCATGTTCCACGGTCGGAATCTTGCCTCGGTACAGGTGCAAGTCCGAGCCGCAGATGGCGGTGGCGGTCACGCGCAAAATGATGTCGTCAGGCGCTTCAATAGTGGGGTCGGGTACGGTTTCGATTTTTACATCATGGGCTCCGTGGTAAGTCATCGCACGCATGGCGGCATCCTCGTGGGTCAATAAAGACAGCGGTTGTCTGTATTAAGGGAGCGAGGCCGAACCGTGAGTTCAGTCGCATGAGCGGCGAATCTGATCAATGGTCGAACGGGTCAATCGTCGTTGCCGAAGGGGTAAAACGCGATCCTGCGAACTGCATGAGTCAAATTCCGGACTCATGCAGCCTGCATGACCGCAGTTCGCCATCAGCGCATTTAACGTATTGATATTCAAGGATGTTTTAGAAGGAAGAAACCCGGCACGACAAATGCTCAAGGACTATCAGCGACTTTCGGCCTTGAGACCGTTCGCGCTCATCCCCGTGACTATTTGAGAGATTCGACCATGAACGCCATAGACCTGTTGAAAGCCGATCATGAACGCGTAAAAGGCATCCTGACCCAGTTGAGCGAATCCACCGAGCGTGGTGTGAAGAAACGCACCGAGTTGCTCGCCAAGCTGGAAATGGAGATTACGATTCATACCCGTCTGGAAGAAGAAGTGTTGTACCCGGCGTATAAAAAGGCGGGAGGCAAGGAACAGGACGTCATGTATTACGAGGCCAAGGAAGAGCACCGCACCGTTGATTCGCTGGTGCTGCCGGACCTGAAAGTGACTGATCCGTCCACTCCGGAATTTGCCGGTCGGGTGAAAGTGGTCAAGGAGTTGCTGGAACATCACATTGAAGAGGAAGAAACGGAGATGTTTCCTCAGGCCAAGAAGCTGTTGGGGAAAGCGACGCTGGAAGAGTTGGGGGCGCAGATGGAGAGCTTGAAGGCGCAGTACAAGAAGGAAATGAGTGCGGCTAATTTGGCGGCTTGATGCATTTTGGCTTGGGTCGGGTGTATATCCGCTTCTTCGATAACGGCTGTTACTGGTTTCGAAGCTAACGCTCGACCTAGCCCCGTGTAGGAGCGAGCCTGCTCGCGAAGGACGTTAACGATGACGCGTTTCCACAGGATAAACGTGGTGCCTGTGGGTCCATCGCGAGCAAGCTCGCTCCTACAGGGGACGGTGTTTTTTTTGAGTTTGCCATGCCCCGGAGGCCAATCCCGATCCGCATCACCCACCAGGATTAGTCACCTGAATAAAAACCGCATAGCCCCCCAACAACACCCAAAAAGTCGCAAAAATCCACGGCGTGCGCACCGAAAACAACAGCGATTTCCGATACCCCTTATGCGAAGACTCCATCTCGCTAAACAACGGCGATTCGTCATAAGCAAGCCCCATCAAAGGTTCGCTACGCAACAACTCACTCTGCTTGAAATGCCAGTGATCAATGATGTCATACGCCGCGCGAATACCCGGCCAGGCATTGAGCGAACTGAGCAGCCCCAACAGCGCCAGGAATGGCGGCACCACCAGCGTGAAAAGCTTCCCCCACTCAGGGTTGAGGTTCGACATGCAGGATGCGAAAGCAATCACCAGAAACGACTGTGCCGCCAGATAGGCATCAGTGCGATTAGCCAGAATGCTGGTTTCGTACTGGATTTCCCGGCGGTAGAAATCCAGGCGTTCCTTGGGCGACCCGAACATCTTGGCGTTGTGTTCGGTCAGGGCTTCTTCGGCCGGGGTTTCGGTCAGTATTCTTGGCACAGGCGTCACGCATGGGAGGGAAAACGTTTAGAAGAAGCGTCAACCGACAAGTTCAGCTGGATTTCAACGCGCCCATGCCATTCCCTGTAGGAGCGAGCTTGCTCGCGATGGTCTTGAATGCACCGCGTTTCGCCTGATTAGACGCGTCATCGTTGACGATCTTCGCGAGCGAGCTCGCTCCTACAGGGGGCGGTTGTTTGAATCAGGCATTGCCGAAGGCGAACAGACCCTCACCACCGTGGTCCCTCAGATAACGGTCTGATGTTAAGGAGCGGAGATGGACTACCTCGATTGGGTGCAATGGCCAGCGATGCTGGTCACGGTGATGGCGGCGTGGTTGATCGGTTCGCGGCAACCTTCAAGCCGGGTGTCAGGCTTCATCTGCTTTATGGTCAGCAATATTTTGTGGGTGATCTGGGGTTACCACACCCACGCCTACGCCCTGATCGTGTTGCAGTTTTGCCTGTGTGCCGTGAATTTACGCGGTTTCAAGAAGAACGCAGGAGTCAGCACTGAACAGTGAGCGCGTCCGTCATTTCATGGCCGAGGCAATAATTTCCACCAGATGGAGTTGGTTATAGGGCTTGGACAACCGTGGGAGGCTGGTCGCGAAGCCTTCCAGCCGCTCGGCGTAACCGGTGGCGAGAATGATCGGTACGTCCGGCTTCATGTTCCGGATGGTCTGCGCCAATTGCGCACCACTCATCTGCGGCATGGCCATGTCCGTGATGACCAGGTCAATATCGTGCTCCTTCTCGAACAATTCCAGTGCCTGTGCGCCGGATGCCGCACTGATTACCCGATGACCGAGGTCCTCAAGCAACAGGCTGGTGCTCGTCAGTACCAAACTGTCGTCATCCACCACCAACACGCACAGACGAGGCACCTTCACGGCAGGTTTCTCTTCGGCGACCATTTTGTCGCACGGGCCGCCAGTCGCGACAGGCAACCAAAGTTCGGCGGTGGTACCGTGGTCCTTCTGACTCTTGAGTAAGAATCGCCCACCCAGCTGTTCGACAAAACCGTGAACCATCGACAGCCCCAGGCCCGTGCCTTTGCCGACTCCTTTGGTGGTGAAGAACGGGTCCATCGCCGAAGCCAGCGTCGTGGCATCCATGCCCTCCCCGGTATCGGTAACACTCAAGCAGACATAACGCCCGGCAACCAGGGACCACCTGCTCGGGTCGTCGACTTCTTCGGTGCGGGTGCTGATGACAATTTTCCCACCATGAGGCATGGCGTCTCGGGCGTTGGTGGCCAGATTCAGCACCGCCAATTCGAGCTGATTGAGGTCGGCCAGGACGGGTTCGAGCTCCGGCGAAAAATCAGTTTCGAGTGTCACTGAAGGCCCAAGGGAGCTGCGCAACAGTCCGCTGATCCCTTGCACCAGTTCGGGTATATCAACCGATTCGGCCTTGAGCTCCTGCCGCCGGGCAAAAGCCAACATACGTTGGGTCAGGGATACGCCACGCAAGGCCCCCTGAGTCGCGTTGTCGAGCAGTCGGGTGATTTTTGGATCTTCCCCCACGCGTTTGCGGACGATTTCCAGATTACCCAGAATGACCGTCAGCAAATTATTGAAGTCGTGGGCAATACCGCCGCTGAGTTGGCCGATGGCCTGCATCTTCTGCGCCTGGAACAGCGCTTCACGGGTTTGCTCGAGGGTCTGCTGTGCCAATGTCGCTTCGGTGATATCTCGGGTGATCTTGGCAAAACCGAGCAGCGTGCCGGTATCGCCCCAGATCGGGTCGACCACGACATGCGCCATGAATCGCGTACCGTCCTTGCGTACCCGCCAGCCCTTGTTTTCGAAGCGCCCTTCACGCACAGCAATGTCCAGCGTCCGTTTTGGCTCGCCAGCCTCGCGGTCTTCCGGGGTATAGAACATCGAAAAGTGCTGGCCGATGACCTCTTCGGGCAAGTAGCCCTTGATGCGTTGCGCCCCCTGGTTCCAGTTAGTCAGACGACCATCCGGGGCGAGCATGTAGATCGCGTAGTCGGTGACGCTCTGCACCAGCAGGCGAAACTGCTGTTCGCTTTGCTTGAGAATTTCTTCGGCCATCTTGCGGTCGGTCAAATCACGAGTGATCTTGGCAAACCCGAGCAACTTGCCCGACGGGTCGATAATCGGATCGATCACCACGTGGCACCAGAAATGCGTGCCGTCCTTGCGAACGCGCCAGCCTTCGCCCTCGAAACGCCCCTCCCGAATGGCCGTATCCAGCGCGCGTTGGGGCAAACCGGCCAAACGATCCTCTTCGGTGTAGAACTGCGAGAAGTGCTGGCCGAGAATTTCCGCCTCCTCATACCCCTTGAAACGCCGCGCACCCGCGTTCCAGCTGGTAATGATTCCATCGGGATCAATCATGTAGATCGCGTAGTCAATCACAGCATCGATCAACAGGCGAAACCGACTGTCATCGATGGCTGTGGTTTTGGTCCGATCTTCGATCATTGATATCTCACGTCAGCATTGTTTTTCAGGAGTATGCGACAAACCGCCAATTTGAAAAGCCGAATCATCAGCGGTTTGTCTTACGGAATATCTAATCTTGACGCTGGGTGTTAGCGGTACACGTATTTAACGATATAGGCGTACAGGTCGTTGTAGACAAAATCAGGCACCTGGTTGGCAAATGTCCCGGTCTTGAGCAACGCCAGGTGGCACTCTTTGACCATCTCGTCTCGCTCCGGCATGGAGTAGACGTGATTATTGATGATGGTGCTGTAGGCACTGTAACTGTAGGGCGCGGCGGTAGAGTTGATGGTCAACTCCCCGTTAGCGTCTTTGGAGTATGAGCTATGTGCTCGTAAAGTCCGTTCATTCAATGCGCCCAAACCGCGCTCGTACAAAAATAGCTGTGAACCGCTGACCGCTTTGGCGACTGTCTCGAACGCGAGGATAATCGCCTGAGCGTTACTCATGCTCGATTCCAGTGCCGAATAACTGACAAATCGCTCCAGTTCTTGTTTCTCCAGACTCCTCAGGGCCCGTTTGATGCTCGACAGGTGCGCAAACGCCTGGTTACAGCCCACGATGTGAGCTTCAAGCTGGTAGCCGGCGGGTATGGCATACGACGCAAGCCCGGCAAAATCGATGCTGTCGAACGCGCACTCCATGATGATGTTGTATTTGCGCGTGAACGCTGCCTCGAAGACCTTGCCGCTGACCTCACGGATAAACGCTTCCGTATGCTGGTACGCGTGCAAAACACCAAGCTTGATCATCTCGGCGTACTGAGGGTGTTTCTCCCGGTATTCGGGCAGGTACAGACGTACATAATTGCTGTAACGGCTCGACGGCAACAGGCTCTTTTCCAGCAGATAGGTTTTACCTGAGCCCTGCAGCCCCGCGGGGACCAGCAACTTGGGTGGTGTTTCGGCCGTTTTGCCACTGAACAGTGTGGCGGTGATTTCGTTGAACGCTGCGGTGACGTCTTCCGGGGTGTAAGCGTAAATCGGTGCTTGTGACATACCTTGATTTCCTTATCAAAGACGCGGGTAAAAGTGATACCCCGCCCTTTGAATAAAGCCCCCTCACCCGGTTTATTCAAATGAGTGTGTCTTTCAAGATATGTCGCTGTTTTTTAAGTAAAAGATCCTACTCGACTGTGGGAAAAAAGCCACCCTTCAAACTGACCACCAGCGTGGCAGCAACTGCTTGACCTTACTTTCGCCAAATCGGTCATCGATCAACATCACCACCCCTTGATCCTGCTGGGTGCGGATCACTCGTCCGGCGGCCTGCACCACTTTTTGCACCCCTGGAAACAGATAGGTGTAGTCGTAGCCGGCACCAAAAATCGCCGCCATGCGGTGTTTCAGTTGTTCGTTGACCGGGTTGAGCTGCGCCAGCCCCAGGGTGGCAATGAACGCACCGATCAGTCGCGCGCCGGGCAAGTCGATGCCTTCGCCAAACGCCCCGCCGAGTACCGCAAACCCGACGCCCTGACTGTCGGCGGTGAACTGATCGAGAAAGTCCTGGCGCTGCCCTTCCGCCATGCCTCGGGACTGCGCCCACAGATTGATGTGCGGATGTTTCTCGGCCAGCAACTGCGCCACTTGCTGCAAGTAATCGAAGCTACTGAAAAACGCCAGGTAGTTGCCGGGGCGCTGAGTGAATTGCCGGGCAATCAGTTCGACAATCGGCGCGAGGGAGGACTGGCGATGGACGAACCGCGTGGAGATCTGGCTGACGATGTGCACCTGCAGCTGGTCGGCATGAAACGGTGACTCCACGTCAATCCACACCGTGCTCGGCGGTGTCCCCAACAGATCGGCGTAGTAATGGCGAGGGCTCAAGGTCGCGGAAAACAGCACGGTGCTGCGCGCGGCGGTCAGGCGCGGGCGGATGAAACCGGCGGGCACCACGTTGCGCAGGCACAACTGCGACAGGTTGCGCTTGCGGTCGAGGTCGCGCTTGCTGATGTCGAACAGGAACTGCTCATCGAAGAGTTCAGCCACCCGGCAGAATTGCAGCATGTCGAAATAGAACGTCTGCAAGGCACTGTCCAGGCCCTGCGGATGATCGTTCAGGTAATCGCCGATGCTGGCGCTGCATGAAGACAGCGCCTGGAGCAGTTTTTCCGGGCCTTTGTCGTACGCCTGATAGGCGCCGAGTTGCAGGTTATGCAGGGCGTTCCACTCACGGTTGACCCGTTGCAGGGATTTTTTCAATGGCTCGGGCGCGGTTTTACGCAACGCGTTGAGCGTCGACTGGTCGAGGCTGGCGCTGTACATCTGCCGGCCGCGTTCCACCAGATTGTGCGCCTCGTCCACCAGCACCGCGACTGTCCAGTTGTTGGCCTGGGCCAACCCGAACAGCAGTGCACTGAAGTCGAAGTAGTAGTTGTAATCGGCGACCACCACGTCCGCCCAACGGGCCATTTCCTGGCTCAGGTAATAGGGGCAGACGTCGTGCTTCAGGGCAACCTCGCGCAACGCGCTCTGGTTCAACAGGCTCAGTTCGCTGGCCGCCTGGCGAGCGGCCGGCAAGCGATCATAGAAGCCTTGAGCCAACGGACAGGATTCGCCGTGGCAGGCCTTGTCCGGATGTTCGCAGGCCTTGTCACGGGCAATCATTTCCAGAACACGCAATGGCGGCGCCTCGGCGCTGTCGAGGATCACCTGTGCAGCGTCCAGCGCCAGTTTGCGCCCCGGGGTTTTCGCCGTGAGGAAGAACACCTTGTCCAGCCGTTGCGGTGCCAGAGCCTTGACCATCGGAAACAGCGTCCCCACGGTTTTGCCGATCCCGGTGGGCGCCTGAGCCATCAGGCAACGACCGGTGCTGACCGCCTTGAACACCGACTCCGCCAGATGACGCTGCCCCGGCCGAAAATCGGCATGGGGAAACGCCAACTGTTGGGCCGCCTTGTTACGTGCGTCGCGATGGGCCATTTCCTGCTCGGCCCAGTGCAGAAACCGCGCGCAATGGTGCTCGAAGAACTGCCCCAGTTCTTCGGCACTGAAGGCTTCGGCCAGGCAGGTTTCCTTTTCGCTGACGATGTCGAAGTACACCAGGGCCAGATTGATCTGCGCCAGATCGAGTTTCCGACACATCAACCAGCCGTAGATTTTCGCCTGCGCCCAGTGCAATTGCCGATGGTTGGCCGGTTGCTTGCTCAAGTCGCCGCGATAGGTTTTGACTTCTTCCAGGCAGTTTTGCACGGGGTCGTAGCCGTCTGCCCTGCCCTTGACTTGCAACGTTTGATACTGGCCCTCAAGTGCGACTTCACTCTGATAGCCGTCGCTGCGCCGGGACGCGACCGTGCGGTGCCCGACGATACCTTCCAGTGCGGTTGGCGACGGGGTAAAGCGCAGGTCGAGGTCGCCGACCTTGGCGGTGAATTCACACAGCGCCCGCACCGCAATGCTGTAGCTCAAGCGCTCTGCTCCGCCCATTGCACGTAGCACACGGCAATCGGCATGTGGTGTTCATGGCAGAACTCCAGCCAGCGTAATTGATTGTCTTGCAAGCGATCGCCGGGGCCTTTGACTTCGATCATGCGGTAGGTCTTTTGCTGCGGCCAGAACTGGATCAGGTCCGGCATGCCGGCGCGATTGGCCTTGATGTCCAGCAGCAGGCGATTGAACCAGTGCTTGAGGTGTTCGGCCGGCAGGCAGTCGAGCGCCTGATCCAGCAAGTCCTCGCTCAACGCGCCCCAGAACACGAACGGCGATTGCACGCCCCACTTGGCGGCATAGCGTTCACGAATGGTCTGGCGGTAACGCCCGTCGTCGAGTTCAGCCAGGCAACGCTGGAACAGTTCAGCACGGCGAGCATGAAAGTCTTCATTGAGCAGATCCACTGGCCCGCGCTGGAACGGGTGGAAAAACGCGCCCGGCAGCGGGGCGAAGATTGCTGGCCAGCACAGCAGTCCGAACAGCGAGTTGATCAGGCTGTTTTCGACGTAGTGCACCGGCGCCGATTCTTCCGCCAGGTGCGCCTGAACGTAATACTCCACCGACAGCGCCAGGTCGGTCCGGGGCAATTGCAGGTCCAGGCGCAGCATTTCCCGTGGTGACGAGCGCTTCATCGCCGGGCCGCCGAGCTTGCGCCGCAGCCTGGGCAACACACGTAGCAATTGCTGCTGTTCAGCAGCGCTTTCCGGCGCTTGCTCGGCATGGGTGGCCAGGTCCATGGCGAGCGAATACTCACCGCAACGTTCCAGCACGCGAATCAACCGCAGGCGCGCGCCGGGATAGGCGCATTCACGGTAGATGGTCAGGGCGTTAGGGAAATCCGCGATTCGCTCGCAATACTGTCCGATCTGGAACAACAACTTGCCGCGACGCCTTTGCAGCCACGGGTTGCTCAATGCCAGCCCGTTGATCTGCTCGACAATACCCGCCACCGCTTCACCGGCCTCGAAACGTTGCTGACAGTGGTGAAGAAAGAGGCAGGCGTCGACGTCGTCGCGGCTGCGCAAACCTCGCGATTCGGCGCAGAACTCGACTTTTTCGTAGGTGAAGATGCCAAGATCGGCCAGCACAAACTCTGACCAATCCTGGTAAAGATTGCCGAAAAACATCAGGCGCAGCCG
The DNA here is from genome assembly GCF_044746405.1 of Pseudomonas sp. NPDC086251. Taxonomy (NCBI): domain Bacteria; kingdom Pseudomonadati; phylum Pseudomonadota; class Gammaproteobacteria; order Pseudomonadales; family Pseudomonadaceae; genus Pseudomonas; species Pseudomonas sp. NPDC086251. The sequence goes on from NZ_JBIVBY010000001.1 coordinate 738,555, forward strand.
GTCGCACAGGCCCATGATGGTCAGGCTGAACAATCGCTCGTCCAGGGTCGGGCACCAGTTCGCGAAAGCCTGAGCGTCGGGAAACCGTTCGCTCAGTGTCGGCAGCCAATCGGTCTTTTTGCCTTTGGGCTGATCGATGGCCGCACCAAAACACTGGAGGATTTCTGCCTTGAGCAGCACCTCGAACAGCGTCTCGATCGACAGCGCTGACTGTTCGTCAATCCAGCCCAGGGCCAGCAATGGCTCGGCGGCCAGGCCAATGTCGCCGATCTCGACGTAATGCAGTTTGCTCGCCCTGAAGTGAATGCCCTTGCGCATCACCATTCTGACCAGCAGCGCTCGGGATTCGCGGGGCAACTGGTGGAAATCACGGATGAAGCGTTGCTCCTCTATACTCAACACATCGGCATAGCGATGCTCAAGCCAATCAAGCACTTGCATGAAGTTGTTCAAGTAATAGAACGGATCGTCGAGGGGATTTGCAGTCACAGGAAAATGGGCCATGGCGAGCGAGTACTGGTTATGCGTACAGATACCAGCTACACCCCATCTGGTGCAAATGGAAAAGGATAAGCGGCGGCTCGTCATATCGCTCAGTTAAGCGCGTTCGGCTGTGAAGCAGTCGTGAAATCAGGCGATGCGTTCTTTCAGGACTACCTCGCGCTGAGGTTTTACGGCTGCTGCGCAGCCGATCGCAGCCTCGCAAGCTCGACAGCTCCTACAAAAAGTGTGTCGGGCTGAAATCGGTTATTTTTCCGCTGTCTGTCGAACTTTCTGGTGTTCCATGGCACCAACCGCCTTAGAGATACGGTAATCGCGCTGTTTTTTATTTGAAGTTTGAGAGGTGAGTATGAATATGAAGACTCTGGGCTTGCCCCTGGCGGTAGCAGCCTTTCTGGCCCTGGCCGGTTGCTCGACGCCAACGGTGGTGACACTGCAGAACGGCACCCAGTATTTGACCAAGGACATGCCGAAAACCAAGACCAAGGATGGCTTCTTTGAATTTGAAGACATCTCCGGGGCGAAAGTGAAGGTCAAGGCGGATGAAGTGAGCACGATTCGCCAGGAAGACTGAGGACCGCGTTATCGTTCTTCGCGAGCAAGCCCGCTCCCACATTAGACCGAGTCGACCGCAAACTTTGTGGAGGACAAAAATCAAATGTGGGAGCGGGCTTGCTCGCGAAGAGGCCCTTACCGGCGCCGCATCACCCTCAGGCAATCACAATTCCCGCACCCGACAAACTGTCCAATCCGACACCGACCAACGTCACCGAATCCCCGCCAAACGTCAGCACCGTGTCCTGCCCCACCGCCGTGGCATGCGCCCGATAATCATCGCCAGGCTCCACGCCCTGGACCCCGAGAAACACCAGCTTATCGTCCGCCTGATAGCCGATCACGCGGTCCTGGCCAAAGGCGCCGCTGAACAGGAACGTATCGGTCCCGCCTCCCGACTCCATCAGGTCATTCCCCGCCCCGCCGACCAACACGTCGTTGCCCTTGCCGCCAATCAAATGATCGTTGCCATCCAGGCCAAACAGCCAGTCGCCCGCCGTGTGAGCCTTGAGCGTATCGGCACCCGCGCCGCCCTTCACCGTTGACGCGTAGGGGGTCAGATTATTGCCGACCGCCAGCCCATTGGCCGTGACGCTGTGGGTCACGTCATCCTTGAACAGCCCCCATAAAAACCCCGGCTCTTTGCTGATGATGCTGCCGATGTCACGGGTGATGCTCATGCCGCCCTGGGCGTCGCGGATGTACAGGTTGCCGGCGCCGTCATTGGCGAAGTCAAGGTTCTTCACCGACTGCTGCACGTCGAGCACGTTGCTGCCCTTGCCGCCCAACAGGATGTTGTAGCCGCCACCGTCGCGAAAGGTGTCGTTGCCATCGCGGCCTTCCAGGTAGTCGTTGCCCTTGCCACCCTGGATCAGGTCGTTGCCGTCGCTGCCGATGATGAAGGTACTGCCCTTGTGGGTGTCGGCATTGCGATTGAGGTCCTGGACCCAGGTGTTGCTGCGTGCCGGGTCCGACAGGTTGGCAACGATAATCGTCGAGTCTTTGTCGGTGAGGTCGTAGAACCGCGACTCCAGCACCCGCGTCATGCCGTCGCCGTACCCGGTCGGCAAGTGCGAAATCCAGGTCGGAATGTTGAGGATGGAGAACGGCAGCAGGTTCCAGGCCGTCGACGCATAGTGGTCGTTGAAGCTGACGATGTTGTTGGTCGCCGACTCCTGATGGGCATCGTGCACGCCCACCGACGACAGGTTGAACGAGGAACCGTCGAGCGCCCGGAACACCGGATCGTTTTCGTAGCCAACGTTCAACACTTTATCGGTGCTGCTTTGGGTCGGTGACGCGTAGGCAATGTAGTTGGAGTCCTGGTAGAACCCGGCCCACTTGTCACGACTCAAATCCGCCAGGCTGTTGACTGCCAGCCCGCCGAGGCTGTGGCCGCTGACCAGTACGTCCTTGCCCGACAGGCCATTGGCCTGGGCAAACGCGGCGACGTCGCCGAGCAAGTTGCCGAACGCTTCACCGACGTAGTTCTTCGCATAATCCTTGGGGCCCAACGCCGCCAGCAGGTCGTTGATCACGTCGGCGATTGAATCGCTGACCAGGGTTTCCCGCGGGCCGCTGGTGCCACGAAAGGCGATGCCGATTTCAGTGAGATGGCCCTGGGCATCGTACTTGCCGAGGATTTCCACCTGAGCGCTGGTGTAGCCGTCCTTCTCGCCAAAGAAGGTTCCGCGCCCGTCGACCTTGCCGTCATAGCCCAACTGCGCGGCCGTGATGGGTGTCCAGCCAGCTTTTTGCACCGCCTCCAGCGCGGCTTTTTCCGAATCCGGATTCCACGGAATGCCGGGAATCACGCCTTGTGAGTCTGCGCCGCCGATCAGCGCCATCACCAGTGTCGCCGGCAAGCCCAGGCCGAAACCGTTGTGCTGGTAGCCGGTGGCAAAACCGTTATCGAGGTTGTGATAGGAATACAGCGTGATCGCCATCGCATCGGTAAACAATGCTTTGGAGTCTGCTGTGCCGAGGTTTTTGTAGTCGTACACACCCATGGGTATTGCCTCTCTCTTTGTTGGAATTGTCAGAGATAGAACGCGCTACAGGGCTGCAATGTTCAGGCGTTACGGAGTCCTCGGTCCTTGTCCGAACGCCTCGTCAACCTTGGCCAGATCCTGCTCGCTCAAAGTCCCGGCGTAGTAATGCAACTTGGTCCACGCCATTAAATAGTCGTACCGGGTCTGGGCCAGATCCCGACGTGTCGTAAAGAGTTGTTGTTCGGCATTCAGCGCATCGAGGTTGACCCGTTCGCCACCGAGGATGCTTTGCTTGGTCGACACCACCAGGGCTTCAGCCGAGCTCAGGGCTTTCTGATAGGCGCGCAGTTTGCTTACGCCCGACAGGCAGGCGCTGAACTGCCGACGCAGCTCGATCAGGGTTTCCCGGGTCTTGCCGTCCAGTTCGTACTCGGCCTGTTCCATGGCGCGGCTGGCCTGACGAGTCGAGGCCGAAACCCCTCCGCCGGCATACAGCGGCACATTGACCTCTATGCCGATGGTGTTGGTGTCGTAGCGCTGGTTATAGGTGTTGCCACTTTCCGACTCGTTCTGGCGCACCGAGGCGTAGGCGCTGACTTTGGGCAGGTGCCCGGCACGGTTGCGCTCGACCTCGTAGCGCGCCACTTCCAGGGCCTGGCGCTGGGAAGCCAGGTTCGGGTTGTTGGCGACGGCGATCTCATGCCAGGTGTCGTAACTGGCCGGTTGCAAGGTGAAGGTCTGGAAATTCTGGTCCAGCGGCGCCAGGTCGGCGATGTCGATGGCCGGCACGCCGATCAGCGCGCCCAGTTCCCGCAGGGCGGCATCCTGTTCATTGCGTGCCTCGATTTCCTCGGCGGTCGCCAGTTCATAGCGCGACTCGGCTTCAAGAATATCGGTGCGCGTGCCCTCGCCCTGGCGGAACATCTGCTCGTTCTGCTGGAACTGTTGCTCGTAGGCTTTTTTCTTCGCCAGGGCGATGTCGATCTGGTCCTGGGCGAACAACGCCTTGGTGTAGTTCTCCAGCACCCGCACCAGCAATTCCTGGCTCTTGCCGCGAAAGTTTTCGTCGGCGAACAGCGACTGCGCCACGCCTTTGCGATAGGCCGCGTAAGCTTCGTAGTCGAGCAACGGTTGTTGCAGGGTCAGGGTCGAGCCGTAGCTGCTGTAGTTGCGATCATCCGACTGGTTTTGCCCGCGCTCGTTGAGGTAGGTGACCTTCGAGGTGTTGCGGCCCTTGTTGTAGTTGTAAGCCAGTTTCGGCAACAGCCCGGCACGGCCAATGGCACGGTTCTCAAGGCCGGCGTCGCGCTCCTTGATGGCGCCGAGGAACACCGGATCATTGCGTAAGGCTTGTTCGTAGACGTCGAACGGCCCCATGGCCATCGCACTGTTGCAGGTCAGCAGCGCCAGGGTCGCGGCCAGCATGGAAAGCTTATTCATACAACGGAACATCCTTATTCCTCAGTCAACGCGGAGCCTGCCCGGTCGAGCAGCGGTTTGAACAAGTAGTTGAGGAGCGAACGTTCTCCGGTGCGCACGAACATTTCCGCCGGCATGCCGGGCTTGATCACCAGGCCGTTGAGTTTTTCCATGGCCTGCTCGCTGACGCTGCTGCGCAGCACGTAATACGGCGCCCCGGTTTTTTCGTCGACCATCTGGTCGGCGGAGATCAGGCTGACTTCGCCCGGCACTCGCGGGGTGCGGCTCTGGTTGAACGCGGTAAACAGAATGTCCACCGGCAAGTGCGTGCCGACCTTGTCGACCAGGTTGATCGGCAAGTGCCCTTCCACTTCCAGGCGTGTGCCCTGAGGCACGATTTCCAGCAGGGTTTCGCCCTGACGCACTACCGCGCCTTCGGTGTGAACCCCGAGGTTGACCGCGATGCCGTCGGCCGTGGCGATGATCTCGCTGTGTTGCAGGTCAAACCCGGCGGAGGTCAGTTGTTCTTCCAGGGTCACGCTTTTGAGCTGCGCATCGGCCAGTTGCGTGCGGACCTCTTTCTGGTACTCCTCGATGTGTTGTTGCAGCTTCAGCCGCGATTCGAGGATGCCCTGCTCCACGCGGCCACTTTCGCCGGTGTTTTCTGCCAATTGTTGCTGCACTTGCGACAGCTGACGCTGGTACTCCATCAACCGGTTGCGCGGGATGTAGCCGTTGTCCGCCAGGGGCTGCAGATTGCTTAATTGTTGTTGCAGCGAGTCGGCCTGGGCGGTCAAGTCCGTACGGGCGCGACGCATGCCGGCCAGTTGCGCACCGGCACCTTCGATGCTCGCGCGCAAGGCGGCTTGTTCGCGGGAAAAGGCTTCGCGACGGCTGCTGAACAACTGACGCTGGCCTTCCAGCACCAATTTCAGGCGCGGGTCAGGATCGTTGCTCAGTTCGGCGGGGAAACTGACCTGCTTGAGATTGTCACGCTCGCTCTGCCACCGCGCCAGACTGGCCCAGGCCATGCGGTATTGCGCTTGCAGGGATTGCACATCAGCGGCAACTTGCGTCTGGTCGAGCTGGAACAGTGGTTGGCCCTGCTTCACCACCTGACCTTCGCGCACCAGAATCCGGCTGACCACGCCGTTGCTCGTCGACTGCACGGCTTTGCGCTTGCCCGACACCACCACCGTGCCTTGCACCGGAATGCCCTGGTCAAGTGGCGCCAGGCTGGCCCACGTGAAGAAACTGCCAGCGCCGACGATCGCCAGAATCCAGCCCAGGCGGGCGAAATAACGCGCGTCGCGTTCAGGGCGTTCGGCGATGTAGTCGTGTTCCATCGCGGCTTCGTTTTGACTGTTCATCTGCAGGCTGCTCATACACCCGAATTCCTTGTCGACGGCTGAGATTGCCGGCTCATGCTGACCCCCGCCGGTGCTTGCGCGGCCGCTCCGGACAGCGCCTTGAGCACCTCCTGGCTCGGACCGAACGCCTGCAAACGCCCCTCATTGAGCACCAGCAACTTGTCAGCCTGGGCCAACGCCGAGGAACGATGGGTGACCAGAATCACACTGGTGCCCTGGGCCTTCATTTGGGCGATAGCACTGGCCAGCGCCGCTTCGCCGACGGTGTCGAGGTTGGAGTTCGGCTCATCCAGCACCACCAGGCTCGGCTTGCCATACAGCGCACGGGCCAGGGCCACACGTTGCTTTTGCCCACCGGATAAACCGCTGCCATCTTCCCCGAGCACGGTGTCGTAGCCCTGAGGCATGCGCAGGATCAACTCATGCACGCCAGCCTGTTGCGCGGCCACCACCACTTGTTGCGGATCGGCTTCGCGGAATCGGGCGATGTTTTGCGCGATGCTGCCGCTGAACAATTCGATGTCCTGCGGCAGGTAACCGATGTAGGGGCCGAGGTCATCGCGATTCCAGCGATGGATGTCCGCGCCGTCGAGCCGCACGGTGCCGCCGAGAGTCGGCCACACGCCGACCAGCACGCGCGCCAACGTCGACTTACCGGAGCCCGACGCACCCAGCACACCCAGCACCTCCCCCGCACCAAGGCTGAAATTGACCATGTGCAGGGTCGCCGCGCGTTGACCCGGAGGACCGGCGCTGACCTGTTCAAAAGTGATCTGCCCCTTCGGTGCCGGCAATGCCATCGCCACGTTACTCGGTGGATAGGCTTGCAGCAGCGCGTCGAGACGCCGGTAGGCGAGTTTGGCGCCGCTCCATTGTTTCCACACGGCAATCAACTGATCGATGGGGCTCAGCACGCGGCCCATCAGGATGGAACCGGCGATCATCATCCCGGCGGTCATGTCGCCCTTGATCACCAGCAAGGCGCCCAAACCCAAGACCAGCGATTGCAGGCACAGCCGCAGGGTTTTGCTCAGGGAGCTGATGACGGCACCGGTGTCGCTGGCCTGGTTCTGCAAGCCAAGGAAACGCGAATGGACATGGAACCAGCGATTACGTAGGGCACCGAGCATGCCCATGGCTTGAATGGTTTCGGCATTGTGCAGGTGACTGGTGGCCAGCTGGCTGGACTTCTGGGAAAACGCGGCGGCTTCGCCCAGCGGCTTTTTAGTCATGGCCTCATTCAGGCAGGCCAGCGCGATCAGCAGCACCGCGCCTGCGGTGGCGAATACCCCGAGCCAGACGTTGAACAGATAAATCACGAACAGGTAGACCGGAAACCACGGCGCATCGAAGAAGGCGAACAGCGCGGGGCCGGTGACGAATTGTCGAATATGAGTCAGGTCGCCAAGCGATTGGCCGGCATTGCCCTCACCCTTGAATAAATTGCGCTCGAACGCTGCCTGATAGACCCGCAGGTTGAAGCGACGCTCCAGTTGGCTGCCGATGCGGATAACGATAAAGCTGCGAACAATTTCCAGTAAACCGATAAAGACAAAGAACCCGACGACCATCAGCGACAACATGGTCAAGGTGGTTTCGTTTTGCGAGGACAGCACCCGGTCATAGACCTGGAGCATATAAATCGACGGGACCAGCATCAGTATGTTGATCAATGCGGTAAAACAACCGACGCTGATCAAGATGCTCTTATAGTCGCCCAGTGCCTTGATTAACGGTGCGGTGACTGGGGCCTTCGCCATCTTCATTGATTTTTCCTGAACTGATATTTCCCGCCGTACTCAGGCGAGGTTCCATTAACTGTCCGCACACGGTCGAGACATTCTTTGCCCGTTGTCGCTTACACACTAATAACAACTTCTTATGTGCAATAAAAAGTCCGGTTATTGATTCGCGCCTACTAACGGGACATCAAGGGCTTTATAGTCGGTACCTGTAAACGGCCTGCCACTTTGGCGCTTAATGCGCCGTGCGCTGCAGCGTAATGATCAGCCCTGATTTCAACGTGCTTGTGTAAAGCCCCTCATGCTGTCGGCTGAAGAACACGATTCTTGAGCCTTCTTTGCCAGTGATCGCGATACCGTCGGGTTCCGGAAACCAGCCGATGGCTTGCTCGCCCAACCAACTACTGAGGCACTCGGCGCCCTCACCCAGCGTTTGCTGCGGTTGAAAGTCAACGATGCAGGACTTTGACGAGTCTTCGGCGGCATTCAAAGTGGCTTGCCACTGGCCGGCCAGTTCTGAGGGGTCTGCTAATTTCAGGCTGCTTGCCATGGCTACATCTCCAAGAAACGTCATCAGCGCCGCCAAAAGCCACGCGGTTGTTCTGTAGGTAAAAGCCTTGTGGGTCATAGGGCGTTGTACTCCGGCGCGTAGCTTACTCACCGCAGATGGCGATGCAAGGAAAGAGAGCAGCACATTGAGCGCCGCCCTCCTTTTTTCACTTCACATCACGCCGCGATGTCTGTGTACGCCGCCTGGCCGACGGTGCTGACCAGGAAATCAGCCACGCCGTGCCCGGAGAAATCCACCGACAACAGGCTGTTGCCGCCGGACGTGCTCAACACCGCATCGCCCGCTGCACCGGTGAACGCACTGACGAAGTGCAGGCCCGCGCCGTTGGTGATACCGGTCAGGTCGATTTTGTCCAGGCCGCTGACAAAATCGAGGATCTGGTCGATCGCCCCTGGCTTGGAGTCGCTGCTGGCGGCGAACACAAACGTGTCCGAACCTGCACCACCCCACAACTTATCCGCACCGCCCGCGCCAAAAAGGATGTCGTTGCCGGCACCGCCCTTCAGCTCATTGGACACGTTGTTGCCGATCAGCAGGTCATTGCCCGAACCGCCAATGGCGTTCTCGACGGTGACACCCTTGGCGATGGACACGTTGCCCACCAGGCCGCCAACGTCGGAGAACGAGGCCTCATTGAGGTTGATCTTCTGGTTCTGGGTGAAACCCGAGAAATCTAGCGTGTCTTTGCCGCCCGCATCCCAGACCGAAAAAACCACTTTGTCCGACGACGAAGAAGCGCTGAGAAAGTCGCGACCGGCGTTGGAGTTGAAGCCGTAGGTAGTATCACCGGTACGCGTGGTGGTGTTGGCGCCGTACAGCTGCTGGATGGCGGCAATGTCGTCCATCAACGGGCCGGACGCATACGCTTCGACGCCGCCCTTGCTGAAGTTCTGACTGGTGTTGCTTTCACTCCAGTAGCTCATGACGCTGTAGCCGCGGGTGTCTTGCCCGTAGGTCGCATCGTTGTAGGTCGGCGCGCCTTCGCCAGCGTTGTAATCACCCGGATGAGCCAGGCCCAGGGTGTGGCCGATTTCGTGGGTCAGGGTCTGACGGCCGTAGTTGTTCAGGTCCGGCGTCTTGTTGGGCGTGTAGCTGCTGTTGGTCAGGTACCAGGAAGTCCCGTCGTAACCGGCGCCCGTGCCCGGCAGGTAAGCAAACGCTGCCGCACCGTCCTGGCCGCTGCTGTAGTTGCTGAAGGTCATGTGACCGTCACCGCCAGTGGCTTTCTCGGTGAAGGTGACATTGGCCACATCGGCCCAGGATTGCATGGCGAGCACGGCCTGGGTTTTCTGTTGCGTGCTGAACTGGCTGAACCCACTGATCCCGTGCTTGTTCAGGGTGCTCGACGAGGCCGAGGTCAGGAACGTGTAGGTGAGTTCGATTTTGCCGCTGCCGTCCTTGTCCTGGTAGGCAGCACCGTCACGCAGCAATTGGTCAGCTGCCTGGTCGACGGAGAAGGAGGGTTTGCCATTGACCGTGAGGTTACCACCCCGATCATATTGATGGCTGAAGCTATTGATCTGGTTGAACGCAGAACTGGATGCAGCCAATGATTGCGGCTGGAAAGCCTGTTCGGCGGTACCAATAGCGTGGTCTTTTACATTCGACATAAACACACTTCCTTGTTTAGCTATGGAACAGTTTTTTGTCAGACAGCGACAATCTCTGGCGAGATCGTCCTATCACTCGCCCAATGAAGGCGAAAGAAAACTGACACAATTTGAAATCAAACGTCTACTACTTTTTTGACGTCAAATTGAAGTTGCTCCAGCAAGTACCCGGAAACAATGCGTGTGCTGTCGAAATATTATTTCTGGCTCGAAGGGACTCGCTTAATTGTCTGACAATTGGCAATTTAAATATTAAATAAGAGTAAGTTGTTTTCGTTTAAAGCCTCTCACTTTTACGGACAGGTAAGTGCCAGCGCAATGCCATCAATCGAATGAAACGTTTAGTGAGTTGCACTTGTTATGGCAAGGGAGCCCCCTTGCCATACATGAGTAATTGAACTTAACTCCCCGTCCGAATCTTGTTCCAGACCCGCGTACGCACCCGGTCAATGTTCAGCGGCATGGCCTCCAGGGCGAACAATTTGCCCATCATGTCCGGGCTCGGGTAGACCTTGGTGTCGTTCTTGATGGCCGGGTCGATCAGGCTGTCGGCCTGTTCGTTGCCGTTGGCGTAGTGCACGTAGTTGCTGATGCTGGCCATGACGTCCGGGCGCAGCAGGTAGTTCATGAAGGCGTAGCCGGCTTTTTCGTCCGGGGCGTCGGCGGGCATGGCGACCATGTCGAACCAGATTGCGGCGCCTTCCTTGGGAACTGAATAGCCGATATCGACGCCGTTCTTCGCCTCTTTGGCGCGGTTTTCCGCTTGCAGGATGTCGCCGGAGAAGCCGACAGCCACGCAGATGTCACCGTTGGCCAGGTCGCTGGTGTACTTGGACGAATGGAAATAGCTGACGTACGGCCGGACTTTCAACAGCAGCGCTTCGGCCTTTTTGTAGTCTTCAGGGTTTTTACTGTGATGCGGCAGGCCCAGGTAATTCAGCGCTGCCGGGAGCAGTTCCGGGCCGTTGTCGAGGATCGCCACGCCGCACTTTTGCAGCTTTTGCATGTTCTCGGGTTTGAAGATCAGGTCCCAGGAATCCACGGGGGCGTTATCGCCCAGCACGGCTTTGACCTTGGCAATGTTGTAGCCGATGCCAGTGCTGCCCCACAGGTACGGGAAGCCATGTTCGTTACCCGGATCGTTGTTCTGCAAGGCTTTGAGCAGCACTGGATTGAGATTTTTCCAGTTCGGCAATTGGCTCTTGTCGAGCTGCTTCAACGCCCCGCCCTGGATTTGTCGCGCCATGAAGTGGTTGGACGGGAACACCACGTCGTAACCGGATTTACCGGTCATCAACTTGCCATCGAGGGTTTCATTGCTGTCGTAGACATCGTAGCTGAAGGCAATGCCGGTTTCTTTCTGGAAATCCTTGGTGGTTTCCGGTGCGATGTATTCCGACCAGTTGTAGATCTTGACGGTCTCGGCCGCCTGACTGAGGGTCGCGACGAGCGCTAATGGGGCCAGGGTCAGTGTCTTTCGGATCATGAGTCGAGTCCTGTTTGGGTTGTTTTTGTTGGCAGGCAATCAGAGGATCAAAAAATCAAAACGTAGGTCTTGCGCACGGTTTCCTGGATATCCCAGATACCGAGGCTGTTGGCTGGCAACATCAGTGCGTCGCCCGCTTCTATGTACAGGGTTTCACCGTCGTCCGGGGTGAAGGTGCAGCGCCCCTGGATGAAGTGACAAAATTCCTGGGCAACGATCTGCCGCCGCCAGCGGCCGGGCGTGCATTCCCAGACGCCGGTTTCGACGCCGTCGTCGCGTTCGACGCTGGTGGTCGAAGCTACGGCCACGGGGGTGCCCAAGGGCACGGCGACCGGGTTCGACTCGTCCAGCTTCAGGGTGGCGGTGTGCTTGAATTGCGTGATGCTCATGGGAGTACCTGTTGATTGAGAAGACGCCGTTACTGCATGAAACCTTCCATGAACCCCGCCACGCCGCAGGCCAGTTTGCGACGCCACGGCGCGGTGGTCGGGCTGGCCAAGGTCTGGTCTTCGTGGACGAAGCTGCGGATGATCGCGTTGTAGCCGAGCCAGCGGCAGGGCTCCGGCTCCCAGGTTTTGAGCGCGTCGAGGCCACCTTCGGGAATCACCCACGGCTGGCGTACCAGCTCGCTGTCGCGCTGCAAAATCAGGTCGGCAAGGGTTCGACCGCCCAAATTGCTGGCACCGACACCCTCCCCGCCATAACCGCCAGACAAGGCAATGCCGCTGGCGTGATCGCAGAGCATGTGAGGCCTGAAGCGTCGGGACATGCCCAGATTGCCGCCCCAGGCATGGGTAATCCGCACGTTCTTCAGTTGCGGGAAGAGCTCGCCAAGCAGATAGCGGCGCAACTCCACTTCGCTGGTAGTGAGGTCGAAGTCATGGCGTAACTTGCCGGCAAACTGATAGCCACCGCGCGCGCCGAACACCAGGCGGTTGTCCGCCGTGCGCTGCCCATAAGTGACCTGACGGCTGCTTTCGCTGAAAGCCTGGCCGCGACTCAGGCCGATCTCGTCCCAAGTCGCGGCGGACAGCGGCTCGGTGGCCACAATCAAGCTTTGCACTGGCAGTTGATAACGCCCCAACGGCGGCAAGGTGACCGCGTAACCTTCTACCGCCGGCACGATCCAGCGGCTGCGAATCCCGGCTTTCGCCGTGCGCAGGCTGCCCGACTGCCAGTGAGTGACCGGGCTGTTCTCGTAAATCTGCACGCCCATGCGCTCCACCGTCCGGGCCAAACCTCGCACCAACTTGGCTGGGTGAATCGTCGCAACGTGCGGCGCATAGATACCGCCATAAGGCTTGGCGACTCTGATCTGTTGCGCCAACTGCTCGGGGCTGAGCCAGCGGTAATCGCTTTCGGTCAGGCCCTGGCGGTGGAGCTTGTCCAGATAGTGGCGCAGACTGGCTTCCTGTTCCGGGTAGCGTGCGGCGCAGTACAGCACCCCGCCTTTGCGGTAATCGCAGTCGATGCCTTCACGTTCGAGGACAGTCCGCACTTCATCAGGGATACCGTGCAGCAGATCGAAAGAAGCCCGGCGCTGCTCTGGTGACAGGTCGGCGAGCAAGCGGTCTTCGCCCAGCAGGTTGCCCATCAGCCAGCCGCCATTGCGCCCCGACGCGCCAAAACCGGCGGTTTGCGCCTCGACGATGGCAATGTTCAGGTCCGGCGCCAGGCGCTTAAGATAGTACGCGGTCCAGAGCCCGGTGTACCCCGCGCCAATGATCGCGACGTCGACGTCCAGGTCCTGTTCCAGCGCCGGACGCGCCAACAACTGCTCGTCGAGTTGATCCATCCACAAACTGATATTGCGCCACGCCGGCATACACGACTCCGCCACTCAACACTTCGATGGCGTCGATCCTAGTGCGTGGGCTCAGAGGCTGTCTTGCGCGCGTGCACGCAAAGAAATTTGTTTTGCGTAGGCCTTCGGCGACAAGCCCGTGTGCTGACGGAAACAGCTGTAGAACGCCGACAGCGAATTGAAGCCGGCGGCAAACGCCAGCTCGTCAATGCGCAACGGCGGTGTGGCGGCGTCCAGTGCCGCGAGCAAATGCTGCAAGCGCGCCTGGTTGACGTAGCGGTAGAAGCTCTGGCCAAGCACCTGATTGAGTAAATAGGAAATCTGATTGCGGCTGTACCCGCACTCCTTCGCCACCCGTTGCAGGTCGAGTTCAGGGTCGAGGTAAGGTTGCTGGAGCTGGAAATACTGTTGCAGGTCGGCCGCCATGAAACTCAACTGGCGCGGCGACAAGCCGAGCCGACTGACGGCCGGGCGCTGGTTGTTGGCGGCTTTGTTGGCGGGCTGCTCATGCACCAGCGACGCGTATTCGTTGACCCGCCAAATCAACCCGTCACGCACGGTAATCGCCTCGCTGGCGCGGAACGACACCAGCCCTGCACCGCCGCGAAGGGTGATGCGGTACTGAATGAACGCGGTGTTGCCGTCCAGGCGAATACGGTCCGAATGCTCCAGGGCCTCATCGGGATCACGCGGCATGCTGCTGCGCACGTACTCGCGCAGTTCGTCCAGCCCCATCACGCGGTTCTGGAAAAAGTCGTTGTACTGGACATCCGGGTGATACAGCGCCATGACACCGTCCAGGTCCCGGTGTTTCCAGCGCAAGTGGTAACGCATGACCGTCTCGCCCGTGGCCTGGGTTTGCTGCGGACCATCGTCATCGGCGTGCATAAAGGACTCGGCGAGAAAACGCCGAGCTTGCCGAAGTTCCGGCCCGGCTTCAATGGTCAATCCGTGCTCGCACTTTGTCGAAAAAACGATTCACCGTGACTTGCATCAAAAAAAACTGAACCAATCGCCAAACGGCCTGAAAAAAAAACAAGATTTTCACATCTGGATGCTACTTTTAAAGACAGTCACCGGTTGAGCCAATGAAGGCTCTTCCCTCCTAACATGAGCTAACGGAAGCGCTCGATGAAGAAGGCGGGCTACATATGAATAAAGGGTTTAGCAAAGTCACATTTCCAAACGCCTGCCAGCTGATGCGCTGGCATTTTCATCCCATGGGTTTTGAGGCGAGCATGGACGCGCCGGGCAGCATGATTGCCCGTTTGTTTGACCGCGCCAGTGGCGAGACCATGATCGCCATTGCCGGCATTCCCTGCGCAACCGTCATGAATGCCGCGGATGTAGAACGAATTATCGAAGCGGTGGAGGATGAGCTTGAAGCATTCATTCCGCCAGTTGCCCTCAGAAGTTACGCCTGAACGCCGATCGCCCAACAAAAAGCCCACATTATGTGGGCTTTTTAATGGAAGAAGTTTCCTCCAATCCCTGTAGGAGCTGTCGAGTGCAACGAGGCTGCGATCTTTTGATTCTGTTTTTAAAGCAAGGTCAAAAGATCGCAGCCTCGTTGCACTCGACAGCTCCTACAAGGGGGTTGTGGTTACGCCACTGTCTTGCCCTGCCGGTGATCGGCAAAGAACGCCTTGCCCTTGCCGATCCGGTCGGACGCTTTGGGCATATTGGCTGCCTGGGTGTCCTGGCCGTCGACATACCAGTAGCAATGACTCACTGCCCGAGTGATGCCGACATACGCCAGTCGCAGGATTTCGTCCTTCTGAGCATTATCGTACGCCTCGCTGTCGCCAGCCTTGCCCAGACCCGCCATGCGATAGACCTGGTTCTTGTAAGGCGAACTGGTCAGGTGCTGGCAATCTCCCAGCAGAAAAACCGCGTCTGCCTGAAGGCCCTTGGCACTGTGATACGTCAACTGCTTTAGTCGGCGTGATTCGTAAGGCAAGCTAGAATCCACATTAACTACAGACTGAATATGTTGTTCTATCAATAACTTATCGCTGCTTTTTCGATACAGCATCAAGATCGAATCACCCTTTCTGTAGTGCTCCATCAAGCGCTGGGCCATGCCTTGATCATCTCGATCGAGCACATTGACCGGCAGCAGCGCCTTCGGCTCGCCGCTGGCCTTGGCCTTCTTGCCGGCGATCGCTGGCGCCGCGCGGACGATATGTTCGGCGGCATCGATGATGTGTTGATGGCTGCGGTAGTTGTCGCTGAGCATGACTTTGGTGGTGTTCGGCGATGGGAATTCCTTGTTGAACTCCATGAAATACGTCGGCGAACTGCCCCGCCAGCCATAAATCGATTGCCAGTCATCGCCCACACAGAGCAACGACGAGCGTTGCGCACCACGCCCGACATGCATCGCCGGGCCGCGACTGCGGATCTCCGCCAGGCTGGCGCGGATCCAGGAAACGATTTGCGGCGATACGTCCTGAAACTCGTCGATCATCAAGTGCGACAAAGGCCTGAGCAGCTCATCACTCAGCAGCTTGAGGTTTTCCGGGGAATGCTCGCTGAACAAGGCGAACATTCGGTTGTAAGTCATCACTGGAGGTTTCTGATCGAGCAGATGGTCTTCCAGGGCGCGCCAAAACAGACTCAAGGCTTCAAAGAAGAACCGGTCCGGGTCGTCCTTGGCAAAACTCATCTGGCCCACGGCGGTCGGCACATCCAGGCCAAGGTTCTCGATGAACCCGGCGGCGGCGACAAAACAGTCCAGCAATGGCGCGGAAGCGAGTTCGCCCTTGACCTTGTAGTCGAAACCCGGCCCGGCGCTGGCATCGCCGGCAAGAGAAGCCAACACACGCTTTGATGATTCGTAACTATCTATCCATATCAATGGTTTACGACAGAAAGCTTGAAACAGGGTGCGCTTTACCGCCCACTCCGCGCGCACCGTCAACTTGGCATTGGGACGGCTGACCTGCGGGTTTTCCCGAGGATCGAAACCCAGCACCACCCAAGCGTCGAGGGTCGGAATATAGCCGTGGCAATGAAACGTCGACCCGTTGATATCGAACGACTGACGATTCGGCTCGATGCCTTTGATCGGCCAGGCACCCGCGCGAAACCACAGATCCTCAATGGCATCGCAAAGTTCTTCATCACGCTTGGCGGCCAGTTCGGTCACAGCCATGCGCTTCTGCACGTCCGGGTGATCACGCTCCAGCTCCTTGAGCTGCAAGGCGTGACGCGACAACGGCTTGATCAACTCGCGAAAACGCTCATCGCGGGTGTGCAGGCTGTGATAACAGGCATTGAGCTGCTGACGCTGGGCGTCGTTGATGCGCAGATCGAAAGGGTTGCTGTCGACTTCCTCGTCGCCGTTTTGCGCCCGATGACTGAGGTTTTCGAAAGCTTGCAGCCGCTCGAAGCCCGGCAGGCTGCGCACCATCGGCAGAATCCGCGAGTGGAAGGTGCGCACCAGATCACGCGCCTCCTTGAAACTCAGCGCCCGCCCCCAGAGTGCAAACAACTCGACCAGCTTATTGATGAAGTCCTTGCGCGACTCGCGGGTGAAAGTCACCACAGTCATCGAACTCAGCTCAAACCCCAGATAGTGGGTCAGCAGCAAAATACGCAGCACCAGCGTGGTCGACTTGCCGGCACCCGCACCGGCAATCACCGAGGTCGAGGGTGTGTCACTGAAGATCATCTTCCACTGCGCGGCACTGGGCTGGGCATACGCCGGCAACAACCGCGCGACATCGGCCTTCATGCGTTTCTTCAGCTCTGCGCTCAAGGGCAGGCGCCAATCATCGAACAAATAGTCATCGACATTCGGCGGCCGATGTTCGGTTGAGCGCGAGTCGCGGATCAACAACACCTGCCGGCCTTCTTCCAGCCCTTCGAGCTTGCCTTCCTTATAGCCGTAATCCACCCCGGCGCTGTGACCACTGCGAAAGCCGTCGGCCTGGCCATGCAGCCAGGACGCACGGTGTTGCGCACGCAAGCGTGTCAGGCCATGGCCGAAGAATCGGGCGGCCAGGCGCTTGAGCAATGGCATCTCGGCCAGGGGACGAAGTTCAGGAGGAAGATCGGGGGTGTGTTGCGGCACGCGGACGGACTCCAGGGTGTGAGGCTGTTGAAGGCTATGGTGTCTGCATTTGCCGTTCAGTTCTAGTGAAATGCTTACAGGTCATTGGCTTATGCGATGAAGTGAAGGCTCTATGAGAATGTTTCGAGGCTCAAAGCCATCAAGTTATTCGATTGTAATGAGGCATTTTTTACGCTTTTTATCGATCAGTGCCTGATAGATGATGCTCGCCATTAACCCCCTATTCAGGAGACGATCATGCTCGAACTCAGACCTTTCAACTCCCTGGGCGGCGCCCACCACGGCTGGTTGGATGCTCATCACCACTTTTCGTTCGCCGAGTACCATGACCCAAAACGCATGAACTGGGGCAACCTGCGCGTGTGGAACGACGACGTGATCGCCTCAGGCACCGGTTTCCCGAAACACCCGCACCGGGACATGGAAATCATCACCTATGTCCGTGAAGGCGCGATTACCCACGAAGACAACCTTGGCAACAAGGGACGTACCGAAGCGGGCGACGTTCAGGTCATGAGCGCCGGCACCGGGATCGCCCACAGCGAGTACAACCTGGAAGCAACCGCGACCAAGATCTTCCAGATCTGGATCATCCCGAACGAATCCGGTCTGGCACCGTCCTGGGGCGCCAAGCCTTTCCCGAAAGGCCAGCGCGAAGGTTTCGTGACCCTGGCCAGCGGCAAGGCCGGCGACGATCAGAGCCTGCGGATTCGTGCCGATGCGCGGCTGGTGGCGGCCAACCTCAAGGCCGGCGAAACCGCCGAGTATCGCCTGGACAACGGTCGTCGTGCCTATCTGGTGCCGGCCACCGGGGTCATTGAAGTCAATGGCTTGCGTGCACAAGCTCGAGACGGTGTTGCGGTTGTCGATGAGCAGGTGTTGCGCGTGACCGCTATCGAGGACAGTGAAATCGTGTTGGTGGATTTGGCTTGATGGGGTAAATGCGCGGGCAAAAAAAGGGGCGACCGTTGTGGTCGCCCTTTTTTTATGTGCTGATGCCGCAGACGCCTTCGCGGGCAAGCCTCGCTCCTACAAGGATTACGCAAAACCCTGTAGGAGCGAGGCTTGCCCGCGAAGGGGCCCTCAATCACTTCGCAGAAATAGCGCCATCCACGAGGGTTTGCGCTTCCGCGACCAATTGCTTGAGGTGGTCATCGCTGATGAAGCTCTCTGCATAGATCTTGTAGATGTCTTCAGTGCCCGACGGACGCGCGGCGAACCAGCCATTTTCGGTCATGACTTTCAGGCCACCAATGGCCTGGTCGTTACCCGGTGCGTGACTGAGGATGCTCTGGATCGCCTCGCCAGCCAATTGAGTCGAAGTCACCTGATCCGGCGACAATTTGCTCAGCAGCGCTTTCTGCTCAGGGTTGGCCTTGGCATCGACCCGGACCGAGAACGGCTCACCGAGCTCGTCAGTCAAGGCGCGATAAGCCTGGCTTGGATCACGACCGGTGCGGGCGGTCATTTCTGCCGCCAGCAGTGCCGGAATCAAGCCATCCTTGTCGGTGCACCAGACGCCACCGTCCTTGCGCAGGAAGGACGCGCCGGCGCTTTCTTCGCCGCCGAAGCCCAGCGAGCCGTCGAACAAACCGTCGGCAAACCATTTGAAGCCCACCGGCACTTCGTACAGGCGACGGCCCAGACGCTTGGCGACGCGATCGATCAAGCCGCTGCTGACCACGGTTTTGCCCACGGCTGCGTCGGCGCGCCATTGCGGACGGTTCTGGAACAGATAGTCGATCGACACTGCGAGGTAGTTGTTCGGCGCCAGCAAACCACCGGACGGGGTCACGATGCCGTGGCGGTCGTGATCCGGGTCGCAGCCGAATGCCACGTCAAACCGATCCTTCAGGCCAATCAGGCCTTGCATGGCGTGCGTGGACGACGGGTCCATGCGGATCTGGCCATCCCAGTCGACGGTCATGAAGCGGAAAGTCGGGTCGACTTGCTTGTTGACCACTTCCAGGTCCAGACGGTAATGCTCGGCAATCGCCGACCAGTAGCGCACCCCTGCACCGCCCAGCGGATCGACGCCCAGACGCAGCTTGGCATCGCGAATGGCGTCGAAGTCGATCACGTTGATCAGGTCGGCGACATAGGTGTTGAGGTAATCGTGGCGATGCGTCGTGCTGGCCTTCAAGGCCTGCTCGTAGCTGATGCGCTTGACGCCGGCGAGCTTGTTGCTCAGCAGCTCGTTGGCCTTGGCTTCGATCCACTTGGTAATGTGGGTGTCGGCCGGGCCGCCGTTGGTTGGGTTGTATTTGTAGCCACCGCTTTGCGGTGGGTTGTGCGACGGCGTGATGACAACACCGTCCGCCAGGCCCGACGTGCGCCCACGGTTGTAGCAGAGAATGGCGTGGGAAATCGCCGGTGTCGGGGTGTACTCATCGCCTTCGGCGATCATCACCGTCACGCCATTGGCGGCCAACACTTCCAGGGCGCTCGCGCCGGCCGGAGTGGACAGCGCGTGAGTGTCGATGCCGACAAACAGCGGGCCGTCGATGCCTTGGGCTTCGCGGTACAGGCAGATCGCCTGACTGATCGCCAGCACATGCCATTCGTTGAAACTCAGGTCGAACGAGCTGCCTCGGTGCCCGGACGTGCCGAAGGCGACGCGCTGGGTGGAGATGGCGGCATCGGGCTGGCCCGTGTAATAGGCCGTGACCAGTCGCGGGATGTCGACCAACAGTTCTGCCGGTGCCGGTTTGCCCGCAAAAGCACTGAGTGTCATGCAAAACCTCTGAAATAGAATGGTTCAGGAATGGGGAAGCAGTTTACTGGCAGTTTGACCGCGGCGCGACGTTATCGATCCCGGTTGAACAACGCGCACTGTTATAAATCCCGAACGTCCCATAGAGTTTGTGCGTCCCGGCTCAGTCGATGGATTCCAGGCGCAACGCATCTCCCAGCAAACCCAGGGCGGCGGCCAAGTCATGATCTCCCGGGAAGGTATGACTCAGGCGCAAGTGCTGGGCATGCAAGCCCTGGAGGCTGAACAGTTCGCCCGGTGCGATCACCATCTGCTGCTTGAGCAGGCGCTGGAACACGCGGCGCACATCCACCTGGCGCAACGAACGAACGAACCCAGATCGTCGCGCCCCCCTGAGGCTCGACGAAATGCAAGGCATCGCCCAGACGCTCCTGCAGCAACTGGGTCATCTGCACCTTGCGGTCCTTGAGCAACCGTCGCAACACCTGAAGATGCTGATCAATCCGGCCGTTGCTGTACAGGCGCGCGATGGCTTTCTGGCGAATCGGTGACAAACGGAAGGAGCGCAGCAAAAACTGCCGTTGCAGTTCGCCGCGCAGAGGCCGCGAGAGCAGATAGCCGTAAGGCGCCTCCGGGCCGATGATTTTCTCGAAACCGGAAAACACGATGAGCCTGTCGGGGTCCAGCAGATCGCGAAATCGCAGGGCATCCGCTTCGAACCCGAGCTCGCCATAACAATCGTTTTCCAACACCCAGCTGCCATGCCGCGCCAGCAACTGCGCGATGGCTCGCCGGTTATCGTCAGGCGCCAGGCTGCCTCGCGGCATGTTCAGCCCGGATGAAACCATCACCAGTCGCACCGGTTCGGTTTCCAGCAGTTCCTGGAGTTGTTCGAGGTCGAGGCTCCCGCAGGCTTGCACGGCCAGTTCGATCACCTGCACGTCCGCCTGTTGCAGCAAACGCAAAATCGCCCAGTCGCACGGGGATTCGACCAGCACCGTGGCACCTTTGAGTGATAACACGGCGATGACTATTTCCAGCACACCACGCAGGTCTGCGCCAATGTACACGTCATCAGCATGCCAGCAGCGCACCGGCGACGTGGTGTAGCGTGCCGCCAGGGCGGTTCGCAGCTCCAGTTCGCCACAGGGTTGCGAGGACGAATGCGGCTGGCGCGGATACTGGCGCAACAACTCTCTTTCCAGCAGCAGCAAAGGTCTGTCGAGCGGCTGCAACAACGCCGGCTCATCGTTACTCATGACCAGCATTCCAGGGCGCCTGGCATTGGCATAGACGGTTTCGAGCAGGTCATTGCCGCCGCCGGACGTGTTGATGGAGGACACCGGAAACGCGTAATAGCCGGACTTGGCCACCGAATAGACGCGCCCTTCCTTCTCCAGCAACGAGTACGCGTATTGAATGGTCGAGATCGACACGCTCAGACGATCCGCCAACTGGCGCAATGAAGGCAGGCGGACTCGTCTGTCGTTGGCCGGCTCATTGATCAGCTGAGTCAGGTAGCGGTACACCGCCTGATACGCGAAATCAGTTTCTCGTGGCCTTTTCATCGATAAGGGCCGAATACAGGACCGGTCAAACCCGGCACGCTCAATGTCTTGCTGACCGTTCGCTGGCCACGGCCGTGTCATCGGCATCATCGGCGGCTTCGGTCTGCACACCGGTCTCACGCATCCCGCCCCCCTCTGCGGCCAGCGGGCTCATGCGGTAAAGCTTGCCGATCAGGCTGGCCGACAATCCGCTGACATCAACCATCCATTGCAGGACCTGCTCCGGCGCAGGGTTGCCCTGCATGGCCCGGTGCAAGTCAGGTATCGCCACGATCATGCCGGGGTGGCACTGACGCAGAAAACGCTCAAGGCCGGCGCCATGCTCGACAAAAGGTGAAAAGAGCAGGCACAACAGCTGTGCCTCGCTCAAGCCCAGGTTCCGTTGTGCCTCGGTTGCTGCCTGCGCGCGCAGCTCGGTCAACGCCGCCGGGTTGCCAAATGCCTCCATCGCCTGTTCGCACAAGCGCTCTGGAAGTCGTTTGCGGCGCATCATCACCAAGGCTCGTTGCAGGTATTGCGCGACACCGGCCTCGTAGCTGCGCCCTTGTACGTAACACGCTTGCAGACCTCGAAGGTGCGCAGAGATAGCGGGCGTGACGTACTCGTTATCACTGAGCTGGGCTGCCAGCTCGTCAGGCTGAAAGCCGAGAAACTCGGTCAACAACGGCCAGCGCTCTTCCAGGCTGCTGACCAGCATGTCGTGAAGATCGATGAAGGTGGTGCGGCGACAGGCTTCAAATCGCTCGGCAGGACGCCACTGCGTCTGGATAAGCTCAGGATAAAACGCACGGTAGCCATCGCCGCCCAGCTCATCAATCAATGCGAACAGCTGCTCGTAGCCCATTTCTGGGTGATCCGAAGTGCGCAGCCCGGCCTTGGTAGTCGCACGTTTCAACCCGTCGAGAAACTGCTTCTGCTGACGAGGTGTGTCGCCGCTGACCAATGCATCGACACCGCGATCCCAGCGGGCGATCTGCCCATAGAACTCGGCGCTGGCCAGATACCCGTCGTCCCACAGATCCAGGGCCCCGCTCCAGAGGCGACGGTGGCCAACCATCAGCAGGTTGAGCCGATTCGACTCGCGGCCGGCTTCGGAGATCGGCGCCAGGTGGCTGAATGGCAAGACTTCGCGGTCATCGACCATCAAGACTTCGACCCGAGGATCGTCATACAGGAACAATGCGCTGTAGCTGCGATGGATATTGTCCAGAGCCAACGGGCTGGCATCGTTCAAACGCAACGTCGCAACGCGTAGCTGAAACGTTGCGGGCGCCCTGCCGGCGATACTCAGTTGTGCGGCGCGCAGCAGCGCCAGGGTGTAGCAGCTGTCTCGGGACCCGGACTGGATCGCCAGCACCTTGTACTCGCCAATACGCTCCATGCCTCCGGCGGCGACCACCAGGCGCTGAATCATGAGCTGCAACGCCGTGCGTTCGGCTCGCGAGAAAAAACTCAGCAAACGCTGCAGCACTTGCAGATAGACATAGTTCATCGCTTGATCATGGATGTGGGTCATCTTTATTTACCTGATACTCGTAAGTTCGTTATCGCAAACAACAACGCATGCATTGCAAAAGGATTGCCGACCACGATTCGAAGTGCTGGACTTTATTTTAAAATGCTAACACTAAAAATCTTGGCAATTATTTGAAATGATTAAGCTTGAGCGCCGCACTGACCACTGATAAACGGCCGCAAAGCCCCGTGGCGCCTACGGGCCGCGGCCGCGCGTAACGTCCTAGGAAATGTCCGACAACGTCCCACAGACATGTAGTACAGAAAATAAAGAAAGAAGTTGCGCATAGTTTTTTCGTCACTGCACGATAAAGAACTATGGGTTGAATATGTAGCAACAGGGAGCATTGAACAGTATCGGTCTGATACCCAGCCATGACTCATTCCTTGAGATGAAAGTAATCATGCAATTATCAGGGCTTATAAACTGATTAGAAGATACAGATTGAGAGCAAAAACCAGTTCAGTTGCTGAACTGCCCCATGGGCACGCCAATGGAACGTCTCGTTTTGGAGGGATGCTGCACGCAAAAGAGTCCGTGCGGACACGGACTCTTGCTGGAGGGTTAAACCGGTTCGACCTGCAGGGCGACCCGTTCGCGGCATGGGCATTCGTCCATGTAGCGGTGTGCTTCGACAAACTCGGCAAACGGGAAGACCCGAGTCTTGAGCGGCAGCAGAACGCGGTCGGCGGTCAGCTGGTTGATATCGCGCAAGGCACGTTGCAGTGCGACCTGGTCCTGGATGATGCCCAGTTCCGGCTTGCCGGTGAAGTTGCCGATGCAGTGCACAAAGAACTGGATGTTCTTCTGGAACGCCGCGCAGGCCGGGAATGGCGTCTGGTTGCCACCTTGCAGGCCATACAGCACCAGGCTGCCACGCGGTGCGAGCACATCGCCGAGCAATGACATCTGTGGCCCGCCGAGACCGTCGAACACCACGTCCACGCCACGGTTATCGGTGATTTTGTTGATCCGCATGAGCAGATCTTCTTCTTCGGTGACGATCACTTTCTCGGCACCCAGGGACAGCAGGTATTCACGCTCATCCGCTGTTTTGGTGGCCGCAATCACTCGCACGCCCAAGGCTTTACCCAGCTGTACGAAGGACGGGCCGGCACAGTGACTCGCGTCGGTCACCAGGGCAAATTGCCCGGGTTTGACCCGCGCCAGGTCAACATAGGCGAAATAAGCGATCAACAGCGGCGTGTAATGCACGCTGGCTTCGATCGGGCTGAGCACGTCCGGGTACCGGGTCAGTGCCGAGCGCGGCAATACGATTTGCTCGCCGTAGACCGGATAGTCGTTCGGGCTTTCTGCCGGGAAGCTGGCGACCTTGTCACCCACTGCCAGGTCATCGACCCCGTCACCGACGGCGGTCACGACACCGGACATTTCATGACCGAGGCCTGAAGGCAGACGTGCATGGGACGACGCCAGGTTCTGGCGCCAGAGAATGTCGTACCAGCTGATGCCAATCGCCTCGACGCGCACCTGCACTTCGCCCGGTGCAGGCAGAGCGGCCGTATGCTCTTCGCATTTGAGCACCTCGGCTGGACCAAACTTGTGAAAACGAATCGTGCGGGACATCGCAAACCTCGTCAAAGAAACCTCTAATGCCCTGAACTCTATCTGGGCTTTCTACCCAAGACTATCAGTGGCTATTAATAGTCGACATGCCTGTCATTGATTCCGCAGCGCCGGCAACATCGTCAAATGACATAGGAAACCGTAGCAGCCTTTGTAGGAAATCTGAATTACTCGGTGCAGAGTACCAGTCTTTCCCCGTAAGATTCATGCCGGCCATTGTTCTTATGTGGCCGCTCACGTCAAGTTTGCTGACTCTGCCAGGACTCCAGATGAATCGTAATGACCTGCGTCGTGTCGACCTGAACCTGTTGATCGTATTCGAAACATTGATGCACGAACGCAGTGTGACCCGCGCTGCGGAGAAGCTGTTCCTCGGCCAGCCGGCCATCAGTGCGGCGCTCTCGCGCCTGCGCGGGCTGTTCGATGATCCGCTGTTCGTGCGCACAGGCCGCAGCATGGAGCCGTCCGCCCGGGCGGTGGAAATCTTCGCCCTGCTCTCTCCAGCCCTGGACTCGATTTCCACCGCGGTCAGCCGTGCGGCGGAATTCGACCCGGCCACCAGCACCGCGGTGTTCCGCATCGGCCTGTCGGACGACGTCGAATTCGCCTTGCTGCCAATGCTGCTCAAGCGCCTGCGCGCAGAGTCGCCGGGGATTGTGCTGGTGGTGCGTCGGGCCAACTACATCCTGATGCCGAGCCTGCTGGCCTCGGGCGAGATTTCCATCGGCGTCAGCTACACCGCCGACCTGCCGGCCAATGCCAAGCGCAAGGTGCTGCGTCGCAGCTCGCCGAAGCTGTTGCGCGCGGACAGCGTGCCGGGGCCGTTGAGCCTGGATGATTTCTGCGCACGGCCGCACGCGCTGGTGTCGTTCGCCGGTGACCTCAGCGGCTTTATAGATGAAGAGCTGGAAAAACTTGGGCGCAAACGTCACGTGGTGCTTGCGGTACCGCAGTTCAACGGGCTGAGCACACTCATCAGCGGCACTGATATTGTCGCCACCGTCCCTGACTACACCGCCGATGCATTGACGGCGGCCGGCGGTGTGCGGGCAGAAGATCCGCCGTTGCCGGTGCGTAGCTTCGAATTGCACATGGCTTGGCGCGGGTCGCAGGATAACGATCCTGGGGAGCGCTGGTTGCGGTCGCGGATTCAGATGTTCTTCGGAGATCCGGACAGTCTGGCCTGAGTCCGGTTTTTGTATGGGGGCTTGCCCGCGAAGATCACAACTCGTTTTCATGCCCTACTCTTGCACCCACGGCAACACAGAATTGTCATCAGGCGAGTTGATAGCCTGTTAGCGTGAGGTGCATGCTAGAGAGCTCGCTTTGAGCTTATATCATTCCGAATGATAGTTACCTTTGCCTCATTCGATTCGTGCGTTACAGCCCCGCCGAGCATCATCCGTCCATTCTTAATACATTGGCGGATGCATCCATGGAACAGTCACTCAAACATTTGCGCTTCCCGTTGGCCATGCTGGCCGTGCTGGTGATGAGCGCCTGCGGCAAGGCTCCGGAAACTGCCGCCACTATGCCCGCGGCCAAGGTCAGCGTGGCCAAGGTGCTGGAACAACCGGTCAACGAGTGGGACGAATTCACCGGGCGCCTCGAAGCGCCAGAAACCGTAGAAATTCGTCCACGGGTGTCCGGCCAGATCGATGAAGTCGCTTTCACTGAAGGCGCATTGGTCAAGAAAGGCGACCTGCTGTTCCAGATCGACCCGCGTCCGTTCCAGGCTGAGGTTCGCCGCCTCGAAGCCCTGGTTGCTCAATCCCGCGCCAACGCCACCCGCAGTGAAAACGAAGCCCAGCGCGGTGAACGCCTGCGTACCAGCAACGCGATTTCCGCTGAACTGGCTGACTCGCGCACCAGCGCTTCGCAAGAAGCCCGCGCTGCCGTTGGCGCCCTCCAGGCTCAACTGGACCTGGCCAAACTGAACCTGAGTTTCACCCGCGTCACCGCCCCGATCAGTGGCCGCGTCAGCCGCGCGGAAATCACCGCCGGCAACCTGGTGACCGCCGATACCACGCCGCTGACTAGCGTGGTGTCCACCGACAAGGTCTACGCCTACTTCGATGCCGACGAGCGTGTGTTCCTCAAATACACCCAACTCGCTCGCCAGGGCAAACGCGGTGCAACCACCCCGGTGTACCTCGGCTTGTCCAACGAAGACGGCAACCCGCACCAGGGCGTGATGAACTTCGTCGACAACCAGGTCAACCCGAAAACCGGCACCATTCGGGGTCGCGCGGTGTTCGACAACACGGACGGTCAATACACCCCCGGTTTGTATGCCCGCCTGAAACTGGTTGGCAGCGGCACCTACTCCGCCGTGCTGATCAACGACGAAGCGGTCGGTACCGACCTGGGTAAAAAGTTCGTGCTGGTGATGGATGCCGACAACAAGACGGCTTATCGCTCAGTCGAACTGGGTCCGAAGATCGAAGGCTTGCGCATCGTGCGCAACGGCCTGAACAAGGACGACACCGTCATCGTCAAGGGTCTGCAACGGGTTCGCCCTGGCTCACCGGTCACCCCTGAAGTGATCCCGATGGCCAGCGAGCAAACCCTCGCCGCTCTGGCACAACAACGACAAGCGCTGGAAGCCAGCAACCTGCCCCAAGTCGCACCTGCCAAGGTTGCGCCGGGTTCGGTTGTGAAAGTGGCTGCTGCGACCCCACGCGGTTAAGGGATTTCTACGATGAATTTTTCCCAATTCTTCATTTCACGGCCGATCTTCGCAGCGGTACTGTCGCTGCTGATCCTGATCGCCGGCGCCATCTCGCTGTTCCAGTTGCCGATCAGCGAATACCCGGAAGTGGTTCCGCCGACCGTTGTGGTCCGCGCCAACTTCCCGGGTGCCAACCCGAAAGTCATCGGTGAAACCGTGGCCGCTCCGCTGGAGCAAGCCATCACCGGCGTCGAGAACATGTTGTACATGTCCTCGCAGTCGACCGCCGACGGCAAGATCACCCTGACCATCACCTTCGCGCTGGGCACTGACCTGGACAACGCTCAGGTGCAGGTGCAGAACCGCGTGACCCGGACCGAGCCGAAACTTCCCGAAGAAGTGACGCGCATCGGTATCACCGTGGACAAGGCGTCGCCCGACCTGACCATGGTGGTGCACTTGACCTCGCCGGACAAACGCTACGACATGCTCTACCTGTCCAACTACGCCTTGCTCAACATCAAGGATGAGTTGGCGCGCCTGGGCGGTGTCGGCGATGTGCAGCTGTTCGGCATGGGCGACTACTCGCTGCGGGTGTGGCTCGATCCGAACAAGACCGCTTCGCGCAACCTGACCGCCACCGATGTCGTGACCGCGATCCGTGAACAGAACCGTCAGGTGGCTGCCGGTGCATTGGGTGCGCCACCCGCGCCGAATGCCACCGCCTTCCAGCTGTCGGTCAACACCCAAGGTCGTCTGGTTTCTGAAGAAGAGTTCGAGAACATCATCATTCGCTCCGGCGACAACGGTGAAATCACTCGCCTCAAAGACATCGCTCGCGTCGAACTGGGTTCCAGTCAATACGCCCTGCGTTCCCTGCTGAACAACCAGCCGGCGGTGGCGATCCCGATCTTCCAGCGCCCTGGCTCCAACGCGATCGAAATCTCCAACGAAGTGCGCGACAAGATGGCCGAGCTGAAGAAGAACTTCCCGGAAGGCATGGACTTCAGCATCGTCTATGACCCGACGATCTTCGTGCGCGGCTCCATCGAAGCGGTGGTTCATACCCTCTTCGAAGCACTGATCCTCGTTGTGTTGGTGGTGATTCTGTTCCTGCAAACCTGGCGCGCCTCGATCATTCCATTGGTCGCTGTGCCGGTATCGCTGATCGGTACCTTCGCGGTGATGCATTTGTTCGGCTTCTCGCTGAACGCCTTGTCACTGTTCGGATTGGTACTGGCGATCGGTATCGTGGTGGACGACGCCATTGTGGTAGTGGAGAACGTCGAAAGGCACATCGAGCTGGGAGAAACGCCCGTCGAAGCCACCAAGAAAGCCATGCGTGAGGTGACCGGGCCGATCATCGCGACGGCGCTGGTGCTGTGTGCGGTATTTATCCCGGCGGCGTTCATTTCCGGACTCACTGGCCAGTTCTACAAACAGTTTGCCCTGACCATTGCCATCTCGACCGTGATCTCGGCGTTCAACTCGCTGACACTGTCCCCTGCCCTGGCCGCCGTACTGCTCAAGAGCCACGATGCGCCGAAAGATCGCTTTACCAAAGTGCTTGATAAACTGTTGGGCGGCTGGCTGTTCCGTCCGTTCAACCGGTTTTTCGACCGTGCCAGCCATGGCTATGTCGGCACCGTAGCCCGGGTTATCCGCAGCAGCGGTATTGCCCTGCTGTTGTACGCAGGCCTGATGGTGCTGACCTTCTTCGGTTTCGCCCACACCCCGACCGGTTTCGTACCCGGCCAGGACAAGCAATACCTGGTGGCTTTCGCACAATTGCCGGACGCCTCGAGCCTGGACCGTACCGAAGACGTGATCAAGCGCATGTCCGACCTGGCCCTGAAACAGCCTGGCGTGGAAAGTGCGGTGGCGTTCCCCGGCCTGTCGATCAACGGTTTCACCAACAGTCCTAACGCCGGCATCGTCTTCGTGACCCTGAAGCCGTTCGATGAGCGTAAAGACCCGAGCATGTCCGCCGGTGCGATTGCCGGTGCGTTGAACGGTCAGTTCGCCGGGATTCAAGAAGCCTATATGGCGATCTTCCCGCCGCCGCCGGTACAAGGCCTGGGCACCATCGGTGGTTTCCGCCTGCAGATCGAAGACCGGGGCAACCTGGGCTACGACGAGCTGTACAAAGAAACCATGAACATCATCAACAAAAGCCACAACGTGCCGGAACTGGCTGCGCTGTTCACCAGCTACACCGTGAACGTGCCGCAGGTCGATGCTGCCATCGACCGGGAAAAAGCCAAGACCCACGGCGTGGCCGTCAGCGACATCTTCGACACCCTGCAGATTTACCTGGGTTCGCTGTATGCCAACGACTTCAACCGCTTCGGTCGTACCTATCAGGTCAACGTTCAGGCTGAACAGCAGTTCCGTCTTGAGCCGGACCAGATCGGTCAGTTGAAAGTGCGCAACAACAAAGGCGAGATGATCCCGCTGGCGACCTTCATCAAGGTCAGCGACACCTCGGGCCCGGACCGCGTGATGCACTACAACGGCTTCATTACCGCCAAGTACGACGCGTCCTGCGCCAGTAGTGGAGCGCCCAAGCGCAGTTCCGAGGGCAAGAGCGGCCTGGGCTCGACCGACGGCATG
>NZ_JBIVBY010000001.1:768359-1000658 GCF_044746405.1 Pseudomonas sp. NPDC086251
CTTCCGAACGGCATGACCTACGAATGGACCGACCTGACCTACCAGCAGATTCTGTCCGGCAACACCGCGCTGTTCGTGTTCCCGCTCTGCGTACTGCTGGCGTTCCTGGTACTCGCGGCGCAATACGAAAGCTGGAGCCTGCCATTGGCGGTGATCCTGATCGTACCGATGACGCTGCTGTCGGCGATTATTGGTGTGATTGCTTCGGGCGGCGACAACAACATCTTTACCCAGATCGGCTTGATCGTACTGGTGGGACTTGCCTGTAAGAACGCGATTCTGATCGTCGAGTTCGCCAAGGATAAACAGCAGGACGAAGGCCTCAGCCCGCTCGCCGCGGTACTGGAAGCGTGCCGTCTGCGTCTGCGGCCGATCCTGATGACCTCCTTCGCGTTCATCATGGGTGTCGTGCCTCTGGTGTTCTCCAGCGGTGCCGGTGCCGAAATGCGTCACGCCATGGGTGTGGCGGTGTTCTCCGGGATGCTCGGGGTGACCTTCTTCGGCCTTTTGCTGACGCCGGTGTTCTACGTATTGATTCGTAATTTTGTGGAGCGCGGTGAAAAGCGCAAAGCGGCCAAGGCGCACAATCTTCAAAAGCAACTGGAGGCGCAACAATGAGCTTGAAAGCCTTCCTGCCGAGCCTTCTGGTACTGGCCCTGAGTGCCTGTGCCGTCGGCCCGGACTACAAGACCCCAGCCACTGAACCGGCCAACATCACCACGGCCACCGATGGCGCTGCCGGCCAGAAGAACTTCGACCGCTCGCGTTTCGAAGGCATCTGGTGGCAGCAGTTTGAAGACCCGACGCTGAACCAGTTGGTAACCGAGTCGTTGAAAGGCAACCGCGATTTGCGCGTAGCCTTTGCGCGCTGGAAAGCGGCGCGGGCGATTCGCGACGACGTCAGCAATGACGCGATGCCGACCATCACCAGCCGGGCCAGCAGTGATCTGGGCAAAGGGCAGATTCCTGGCGAGACCACCAAACGGGTCAATAGCGAACGCTACGACCTGGGCCTGGACATGGCGTGGGAGATCGACCTGTTCGGCCGTATCCAGCGCAACCTGGAATCCGCCGACGCCGAACAGCAGGCGATCGAAGCCGATCTGTACCAACTGCAAGTCACCATGATTGCCGAACTGGTGGACGCCTACGGTCAACTGCGCGGTGCGCAACTGCGGGAAAAGATCGCGCTTGCCAACCTCAACAACCAGCAGGAATCGCGCAAGATCACCGAAAGCCTGCGTGATGCCGGCGTCGGCGACCAGCTCGATGTGGAACGCGCCGATGCCCGCCTGGCGTCCGTCGAAGCCAGCGTGCCGCAATTGCAGGCTGAGCAGGTAAGGCAGAAAAACCGCATCGCCACCCTGCTGGGTGAGCGCCCGGACAAGCTGACCGTGGACTTGGGTCCAAAGGACTTGCCGGCCATTGCCAAGGCGTTGCCGATCGGTGATCCGGGCGAGTTGCTGCAACGTCGTCCGGACATTCTCAGCGCCGAACGCAAGCTGGCCTCCGCCACCGCGCGCATCGGCGTGGCCAAGGCTGATTTGTTCCCGCGTGTCAGCCTTAGCGGCTTCCTCGGCTTCACCGCCGGGCGCGGATCGCAGATCGGTTCGTCGGCGGCCAACGCCTGGGCGCTGGGCCCAAGCATCACCTGGGCCGCGTTTGACCTGGGCAGCGTGCGAGCACGTTTGCGTGGCGCCGATGCGGATGCCGAAGGCGCTTTGGCAACTTACGAGCAGCAAGTGTTGCTGGCCCTGGAAGAATCGGAAAACGCTTTCAGTGATTACGGCAAACGGCAGCAACGTTTGATTTCGCTGATTCGTCAAAGCGAATCGAGCCGCGCCGCTGCCGACCTGGCGGAAATTCGCTACCGCGAAGGCACGGCGGACTTCCTCGTGCTGCTTGATGCCCAACGCGAGCGTCTGGCGGCGGAAGACACCCAGGCCCAGGCCGAAGTCGATCTGTATCGCGGCATTGTCGCGATTTACAAAGCCCTTGGCGGTGGCTGGCAACCAGAAACCGTCGCCAGCAAGTAACGTTTCAAACGAGCCCCTTTGGTTGGCCGCAACCAACCAATTTCTTTGCCCCGCGCCTCATTCGGTCGCGGGGCTTTTTTTTTGCCTGCCCACCGTGCCACGTTCCTGTAGGAGCAGAGCTTGCTCGCGAAAGCAGATGTACATTCAAAAATGACGGTGACTGACCCACCGCTTTCGCGAGCGAGCTCGGCTCCTACAGGGGATTGCGTCGTTCGCAACAGTGCGTTCAGGCGCGGATTCAGTGTAGGAGCAGAGCTTGCTCGCGAAAGCGGTCTGACAGGCAATTTGATGTCGAGCCTGCCGCTGTCTTCGCGAGCGAGCTCGGCTCCTACAGGGTTAGCGGTGATCTTCAGTCTTGTGGTTTTCCTCGACGGTGACGGTGGCTGTGGTCCCGGCGCGCAGGGTGTTTTTGCCGGCGTAATCGGCGTCGATCTGGATCCGCACCGGCACCCGCTGGGCGAGTTTGACCCAGGTGTAGCTCGGGTTGATGTTGGCCAGCAAGCGACCGCCCGGCAGGTTCTCGCGGTCAGCAATGGCGAAGGCAATGCTTTGGACGGTGCCGCCGAAAGTCTCGCCGCTCATCAATTCGATCCTGACGTGGTCGCCCTCCTCGATTCGTGGCAGCTTGGTTTCTTCGAAGTAGCCACTGACATAAAACGAATCGCTGTCCACCAGCGCCAGCAGCGCGCCACCGGCAGTGGCATAGTCACCCTGACGGGTCAGCAGATTGGTGACGTAACCGCTGACAGGCGCTTCGACCCGGGTGCGCTGCAAGTCGAGTTCCGCCTGGGTCAATGCGGCGATCGCCAATTGCACATTGGCCTGAGCCAAACCCAGGTTGGCCTGGTTACGCAGCAACTCGGCCTGCGCCACGGCGACGTCGGTGCTGGATTTTTCCCACTCCTCGCCTGAAATCGCGGCGCGCTCCTTGAGGGTGCGACGTCGGCGTTCTTCGCTCTGACGCTGCCTTAGCAACGCTCCACTGGAAACAATCGTCGCCTCGGATTGCCCGAGGGAGGCTTTCGCCACTTCCACCGAGCGCCTGGCATGCTCCACCGCCAGGGTGTAGCGCGCCGGGTCGATTTCCAACAACAACTGGCCCTTGTCGACATGCTGGTTGTCCTGCACGCGAAGGCTGACGATGCGCCCGGCAACATCGGCGGACAAGGTCACCACATCGGCCCGCACCCGCGCATCTCGCGTCCAGGGCGCGCGGGTGTAATGCTCCCAGGCGAACCAGCCCAGCACAAAGGCCAGCAACACCACCGCCACGGTTGCGAGTCGGGAAAGGATCTTCTTCAACGCATCAAGCTCCCATCACCAGAATCAGCGTCGCGCAAACGCAGGCGTACAACGCGCCTTCGAACAACGCTTCATGCCAGACAAACCGCAGCACGCCCAAGCGGCGCAGGATCCAGTCCAGCAGCAGGTAAATCGGCAACGCCAGCAGCAACGCCTGGGCGATTGGCGGCAGGTAGACGCCACCCACTTCCAGATCAATGGGCAAGGGCCGGTACTCCTTCCACGTCCAGAGGTTGAAAGTGGATGCGATGCCGCTGCAGAAACGACACCACAATCAGCAGTGCCACGCGCATCCTGAAGACTGACCACAGGTGTTCATGAACGTCCAAATGCAAGTCGTCCATTTCATCGCCCAGGACATGCAAGGTTTCGAGCAACTGTTCAAGGTCAATCCCGGGCCGCCCGGCGATCAACCGTCCTGTCTCGCGGACCGCTCCCAACAAACGGTTTTTCTGTTCCGTGCTCAGTAACGTGTTGCTTTGCCCCTGTTGCCTGAGCTGGTTCAACGCCACGCCCAGCGCCATGCAGCCAAGGCTGACTTCGAATAACTCGCTGGATTGCTTGTCATGGGTGGCGGGCAATAATCCCAGCATCATGGTCAAGCGATCGACCATGCGACTTTCAAAGGCAAATTGCTGCTCATCGGTGGCCGGTGTCTTCAATAAAGCGTAGACCTGCTCGCAGTTCTCATTGAACAGCCGGCGTATCCGCAAAACCGGCCTGAACGGGAAGATCAAGGCGTAGACACTTAACGCCAGCGACGCTGCGCAGATATACGCGCCGGCAAACTCGAACCACTGAATGGCGGTGTTCTGCCCGGTGCCGACGTTTTGCGGGCCCAGCAACAGCATCGTCGTCAGCCCAAGGCCAATGCCGGTGCCCGTGGTTGGCGGACTGGACAGCCCCACCGCGACGGCATACAGCAAAGGGGCCAACAACAAGGCGAGTAACTCGAAGTTGCTGATCATCGGTATCAGCAGGAACAGGTACAACGCCGACACCACCAACGCCAATCCCAGTCCTCTGGCAAAGCTTTGGCTGGCCAGCAGCGGCCGCGGAAACGTCGCCATCAGCGAACACAGAATCCCCGTCACAATCATCCCGCCACGCGCCCCGTCCCAACCGGTCTCGATCCAGATCAGGCCGGCCACCAGCAACGCGGTAAAAGCCCGGATCGCGTTCATCGACGCCAGGGTGAAGTCCAGGTGCAACGGGTTGTCCTGGCCGCGAAACATGCTGCTGGCCGGACGCCCGTCCTGGATTGCGTCGCTCAGTTCCAGAATTTGCGCCAGTTGCTCCAACATTCGCGCCTGCTCCCAGCGCAGCGCCCAGGCCAGTGAGCGCAGCGTGGCCGGCATCGTTTCGGTAAGCTGCTCGGCCTTGTAGGCCTGGTCATCGAACCGCTGTTGCAACGCCCCGAAATGGTGGCGCGCATCGGCTGACAATGAACGTCCCTTCTGGGCCAGTTCATCGAGAAAAACCAGTTCTTCGGCGCGTAAACGCTGGATCTCTTCTGGCAATGCGCCTTTCCAGCGCTCGGCCAACAGCTGCCGCTGGTGGCGCAGCGCCGTCAGCCGCGACGTCAGCAGCACCAGCTGATTACCGAGCAACTGCACCAGGCCATTGGCGCTGCGCAAACGGGGGGCATCGTAGTACAAGTGCCGACGGACACCTTCCAGCGCGCTGATCGCGCCGAGCAGCTGCATTTGCCGACGGTGGAAATCGTCCTCGCTTTCTTCGGTGCGGATGACAGCGGCAGCGTGGGTGGCGAGCAGCTTGATCACTTGATCGACCTTGGCAAAGTAATCACGGGCCACCGCCTCCGGGCGCGCCGTGAGAAGGCTGACCACGCACACGCAGGCCACCGCCAGCAACGTCTCGGTCACGCGGGTGACGGCCAGCAGGAACGTGCCGTCCTGATCCGGCACCGCCAGCAGCGCCACGACCACCGCCGTGTAGCCACTCAGGACAAACGCCTGGGAACTGGTGTAACGCAGCAACGTGCCACCGGCGGTACACAGCGCCAACCACAAGGCCAGGGTGATGATGAAAGGCATCGGCGCCTGGGGGAAGATCGCCATGATCACCACCGCTACCGCCGCGCCCAGGGTGGTGCCGATCACCTGGCCAAAACTGCGCGCCAGCACCATGCCGCCCAATGGCTGGCTGATAATGACCACGGCCATGATCGACCATTTCGGCTGGTCGAGGTCGAACAGAAAGGCCAGATACAGCGTCAAAATTCCGGCCGTGATGGTTCTCAAGGCAAACAGCAACACCCCGGGACCGGGATGGATAATTGCCTTGAAATATTGCAACAGCGCTTGCATGGAGGTGCCTGTCGGGTTGTCTCCAGCAAGCGTAGTCACTGCTTCGAGACCTCGACAGGTTTCAATGTCGACGGGTCCTGTAGGCAAAATCACTGATTGGCCAGACTGCCTTAAATCGCCTGACACACAGACTGAAGCCAGTCAGGGTTTGACTCACAGCCGTGCCTGACCGAAGCTGACGGCTTTGCAAAAGCTTGCCAGCTCCTGGATTCCTGCATGCCTCAGTCCCGCCGCTACCTGATCATCAGCCTCTGCATTCTCATTGCCATCGGCCTTGCCATCGGCCTTGCCTGGTTGTTCCTGCGCAGCTCCGCCCCGGTGGTGCCGGAGGCGATCAAGCGCGGCTTCACCGAAGCCCTGAACCAGGCACGCGCGGGTCAACCGGGTGCGGCGCGGGTCCTTTATCAGCAGTTGGCCCGCCCGGATATCTCACCGAAGCGACGCATCTGGCTGCACGCCGAACTGCCCAACTACCCGAGCTCCGTGGCCCTGAAACTGGCGGATGCGGACTTGCAACATGAATCGCCAGACGTGCGCATCGCGGCGATCAAAAGCATCAGCGGGCTGGTGCCCAACGGGCAACGCAGCCTGTTGATCGGGCCGTTGCTCGATGACAGCGAGCAGAAGGTCCGCTTTGCCGCTATCAACGCGCTGCTGGGGCTTTCGCCGGATGATCTTGGCCTCTACTTCGGCCCATTGCAGCAGGCGATCGACGCCTGGGAGCTGGTGCTCAAGAGCGCCCCGGAAAGCGCCGACAACTACTATCAGCGCGCTCGGCTGCACCTGCACAATGCCGAACTGAAAGAAGCCAAGGAGGCCCTCGAACAGACCTTGCGCCTGGACCCCGGCAACCTGCCGGCCCTGGTGATGCAGATCGAAGTGCTGGATAAACAGGGCCAGAGCGATGCCGCCCGGCAACTGTTGGCCAAACAGTTGAAGGCTCAGCCGGATTCGGCCTACCTGCAACATGCCCTGGGCCTCTGGTTGCTGCACCACGGCCAAAGCGAATTCGCCCTGCTCGGCCTGTCCAAAGCCGTGGAGCTGGAGCCGGACAACAAGGATTACCGCTACGACCTGGCCACCACGCTTCACGGTGAAGAAGAGCTGGAAGCGGCGCAGAAACAGTTGCAGGAAATCGTTCAGCGCCACCCGGCCGATCGCAAGGCCCGCGTGCTGTTGATCAATTACTGGAAGGAAAGCGGACAACTGCAGAACGTGCAGATCCTGCTGGCGCAACTCGAGCAGCTCAACCCGGACGATCCGGCGCTGCAACAAGGCCTATAAACACCTCCCCGTGTAGCAGCTGCCGAAGGCTGCGTTCGAGTGCGTAGCGCTCGTCATCGGGCGGCCGGCGGGCGCTACGCGCCCGAACGCAGCCTTCGGCAGCTGCTACAGATTACGTAGAAGAAAGGTTGAACCGTCGCCTCGGCCAAAGGTCAAGTGATCAGGTAGTCCATTCAGGCACTTCAGGCCTGCTGCCTCGCTTCCCCTAGTCATGAGAGGGCTTTTTTTGTCTACATCTAACGAGTTGTTCAGTGCAAAAGCCGCCACCGGCATCGAAGGTCTGGATGACATCCTGGCCGGTGGATTGTCCCGCGGCCATGTGTTTTTGCTCGAGGGGGAACCCGGAACCGGCAAAACCACCGTCGCCTTGCATTTTCTGTTGGCCGGCGCCCGAGCCGGCGAACGCTCGTTGTACATCACCCTGTCGGAAACCGAACGTGAGCTGCGCCAAGGCGCGCTGTCCCACGGCTGGGAGCTGGATGAAAACATCCACATCTTCGAACTGACACCGCCTGAAAGCCTGCTCAATGCCGAGCATCAGCAAAGCCTGCTGTACTCATCGGACCTGGAGTTGGGCGAGGCGACCAAGCAGATTTTCGAAGTGGTCGAACGGGTCAAGCCGACCCGCGTGGTGCTCGACAGCCTTTCCGAAATCCGTCTCCTGGCCCAAAGCTCCCTGCGCTACCGGCGCCAGATCCTCGCGATCAAACACTACTTCGTGCGCTATGACGCCACCGTGGTGTTGCTCGACGACTTGACCACCGAATCCCTCGACAAGACCGTGCACAGTGTCGCGCACGGGGTGATTCGCCTGGAAGAACTGACCCCCAACTACGGCGCCGAACGTCGGCGGATCCGCGTGGTGAAGTACCGTGGCCAGAAGTACCGTGGCGGCTTTCACGACTTCACCATCATGGGCGACGGCGTGCACGTGTTCCCCCGGCTGGTCGCTGCCGAACACCGTGGCGTGTACGTCCGCCAGCAATTGACCAGCGGCATCAAGGAAATGGACGCCCTGCTCGGCGGCGGCATCGAGACCGGTTCCAGTACCTTGATCCTCGGCCCGGCCGGTACCGGCAAGTCGCTGATCTCGATGATCTTCGCCGCCGCCGCCGTGGCCCGGGGCGAAAAAGCTGCGTTGTTCATTTTCGATGAAGAACTCGGGCTGCTGTTCGAGCGCATGAGAAACATGGGCATTGATTTGCAGGCCCTGCAAGACACCGGCAACCTGCTGATCGAACAAGTGGATGCCGCGGAATTGTCCCCCGGCGAGTTTTCCCACCGGGTGCGTCGCTGCGTCGATGAACGCGACATCAAGACCGTGGTGATCGACAGCATCAACGGCTATCAAGCCGCGATGCCTGAAGAGAACGCCCTGGTGCTGCACATGCACGAGTTGCTGCTGTACCTCAATCGCCGAGGCGCCGCGACGTTCATGACCGTCGCCCAGCATGGTTTGGTCGGCGACATGCAGGCCCCGGTGGACATCACATATCTGGCCGACACGGTCATCCTGCTGCGTTATTTCGAAGCGCTGGGCAAGGTTCGCCGGGCCATCTCGATTATCAAGAAACGCACGGGCAGCCATGAATCGACCATTCGTGAATACCGCATCGGCTCGCATGGCATGACCATCGGCGAACCGCTGGAAGCCTTCCAGGGCGTATTGCGTGGCGTCCCCACGTATCTGGGCGCGAGCAATCCATTGCTCGGGGATGAAACGCCGTGATTGCCCAGGAAGCGATGTCCGAGCGCGCGATCATTCTCGCGCCGCTGGGTCGCGACAGCCAGATTGCGCTGATGATGCTCAACGAGGCAGGTTTCGACGGGGTGATCACCCGTGATCTGATCGGGCTTTGCTTCGAGCTGCAGCAAGGCGCCGGTTTACTGCTGATCTCTTCCGAGGCCCTGCTGGGCGGTGATCTTGAGCCGCTGCTCGGGCTGATCGAGCAGCAGCCGGCCTGGTCGGACCTGCCGATTGTCCTGATGACCTACCATGGCGGCCCGGAACAGAACCCGGCCTCGCGATTCGGTCCGCAACTGGGCAATGTCACCTTTCTCGAGCGCCCTTTTCACCCGGTCACGTTGATCAGCCTGGTGACCACCGCGTTGCGCGGCCGTCGACGACAGTACGAAGCCAGGGACCGGCTGATCGACCTGAGTCAGAGCGAACTGCGCCTGCAAAACACCCTCGAAACCCTCGAACAACAGGTCGAAGAACGCACCGCTCAGTTGCGACACAACGAAGAAGCGTTGCGTCAGTCGCAGAAAATGGAAGCGGTCGGCCAACTCACCGGCGGTATTGCCCACGACTTCAACAACATGCTGACCGGCATCATCGGTAGCTTGGAACTGCTGCGTCGGCGCCTGGCTCGTGGGCGCATCGAAGACCTCGACAGCCTGATCGATCTCGGCGTGACGTCGGCCAACCGTGCAGCGGGCCTGACCCACCGCTTGCTCGCGTTCTCGCGGCGCCAGTCGCTGGACTCAAAACCCGTGGAAATGAATACCCTGGTGGTGTCCATGGGCGAACTGCTGCAACGCAGCATCAACGAAAGCATTCAACTGGACATGCAGCTCAGCGAACCCTTGTGGGTGGCCGAGGCCGACCCCAACCAACTGGAAAGCGCCCTGCTCAATCTGGTGATCAATGCGCGGGATGCCATGCCCGACGGCGGCAAGCTGGCGGTAAAAACCTGCAATCAATATCTGGATTCGGGCTTCACCGCCGCCCACAGCAACCTTGATCCGGGTGATTATGTGGTGTTGAGCGTCACCGACACCGGGTGTGGCATGCCACAAAGCACGATCAGCCGAGCATTTGATCCGTTCTTCACCACCAAGCCGATCGGCCAGGGCACCGGCCTTGGGCTGTCGATGATCTATGGCTTCAGCAAGCAATCGCGCGGGCATGTAGCCATTGACAGTGAAGTAGGCAAAGGCACGACCGTGAGCCTGTACCTGCCACGTTTCGGCGGCGACGTGCCCCAGGACAAGCCCGTCGACGTGCCGCACGCGCCGTTCGCGCAAAATGGCGAAACGGTGTTGATCGTCGAGGACGATCCGGCGGTGAGGGTCTTGGTCAGTACGGTGTTGAGCGAATTGGGTTATGCCTTCGTCGAGGCTGGCGACGCTGATAGCGCGGTGCCGATTCTCGATTCCGGGCAACGCATCGATCTATTGATCAGCGACGTCGGATTGCCCGGCATGAACGGCCGACAACTGGCGGAAATCGGCCGGCAGTACCGCCCTGAGCTCAAGGTGCTGTTCATCACCGGCTACGCCGAACACGCAGCGGTGCGTGGCGGTTTCCTTGACCCGGGCATGCAAATGATCACCAAGCCGTTCACCTTCGACCTGTTGACGGCGAAAGTGCGGGAGATGATCCGTGTGTGAGACGGTACTCCCCAGCCTGAAACGCAGCTTCACGACCCCAGCAATGAGCCCGCAGGTCAGGTTCACTTTTCGCGCCCATAGCGGGCGCTGACTGCTGCGTTAGAGCGGTAGCACAGTATCTGACAGCGGATCGCGGGGCTGAATCTGCCCCCTCCAGGATCGCTCATTAGCGTTCTTTGATCGCGACGAATCCGTTTCGCACCGTAATATTTATACATTAATTTTGTATTGCCTTACTTTCGCCTTCGGGTCCAACCTTAGACGCGAAGTTAATGGCGGCGAGCTCCAATAACATCAAGACACAGTTAAACCACTTGGTAGTCTGTTTAAACTTTTACGCACCACGGCGCGATACAAACCTATATGCGTTGCGCGAGGTATGGATACCTCTCAACTCGTTTTAAAAGGGACTTTAAATGGAATTGACTCCGAAGTTCATCCACGAACAGCTTCGTCATGAGCGAGTTCTCACACGAGACGTAGGATATATCTGTGACCCGGTTGAAGTCTGGTGGGCAAATCACCGGCCCAACCTGTCAAATCACGCATTGAAGTTACAGCTCATTTCCCTGCTCAGCGATACATTGCGTGAAGACGACAAGCTTTACTTTGACAGTGTCGGAAAAAATGGCATCTCAGCGGTATGCTTGACAGGCGTGTTCCGAACGGACAACTACTGTCTCGCCTTTATCGTTCACGAAGCACTGTGCGAGTTGTTCCATCTTCGGGACATCAAGTACCCTTATGAAAATCATAAAGCGATATTCCTAAAAACAAATGCCGAACGGTATCGAAACTGGGGGAATGGTTATGGCGAAATCACGCCTCACTCCGATGATCTGTACGAAGTTGAATCAACCGACCTTCTCGCACTAACCGTCTGCCGCGACAAGACCTGCACGCCGACACAGTATTTTCTTGCAAAAAATATAATTGATGGTCTTAGTGATACAGAACTTAGGCAACTTGCGCAAATGAGCGCACGCTTTCGATCGGGGAAAAACGTTGAAATTTCGAAAAGCCATGAGCGAAAACTGATTCAGTACGATCCCACCTACGGAATACAGGTTTACCTCGACTTCCGTGTTGACACTGATATCGGCGCGCGCATGGTGCCAACCAACCCTGTCGACAGGCCGTTGATTCGAAGGATCAGGCAGCAAATACCGTCATGGACCCCAACCTGTTCAGCTGCTACCACGGGTACCTTTCTTATTTTAGCGAACCATAAGGTGCTGCATGCCCGGCCCGTTTTGAATCTGGACATCCATACCGCAACCACTCATGCACGGAGGACCAAGCTCAGCGAAACTCCCCGCCTGTTGTTTCGTAGTAAAGGTCCGAGACACCATTTGTCTTTGGCACCCGGGTATGACGCTTATCTCTAAAGCAGTCAGAAGTACGTTCCTCACTTCAAATCCAGAAACACATCGAGGCATGCCTACCGTCACTACAAGGATATCCAATGAAAGGAGCCTTCATCGTTCGACTCATTATTGCGACTTCGCTCTACACGATTCTGGGTCGCGCTACCGTCTGGTTTGATCCCATTTCGAATGCAATACTTGTTTTCGGCAGTCGCTTTTTTCTGGTTTTTTCGCCGTTCTTTTTCGCCCACTTCAGGGCTGACGCAATCCTGGTAGCCACATTGTTAGCCGCGCTGGGTGCGTTATTGCTCGTGCTCCCCGGTCAGATATTTCTTATTGCGGGAGCGATATGCCTGGCGACCGGTGTTAGCGTGGCGGGTTATCTGATTAGAGCGTATGCCTCCGAAAACATTGGTGCAGCCGCGCGCAACAAGGTTGCCATAAATTCCGGCGTCATCCTTGCCGGCATCGCGCTTTCAATTCCAGACCAAAGTAACACTGTTATAGCGTTGGCAAGTTTCATACTTCTGTTACTGGCCGCGTATGTGGCTCGAAATATCGTTTCCTCTCGAACCCGTGTCGAATTACCCGCAGGAAGCACCGCGTCCCGATCCATTCAATTGGCATGTGTGCTGCTGGGTTTAACAATGGGCATCAAACTGTACAGCCCGTTTACCCTGCTGCCGCAATATATCGTGTCGACAACTGGATCACTCGCCCCGTGGTATGGAATGGTTGTTTTGGCCAGCAGCGTGTTCATCGTCATTCTGCAAAAACCGGTTATCAGCGTTATGGGCAAGTTTACCGGTGACAGGGTTTCGATGATCACCACATGGCTGACAATGTTCTGCGGCCTCTGCGTAATCGCGCTGCCGGGACCTTTCCAGGCAGCGACATTCACCGGCGCACTTGTGTGGGTACTGATGCTCTCGCTAGTTGAATGTTTTGCCAGCTACCTGGACGTGTTTGGAGCGAAAGACAATTGTCTTTTTATCAAAGAGCTCGCGGTCGGGGCTGGTGGAGGACTGAGCGCCCTGGTCTCACGTTACGCCCCTCCGGACATATCTGGCCCAATCCTGGCACTGACCGGGATGGCTTTCATGGTGATCGCCGTGATGATCATTCTGAATTCAAGCTCGGCTTATCGACCGAAACTCAGGAAATACGATGCGAATTAAAAGAGTGTCCATCAGTTTGCTGCGCATACCCCTTCGAAAACCGTTTGTGTCATGCCTTCGCCGTGTCGAATACATCGAGGACGTGGTCATCGAGATAGAGACGGATTGCGGCTTGCGTGGCTACGGAGCAGGTACACCCTCTTTGCGAATGAACGGCGAAAGCGTCGATTCAATAATATCGGTCGTAAAAAACGTATTGGCACCCACCTTGATGGGCAAGGATGTTTCGCAGCTTGAAGCGATCCTGACGTCGATGGATCATTCCATTGCCGGGAACGCGGCCGCAAAGGCATCAATCGACATAGCGCTACACGACCTTATGGCTCAAGCCGCCGGGCTGCCGCTTTATCGTTTCCTGGGTGGTGACAACCAGCAGATAACCACGGGCATCTCGATTTCCCACAACACACTTGATGAGATGGTGAGCGACGCTGCTGCCGCGGTCAGCAACGGTTTCACGACCTTGAAGCTTAAACTCGGCTCCGCGCAGGGTATTGAGGACGACCTTCGACGGGTGCGCGAGATCCGTCGCTCGGTTGGAGAATCTATTGAAATCGGCGTCGACGCCAATCAGGCATGGCGTGAAAACGATGCGCTGAAATTTGCGGAACAGGTCGACGCTAGCGGAATGAATCTGTCTTTTATAGAACAGCCTGTGCTGTTTACCGAAAGGTCCTGTCTGGGTCGAGTCACCGACGCCTCGCGTATTCCTGTGCTGGCGGATGAGAGTTGCTCATCGCTACTTGACGCAGCCGATCTGGCAAAACACGGAATTGTGGACGGGCTCGCCATAAAACTGATGAAGCTGGGGGGGATCCGCGCCGCAAGATCGGCTTACGACCTCGCTCGCCTGCACGCCAGGATTTGTGCGGCGACATGTCTCATGGAGTCTCCCATCGCGATCGCGGCAATGGCGAGTTTTTGCTCAGGCAGGCATTTCAGGTTCATTGATCTGGACGCTATGGCGTTGATCACTCACAACCCCGTTATCGGGGGCGCGACGATGTCGATGAATACGCTTCTCTTGAGT
Organism: Pseudomonas sp. NPDC086251; assembly: GCF_044746405.1. Lineage (NCBI taxonomy): Bacteria > Pseudomonadati > Pseudomonadota > Gammaproteobacteria > Pseudomonadales > Pseudomonadaceae > Pseudomonas > Pseudomonas sp. NPDC086251. The sequence continues at coordinate 782,283 of NZ_JBIVBY010000001.1, forward strand.
GACCAGCCAGGTCTGGGAATACAACGAATCGAGGGCTTGGAGCCGCTGCTCAGTATTAGTTGACGTGCGGCTATCGGAGCCGAATACGTTCATTGCGCCCCAATCAAAGGACAAGACCGACATGGAAAAATGCTTGATCGTCGTTGGCTACAACAACGTCCGTATTTACGACATCCCCAAGATTCAACGAGCTTGCCATCAGCTCTTCGATGCGAAGTTACTACTGGTGACAGAAAAGATCGAAGAAGCCGATCGTCACGCCGCCGATGAAGTCGTCGCGTGCGCCCTCGGGGAGGAAGCCGTCGAAACGTCGACTCGATGGGTGTGCGCAGAGCTTGACCGGCTTGAGCTCAACCCCATCGGCATCCTGCCCTTTTCAGACCGTGGCGTGCTGCTTGGCGCGACACTGGCCAAGCATTTCGGGCTTGCTGGAATAGCGCCGGACGATGCACTTGCAGGCCTCGACAAGTACGCCTTTCGCAACCGGGACGCGCAAAGCAAAGCGCACGTTCCAGGGTACCAACCTGTCCGTTGCGTTCACGTACGATCAAAAGCGCAGTTCCAGAGCACTGTAGCTGAGTTCGGCGGCCGAGCGTTCGCCAAGCCGCTGAACGAAGGAAACAGTCGTGGTTGCCATGTCGTACCCTCCATCGAGCACTGCGACGTCATCTGGTCAGACTTGAGGCACTATCACGACGGCGGAATCATCGTCGAAGAATTGATCGAGAATGCTCAAGAGTACAGTTGGGATTACGTGGCGGGATGCTCGTGGATAACGGAGAAACACACGACAACAGGGCTATACCGCGCAGAAATACAACAAATTGTGCCTGCACCATTGTCAGAGGATGTCCGGCGTCAGATCAACGCCGCCGGGAATCACATACGGCGACTGCTGCCAGACGGCGGTGCCTACCACAACGAAATATTCTCGCGCTCCGGACTCACTGCCGCAGTAGAAACAAACTTGCGGCCAGCCGGCCTGCACATCTGGGACCTGGCGGCGTTGGCGTTCAACCATCTGGATCCCTGGGAGATCTGGGTGCGGTGGGCTGTCACTGGCGTTGTCGAAGAGAGGTCGCCAGACCCGCTGTGCTACTCCGGTATTCGGCTGATTAAAGCACCGGCGTCAGGGGTTTTGACTGCGCTTCCGGATATTGGGCAGATCGCGGCCGAGCTTGGAATCGAGGTACGAGACTATCGATACACGAAACACTCTGGAGAGCGCGTCACGGATACGCCTCAAGACAACTCTGACTTTTTGGGTGAAGTCATAAGCTGTTCCACTGAGTACGCAGATCTCTGCGCGCAGCTGCTTGAATTGACGTCGACGATTGAATCCAGGGTAAACATCGCTTGATCGGCGGACTCTCCCACCGGTGAGTCACATCCGCCACGTCTGCGATCTTCTGATTTTCAAGCCTTTCAAAAGATCGCAGTTCACGGCAGCTCCCACCCGCAGGTGTGGGGCCGAAATTCCCCGACGGGTCTTACGAGAGCATTTCCTGCATCAGCTCTTGCAGCACATCCAGATCGAACGGTTTGCCCAGGATCGGCGCTTTGCGCGTGATCGGGCTGTCGGTCTCGCGGATTTCCTGCGGATAACCGCTGATGAAAATCACTTTGAGCTCCGGTCGCAGCTTCACGGCCGGTTCGGCGATCTGGACGCCAGAGATTCCGCCTGGCAGGCGGAAATCGGTGATCATCATGTCCAGATGCGGTTTGCTCGCGAGGATTTCGAAGGCCTGCTCGCCGTTTTCGGCCTGCAGCACCCGGTAGCCCTCACCCGACAGATAGGCCGACAGCACCATCAAAATCGAGGGGTCATCTTCGACGATCAATACGACGTCTTGTGCATCTTCACTCATGGGAAGCCTTTGTTCGGTCAATAGCTGCTGATACGACCGTGAGGTCGATCAGAGGTTGCGTTTATCCAGCTGTTTTCCTACAGCGGCAGACAAACGCGAAATAAGGCGCCCTCGCCAATCCGGCTTTCGACGGTAATGGAGCCGCCATGAGCGGCCACAATCTGTTCGGAAATAAACAAGCCCAGGCCCAGGCCCGCGACGGCGTGTTTGGCCGTAACGCGCTCGAACTGCTGGAAAATACGCTTCTGGTTTTCTTCACTGATGCCGATCCCCAGATCGCGCACTTCCACCAGCGCCTGCTGGTTGTCACTGTACACCTTCACGGTGATTGGACTCTTGGCGCCGTAACGCAAAGCGTTGGTCAGCAGGTTGGAAATCACCTGTTCAATACGAAATTCGTCCCAACTGCCGATCACCGGTTGCTCGGCGTCCAGGGTTACCGAGGACTCGGCGGCATCGATCTGCGCGGCGAAGTTCTGCAGCAAACCGCTTACCAGCGCCGACAGATCGAAGCGTTTCGGGCGGATCGACAGCTTGCCGGTGCGAATGCGCGACACATCGAGCATGTCTTCGATCAAGCGGATCAGGCTTTTGATCTGCCGTTCGTCGCGGTCGACCATGGCGTGCATTTTGTCCAGGGTGAACGCCGAAGCGTTATCCCGGGCCAGGTGCATTTTGCGCAATTGGGTTTCGAGGATCAGGCCATTGAGCGGCGTGCGCACTTCGTGGGCGACGATGGACATGAAGTCATCGCGCATGCGCACCGCCTGCTCCAGTTCGAGTTGGGTGCTCTGCAATTGCTTGAGCAGCGCCTCCTGCTCGCGGCGGCTCTGCTCCAGCGCTTCAACCTGCTGCTTCATCGCCTTGCTCTGGCGATAGAGTTCGACGAACACATTGACCTTGCTCTTCACCGCATGGATATCCAGCGGCTTGTGCAGGAAGTCCACCGCGCCGCTTTCGTAGCCCTTGAACGCGTAGTTCAACTCACGTCCGGCGGCACTGACGAAGACAATCGGAATGTTTTTGGTCTTTTCCGTGCCGCGCATCAACTCGGCCAGCTCAAAGCCGTTCATGCCTGGCATCTGCACATCAAGAATGGCCATGGCGAATTCGTGCTGCAACAACAGCGACAAGGCTTCGTCAGCCGAAAGAGCCTTATAGACCGTACGGTCTTCGCGCTTGATCAGCGCTTCAAGTGCCAACAGGTTCTCCGGCAGATCGTCGACGATCAGCAGTTTGGCTTGGATGTCACTTAGCATGCTATTCGTTCCAGCTCGACAATCAGACGGCCAATGCCGTGTATAGGGAGAACATGGTCTGGCTGGTGTATATCCAGGGCCGCCAGGGGCATGGTCGCGACTTGGGCTTCGTCCGGGTCCTGCACGATGGTCAGGCCGCCACGGCGCTTGACCTGCGCCAGGCCGCGGGCGCCATCCTGGTTGGCGCCGGTCAACAACACGGCGGCCAAGGCCGGGCCATAGGCATCGGCGGCAGACTCGAAGAGAAAATCGATGGCGGGTCTCGAATAGTGCACGCGGGGTTCCAGACTCAAGGAAAAACTGCGGTCCTGCTCCACCGACAAGTGATAACCGGGCGCGGCGAAATACAGCGTTCCGGCTTCGACCCGCGTCTTGTCATGGGCTTCCAGGACCGGCATGGACACGCGCCGTGCGAAGACTTCAGCCAGATGGCTGCGACGCGCGTCTGGCAGGTGCAACACCACCATGATCGGCAACCCGAAACCTTTGCGCAGTGGGCTGAGAATGTTCAGCAACGCCTCTACGCCACCGGCCGAGGCGCCAATCACAATCGCTTCTATAGTAGGCAGACCCACAGCATTGTTCATGATTTACGGTAAATCCGTTCTTGTTTGACCAACGGCTCGAACTGGTTGCCGAAGGCCGAAAAATCCAGCGTCTCCTTGCTGCCCAGCACTAAAAATCCACGGTGACACAGGGACTCGTGAAACAAACCAAACGCACGATCCTGAAGTTTTTTATTGAAGTAAATCAACACATTACGACACGAAATTAATTGAGTTTCTGAAAACACGCTGTCGGTCGCCAGGCTATGATCGGCGAAGGTCACGTTCTCACACAGCGTCTTGTCGAAAATGGCGTAGCCATACGCCGCTGTATAGTAGTCGGCGAACGAACGCTGGCCACCTGCCTGCTGGTAGTTATGAGTGTAGGCGCGGACATTCTCCATTGAGAAAATCCCTTGCTTGGCTTTTTCCAGCGAGCGCGGATTGATGTCGGTGGCGTAGATGATGGTGCGATCGAGCAAGCCTTCCTCGCGCAGCAAGATCGCCATCGAATAGACCTCTTCACCGGTGCTGCAACCGGCAATCCAGATCTTGATCGACGGATAGGTCTTGAGCAGCGGCACCACTTCCTTGCGGATCGCCAGGAAGTGCGAAGGATCGCGAAACATCTCGCTGACCGGGATCGTCAGCAATTGCAGTAACTGCATGAACGCCGTCGGATCGTGCAGCACTTTCTCCTGCAACGCCGAAATGGTGGCGCACTCGAACTGGCTCAACGCATGCTGGACCCGGCGCTTGATCGAAGCGCCGGAATAGTCGCGAAAGTCATAGCTGTATTTGAGGTAGATCGCCTCGATCAACAACCGCAATTCGATTTCGGTGTTCTTTTCCACTAAATACGTTCCACTAGATGCGTTCCATCTTCGGTAACCACACGCGAATCAGCGAGAACAGGCGATCCAGGTCGATGGGCTTGGCCAGGTAATCGTTGGAACCGGCCTGCAGGCAGCGTTCCTGATCGTCCTTCATGGCCTTGGCCGTCACCGCAATGATCGGCAGCTTGCGCCAGCGCGGGTCCTTGCGGATCTCGATGGTGGCCTCGTAGCCGTCCATCTCCGGCATCATCACGTCCATCAGCACCAGGTCGATGTCCTCGACTTCATTCAACTTTTCAATCGCCTCACGACCGTTCCGGCCGATGATCACGACTGCGCCTTTTTGCTCCAGCGCACTGGTGAGGGCGAAGATGTTGCGTACATCGTCGTCCACCAGCAGCACCTTGCGACCCTCGAAGACCTTATCGCGGCTGCGCGCGGTCTTGAGCATCTTCTGCCGTTCATGGGACAACTTGGATTCGACTTTGTGCAGAAAGAGTGTCACCTCATCCAGCAAGCGCTCCGGCGAGCGTGCGCCCTTGATGATGATCGAGCGCGAATACTTGCGCAGTTCAGCCTCTTCGTCCCGGGTCAGGTTGCGCCCGGTGTAGACGATCACGGGCGGGAACGAGCAGATATCCTCGGTGGACATGCGCTTGAGCAGGTCGTTGCCGAGCATGTCCGGCAGTTTCAGGTCGATGATCATGCAATCGAAAATCGTCGTGCGCAGCAGCTCCAGCGCATCCTGCGCCAGGCCGACCGCGGTGATCTCGATGTCCTCATCACCGATCAACCGGGCAATGCTGTCGCGCTGCAAGTCGTCGTCTTCCACCAGCAGGACGCGTTTCACCTTCTGGGTCAGCTTGGCTTCGAGACGGGCAAACACGTCCTTGAGCTCTTCGCGGGTGGTCGGCTTGACCGCATAGCCGATGGCGCCCATGTGCATCGCCGCCTCGACGCGGTCCTCGACAGAAATCACGTGAACCGGAATGTGCCGGGTTTCGGCGTGTTCTTTCAGGCGCTGCAACACGGTCAAGCCGGAATGATCCGGCAGGCGCATGTCCAGCAAAATGGCGTCCGGGATGAACTCCCTGGCCAGGTCGTAACCTTCGTCGGCACCGTGCGCGACCAGGCACTGATAACCCAGTTCATGCGCGAGGTCGTAGAGGATGTTCGCAAAGTTCGGCTCATCTTCCACCACCAGAATGCAGCGGGTGGCGAAGGGTGAACGACCACGATCGTCGTCGAAACGGGGGATATCGACTTCGGCAATCAGCGGCACCAACGCGACCGGAGCCACCCTGGGTGTCACGGCAACCGGCGAGGCTCTCATCGGTTCAATGGGCACATCGCCCGGTTCAACGTACTGCTGCGGCAGCACCAGGGTGAACACACTGCCCTGCCCCGGTTCGCTGGTGACGCTGATGGACCCACCCAGCAACGCGGCCAGGTCACGGGAAATCGACAAGCCCAGGCCGGTGCCGCCGTAACGGCGATTGGTGGTGCCATCGGCCTGACGGAACGCCTCGAAAATGCTTTCCTGCTGCTCCTGCGCGATACCGATCCCGGAGTCGCGTACGACAAACGCGATGCCTTCGTTCGGCTGCGTGGCCACGTTCAGGCTGACCGTCCCCTTTTCGGTGAACTTCACCGCGTTGGACAACAGGTTCTTGATCACCTGCTCCAGGCGCTGGCGGTCGGTGAAGATCATCAGCGGCGCACCGGCCTGCACATCCACGTGGAAATCCAGTTTTTTGTCCGCCGCCAAGGGCTCGAACATTCCCCGCAAGCCATCCACCAGGCGCGCGACGCTGGTGTTCTCCGGGCGCATCTCAAGCTTGCCGGCCTCGACCTTGGAAATGTCGAGAATATCGTTGATCAGGTTGAGCAAATCATTGCCCGCGGAATAGATCGACTCGGCAAACTTGACCTGCTCGGCGGTGAGGTTTTCCTGGGGGTTTTCCGCCAGCAACTTGGCCAGGATCAACGAACTGTTCAACGGCGTACGCAGTTCGTGGGACATGTTGGCGAGGAATTCGGACTTGTACTTGCTCGAACGCTGCAACTCTTCAGCGCGTTCTTCGAGCAGGAGTTGGGCCTGATTCAGTTCGGTGTTTTTCAGGTCCACGGTGTCGCGTTGCTCGGCCAGGATCTGGGCCTGCTCGGCGAGCTGTTCGTTGGTCTGCTCCAGTTCGACTTGCTGCGTTTCCAGATGCGCCTGGGATTCCTTGAGAATCCGCGACTGCTCTTCCAGCTCTTCGTTGGCGGTCTTGAGTTCTTCTTGCTGGACTTGCAGCTCTTCGTTGAGCTGTTGGGTTTCGGCCAGCACTTCCTGCAAGCGCTGGCGATAGCGCGCGGCTTCGATGGAGGTGCCGATGTTGCCGGCAATAAGTTCAAGCAATTCGATGTCGCGGTCATCCAGCGTGCGCAAAAAGCCCAGCTCGATCACGCCATTGACCCGGTCGTCGTCGCTAGTCGGCACCACCAGCACACTGTGCGGCAGACCTTCACCGAGGCCGGAGCTGACCTTGAAATAGCCGCTCGGCACCTCGTCGAGACGAATCAAACGAGCCTGTTGTGCCGCCTGGCCGACAATCCCTTCGCCACTGTAGATCTGTTGTTCAAGCGCTTCCTGTTCACGGGAGAAACCGTAGGCCGCGATACGCTTGAGGCCGCCATGATCTTCGCGCACATAAATAGCCGCCACGGCCGTGCCCAGGTACTGCGCGCAAAACTGCAGGATGTTGCGGCCCAGTATATTGAGCGACAGTTGCCCCAGCACTTGCTCGGCCAGTTCGGTCTGGCCGTTGCGCAGCCAGGCTTGTTGCTCCAGTCGCAGGGCACTGGCCTTTTGCGCGGCGAGGTTGGCGCTGTAACTGTTGGACAGATTGAGCAGGTCCCGACGGCCAATGTAGGCGAGCATCGCGCTGATACCGGCGATGAACAACAGATAAAGGCCAATGCTCCACACCGTGGTGCGGCGCACGTCTTCGTTGCGCGCGGCGCGCAACTGCTGCTCCATGTCGATCACTTCTTCGAATTGCTTGCGGATCTCGTCAGTCAAGCGCTTGCCCTGCCCGGCCTTGACCACACTGCGGTAATCGCCGCCGCTGCGTTGCAAGTCGATCATGTTTTGCGCGTAATTGGCCCAGTCCTGCTGCAGGGCTTTCAAGCGGTTCAGGCGGTCGGTTTGGACCGGGTTGTCCGCCGTCAGCTCAAGCAAGGTCTTGAGGGCAACCGCGATTCTCGGCTTGGCCGTTTCGTAGGGTTGCAGAAACGTGTCGTCGCCGCTGAGCAGGAAACCGCGCATGCCGGTTTCCAGATCGACTGTCAGTTTTATCGCTTCATTGGCGTTATTGATCACCCGGTCCGTGTGCTCGACCCACTGGATCGTCGACAGCAAATAGGTGATCAGGGAAATAAAGAAAACCGCGCTGATGACACCAACACCCAGCGGCAGGCTGATGTTACGGCTCAAGAGTTTGCGGAATCGTTGCTCATCAACCGAAGACGCGGAGGTCATGGGGTGGCCTTGTCGAACTGTTGAAAACCAGGGAGTTTGCCCCAAAAGTGGCACATTGATCCAACTATCTGACAGATTTTCGCGCAAAATCCTACATTCCCCAGCGACGGTGCAAGGGAGCGGTTATCCTTGCCGCCTCTTGCGCGGCTATTCTTTTTTGTAAAGCGCCGGGAACTTGTCGGGATCCGCCACTTACTCATGCAAGAGCCCGGTGATTTCGATCGACCGGCCAACGCGAATTTCAATCTTTGGGAACCCTTACTATGTCCTCCGACGCGTCCATCATCCTAGTAGTCGAAGACGACGCCATTGTGCGCATGCTGATCGTCGATGTGCTGGAGGAGCTGGAATTCAAGGTGCTTGAGGCCGACGGCAGCGAACAGGCGCTGGAGTTTCTCAATGACGAAGACCAGTACATCGATCTGATGATGACCGACGTCGGCTTGCCAGTGATGGACGGCCGTGAACTGGCCACCCAGGCGCGCATGCTGCGTCCCGAACTGCCGATTCTGTTCGCCAGCGGCTATGCCGAAAGCATTGACGTACCCGCAGGCATGCAGGTTATTGGCAAACCGTTCTCCATTGATCAGTTGCGCGACAAGGTCAAAGGCATGCTCGCGTCGTCCTGATACCCGCTCAAGCGCACGCAAGATCTCGATCGGCTGTGGTTTAATTGCGCCCCGTTTTTCGCCGCCCCTGCCCGTTTCAAGGAAATTCCGTGATGATTCAGCCCCGCGCAACCAAAGTCCTGGTCATTGGTTACGTCTGGCCCGAGCCGCGCTCTTCAGCGGCCAGTGGGCATGTGATGCAAATTCTCGAGAGTTTCAGGCAACAGGGCTGGGACATTACGTTCAGCAGCCCGGCCGGGATCGGTGAACACAAGGCCGACCTGACGGAACTGGGCATCCGTGAAGTGCCGATCGAGCTGAACAACAGCAGTTTCGACACCTTCATCAGCGAACTGGCCCCGGACATCGTGTTGTTCGATCAATTCATGATGGAAGAACAGTTTGGCTGGCGCGTCGAAAAGCACTGCCCCGAAGCGCTGCGCGTGCTTGAGAGTTGTGACCTGCAAAGCCTGCGGCATGCTCGGCATCAGCGCCTCAAGGAGCGTTTGAAGGCCAGTGAAGACGCCAACGATTTCAGCGAATTTTTCGCGCCGACGTTGCGTGAAGAATTCGAGTTCATGGCCGACATGGATCTGGCCAAACGGGAGATCGCGGCGATGTATCGTTGCGACCTGACGCTGATGGTCTCCGAAGTGGAAATCGACATACTGGTCGAGCAATTCCAGGTGCCACGCAGCCTGTTGTTCTGGTGCCCGCTGATGGTTGATCTGCCGAGCGAGCCGTCCGTGGCGTTTGAAGACCGGGCGAATTTTCTGCACATCGGCAACTTCCGCCATGCGCCCAACTGGGATGCGGTGCTTTGGTTGAAGACGGCCATTTGGCCAATGATCCGCGAGCGATTGCCCGCTGCTCAGTTGCATATCTACGGTGCTTACACCCCGCCCAAGGCCACCGCTTTGCACAACCCCGCCCAGGGTTTTCATGTGATGAACTGGGCCGAAGACGCCTTGCAAGTGATGTCGGCGGCGCGCGTGTGCCTGGCACCACTGCGTTTCGGTGCGGGGGTCAAAGGCAAGATTGTCGATGCAATGCTCTGCGGCACGCCGAATGTCACCACGCCGATTGGCGCCGAAGCCATGTATGGCGACGAAGCCTGGCCCGGGGCGATTACCCGGACAGCCCGCGAGTTCGCCGATAACGCCGTTCGCCTGCATGACGACAAGGCTCAATGGCTGATCGCCCACTCTCAGGCGCATCCCCTGTTGGCCAGCCGTTACCAGCAATCCGTACACGGCCCGGCACTGATTGACAGGTTGATGGATTGCCAACAGCATCTTGTGCAACTAAGAATGGATAATTTCACCGGCAGTATGTTGCGCCACCATCACCATAAAAGTACTCAGTACATGGCGCAGTGGATTGAAGCCAAGAATCGCAATCCGATAGAAGCTCTCTAATCACCGCTTAGATCCAGACTCACTATACCGAACAGCAACTTTCACACCGACTTGATACTTACTGTATCAAGTCGGCATTTGGCATTTTAGTTCCTGGCAATTATAACTACCGCTCACTTTTCCACTTTAGCCCGGCGCTTACAAACAGTCGCGCCATTAATAAATGCAAGGATGCATTCATGAGCAATACAGCATTAGAACACTATGAGCCGAGTCAATGGATGGCCTCCACGCTGGACATGGATTCATTGGCCCTTGGCGATTTGATTTTACCCGGTGCCCATAATAGCGGCGTCGACCGCAAGGCAACTTACGCAGCGCCCGGCTTAGCGCACTGGACAGCGTGCCAGAACAACTCTTTTTACGAGCAGTTGCAAAACGGCGCCCGCGCGCTGGATGTCCGGGTCGAGTACGACGTGGATTCCAGAGGCGTAGGCACGTTCTGGTTTCAGCACAACGGCGTACGGTCATCCCGATCGATGGAAAACCTGATCATGCAGTTGATGCGTTTTCTCCAGGAGAACCCCGACGAGTTTGTACTGCTTGATTTTCACAAATTGGAACCCGCCAACACCGCCTTCGACTATCAAGAGTTCAATCGGTTTTTACTGGCACATCTTGGGCCGAGAATCATTCCTTCGAGCAACCGGCACCTGAGTCTCGGCCAGTTGAAACAGGCCAATGCGGTTCAGCGAGTATGGGTGGCGGCAGAGCGCCATTGGGCGTTGGACAGGGACTGGTTTGTGCCGAAAGTCGAGCATCAGTGGAGCGGCATCGGCGATACCAGTGTCGATGAACTGGAAGCGCACATCACCCGAGTGATGAAAAGCCCGCCGTCCGGATCGATGCCCTGGTCGCTCTCCGCCACCAGCTATAGCATCGCGTTGGGGCCCGTGGACATCAAGGAACACCTCGATCGCTGGTTCGATGTCGAGGCCGGCCACTGGGTTTACGGGTGCAGCGTGATCAATGCGGATTTTTTTGAAGAGTCCCGCCTGGTGTACAACTGCCGGGCCGCTAACATACGCAAGGCTCAACAACGCAGTAAATAAGTAACACCCTTGTTTTTGTCCGTCAGGTAATTTCAGGCTTCATGCACCCTGAAGCCACTTTTTCCATGGAAGGGTTTGCTCAGAAAAAGGAAGAACAATGACTGATAAAAAAACAGTAATGAGAGATAAACATAACTGGATGAGCAGAGTCCTGGACATCGACAAACTCAAACTCAGCGATATTGTCTGGCCCTGCGCTCATAACGCGGGCATGGATAAAAAGGCGCCCAAACAAGAAGCGCTGTTGGGGAACTGGATAAGTTGTCAGAACGATACATTCGCCTGGCAACTGGAGAATGGCGCACGGGCCTTCGATATACGCCTGGGCTATACCGAAGGCCCTGAGCCGGTGTTTTACTTTCACCATAATGGCTATCAGTCGGGTCGCGTCCTGGAAGACTTGATCGATGCGCTGCTGCCCTTCCTCGATCGAAACCCGGATGAATTCATCGTGCTGGACTTTCATCAATTGGGTGATGGCGACAAGCCGTTCAATCACAAAAAGCTCAGTGATTGGCTGGTGCGCCGCCTCGGCCAACGAATCATCCTGTCCCGCGACGAGCTGAGTACCGTGGCGGTGCTCAAGCGATCCAGCGCACTTCGCCGGATCGTCATGGCCGCCTCCTTCAATCCGCAACTGGACCGTGAATACTTCTGGCCGGCCATCTCACACCGGTGGCATGGGCAGACATTCACCTCCACCACCGAGCTGCAACGCCACATCGCGTCAACGCTTGAGCGGGTGCCGCGCGAAACGTTTTTATGGTCACTGTCGGCCACCTGCTATTCCTTGCTCGGCGGGCCTCAAGACATCAAGCACCGTATCAACGAGTGGTTCAACACCACGGGAACCTGGGTGACGCGCTGCAGCATCATCAGCACCGATTTTTTCGACGAATCCGAGATCGTCCGTTACTGCTGGAGCGCCAGCAGCATGAAAGCGGTCTACGGACACGCCCTGCATGAGCGGCCAGGTTCACCTCGATTTTTGCATCGGTAAGCTGGCATTGCTCGCCTTGATAGGGGCATGATCAAGGTGCGATAACAACAAAAGCGCCCCGACATGTCCCGAACCGCCAGAGTCACCGACCCTTCCTACGAATTGATGGACGACCACAATGGGTTGTCCATCATCTATCGCCAGCACGGCTTCCCCTGCCCGCTGGTGCGCTGGCATTTCCACAAGGAATACGAGTTGCACCTGATCGTCGCCAGCTCCGGCAAGGTGTTCATCGGCGACTACATCGGCAACTTCTACCCTGAAAGCCTGTTCCTCACCGGCCCCAACCTGCCGCACAACTGGATCAGCCAGGTGGCCGAAGACGAAGTGGTGCCCAAGCGCGACATGCTGGTCAATTTCACGGACGAGTTGTTCGACAGCGGCCACCTGGTGTTCGCCGAACTCAAGGCGCTGGCGCCCTTGCTGGAGCGTGCGCAGTACGGCATCGAGTTCCGCTGCAAGCGCACTATCCGCCAGGCGATGACGCTGATGCAGCGCATTGCCGATACCCGAGGCGTGACCCGGCTCGGGCACTTTTTCATTCTGCTGGAGTTGCTCGCGGCCTCTGACGATTATCAGTTGCTGTCGGGTGCGACGACGCCGCAACTGGCTGACGAGCACAATATCGACCGGACCAACCGGGCCGTGGATTACATCTTTGCGCATTACGCGCGGGACTTGTCGCTGGAAGAAGTGGCCGAGCATTTGGGCATGAAGCCGACCTACTTCAGCCGGGTGTTCAAGCAAGCCACCGGGCGCTGCTTCATCGAGTTCGTCAATCGCCTGCGTATCAGCAAATCCTGTGAGCTGCTGGCCGATGGTGATAAGCCGGTGACGGATGTGTGCTTCGAGTCGGGGTTCAACAATATCTCCAACTTCAATCGACGGTTTCAGCAGCTCAAGGGCATGACGCCGTCGCATTACCGGCGGTTGGCGGTGCAGCGGTTGACCGAGCAAAACCTCGGTTAAGACGTTTGGTCTTGAGTTGATCTTTAGATCGCCTTCGCGGGCAAGCCTCGCTCCTACAGACGCTGCGCAATCCCTGTAGGAGCGAGGCTTGCCCGCGAAGAGGCCCTCAAACCTATACAAAATGGATATCCATTCCCTCCTGTAAAGCCTGTCCCTGCACCTCCCACCTAAAACACCAGTGCAAAATAGTATCGATTGAAGTGCGATGGATGATTTGTCACGTCGTCAATTGAAGGCTGTAATCAGTGCACATTCTTCCTGTCATCGGAAGACACAAAAACAATAACTGTCCTTCTGTAACCCGCCGGGTGCAGAAAAGGAGTGCACGATGCAACCTTCTGTAAAAGCTCTGCTTGCCCTCACCTGCATGACCCTCAGCAGCGTCAGCCTCGGCGCCCAGACCCTGACCATCGCCACCGTCAACAACAGCGACATGATCCGCATGCAAAAGCTCTCGAAAACCTTCGAGGCCGAGCACCCGGACATCAAGCTCAATTGGGTGGTGCTGGAGGAAAACGTCCTGCGCCAGCGCCTGACCACCGACATCGCCACTCAGGGCGGCCAGTTCGATGTGCTGACCATCGGCATGTACGAAGCCGCACTCTGGGGTGCCAAGGGTTGGCTGGAGCCGATGAAGGATTTGCCCGCCAGCTACGCGCTCGACGACGTATTCCCGTCGGTGCGTGAAGGCCTGTCGGTCAAGGGATCGCTCTACGCCCTGCCGTTCTACGCCGAAAGCTCGATCACCTATTACCGCACCGACCTGTTCAAGGATGCCGGGCTGACCATGCCCGAGCGTCCGACCTGGACCCAGATCGGCGAGTTCGCCAGCAAACTCACCAACAAAGATAAAGAACAGTACGGCATCTGCCTGCGCGGCAAGGCCGGCTGGGGCGAGAACATGGCGCTGATCACTACCGTGGCCAATGCCTACGGTGCGCGCTGGTTCGATGAGAAGTGGCAGCCGGAATTCACCGGGCCGGAGTGGAAAAACGCCCTGAATTTCTACGTCGACACCATGAAGAAATCCGGCCCGCCGGGGGCGTCGAGCAACGGTTTCAACGAGAACCTGGCGCTGTTCAACAGCGGCAAATGCGCAATCTGGGTCGATGCCAGCGTTGCCGGTTCCTTTGTCACCGACAAGACCCAAAGCAAGGTCAGCGACCACGTCGGCTTCACTTACGCGCCGCATGAAACCACCGACAAAGGCTCGGCCTGGTTGTATTCCTGGGCGCTGGCGATCCCGACCAGTTCCAAGGCCAAGGACGCCGCGAAAACCTTCAGCGCCTGGGCCACTTCCAAGGAATACGGCGCGCTGGTCGCCGAAAAGGACGGCATCGCCAACGTCCCGCCAGGCACTCGGGCCTCGACCTACAGCGAGGCTTACATGAGCGCCGCGCCGTTCGCCAAAGTGACCCTCGAGTCGCTGAAAGCCGCCGACCCGAGCAAACCGAGCGTCAAGCCCGTGCCGTACATCGGCATCCAGCTGGTGACCATTCCTGAGTTCCAGGGCATCGGCACCCAGGTGGGCAAGTCGTTCTCGGCAGCGCTGATTGGTCAAAGCACGGTCGACCAGGCCCTGGCCGCCGCCCAGCAAACCACCGAACGTGAGATGAAGCGCGCCGGTTACCCCAAGTAACCCGCATCCCCCTGTAGGAGCGAGGCTTGCCCGCGAAAGCGGTGTGTCAGACAAGCAGCCTTCGCGGGCAAGCCTCGCTCCTACAGAGATGCGTTGATCTTCACCTGCCTGTTCTTATTCGGTTCTATCGCCATGAATATTTCAACTGCCAAAGCTCACATGGACATTCCCCAACCGGTGCGTAAAAGCCGGTTGAGTAACCCCGGCTGGTTTCTGGTCAGCCCTTCGGTGGCGTTGTTGCTGCTGTGGATGATCGTGCCGCTGGGCATGACCCTCTACTTCTCGGTGATTCGCTACAACCTGCTCAACCCCGGCGAGAACGAGTTCGTCGGGCTGGAGAATTTCACTTACTTCCTGACCGACTCGGGTTTCATGCCCGGCGCCACCAACACCTTGTTGCTGGTGGGCAGCGTGCTGCTGATCAGCGTGGTGCTCGGGGTGCTGATCAGTGCCTTGCTGGAGGCCAGTGAGTTCCTCGGTCGCGGCGTCGTCCGGGTCATGCTGATTTCGCCGTTTTTCATCATGCCCACGGTCGGCGCGCTGATCTGGAAGAACCTGATTTTCCATCCGGTGTCGGGGATTCTCGCCTACGTCTGGAAACTGTTCGGCGCGCAGCCGGTGGACTGGCTGGCGCATTACCCGCTGCTGTCGATCATCATCATTGTGTCGTGGCAATGGCTGCCGTTCGCGATCCTGATCCTGATGACCGCCATGCAGTCCCTCGACCAGGAACAGAAAGAAGCCGCACGCCTCGACGGCGCCGGCCCGGTCGCGATTTTCTGGCACCTGACGCTGCCACATCTGGCGCGGCCGATTGCAGTGGTGGTGATGATCGAAACCATCTTCCTGCTCTCGGTGTTCGCCGAAATCTTCACCACCACCAACGGCGGCCCGGGCTACGCCTCGACCAACCTCGCGTACCTGATCTACAACCAGGCGCTGGTGCAGTTCGACGTCGGCATGGCGTCCGCCGGCGGCTTGATCGCGGTGGTGATCGCCAACATCGCGGCCATCGTGCTGGTGCGCATGATCGGCAAAAACCTGACAGACAAAGCCTGAGGCCTGCGCCATGACTCTTCAACAATCCCGCCGTCTGCAAAGCCTGCTGCTGGGCACGCTGGCCTGGGCCATCGCGATCCTGATTTTCTTCCCGATCTTCTGGATGGTGCTGACCAGTTTCAAAACCGAAATCGACGCCTTCGCCACGCCGCCGCAGTTCATCTTCACGCCGACGCTGGAGAACTACCTGCACATCAACGAGCGCAGCGATTACTTCAGCTTCGCCTGGAACTCGGTGGTGATTTCGTTCAGCGCAACGGCGCTGTGCCTGCTGATCGCAGTGCCGGCGGCCTACTCGATGGCGTTCTACGAAACCCAGCGCACCAAAGGCACGCTGCTGTGGATGCTCTCGACCAAGATGCTGCCGCCGGTGGGCGTGCTGATGCCGATCTACCTGCTGGCCAAGAGCTTCGGCCTGCTCGATACGCGCATCGCGCTGATCGTGATCTACACGCTGATCAACCTGCCGATTGTGGTCTGGATGATTTACACCTACTTCAAGGACATCCCCAAGGACATCCTCGAAGCCGCCCGCCTGGACGGCGCCACGCTGTGGCAGGAAATGGTCCGCGTGCTGCTGCCGATCGCCAAGGGCGGCCTGGCGTCCACGGTACTGCTGTCGCTGATCCTGTGCTGGAACGAAGCGTTCTGGTCGCTGAACCTGACCTCGTCGAAAGCGGCGCCGCTGACCGCGTTGATCGCCTCGTACTCCAGTCCCGAAGGACTGTTCTGGGCCAAGTTGTCGGCGGTCTCGACCCTGGCCTGCGCGCCGATCC
This sequence comes from Pseudomonas sp. NPDC086251, assembly GCF_044746405.1. Lineage (NCBI taxonomy): Bacteria > Pseudomonadati > Pseudomonadota > Gammaproteobacteria > Pseudomonadales > Pseudomonadaceae > Pseudomonas > Pseudomonas sp. NPDC086251. The sequence continues at coordinate 798,835 of NZ_JBIVBY010000001.1, forward strand.
TGATCTTCGGCTGGATCAGCCAGAAACAACTGGTGCGCGGCCTGTCGTTTGGTGCCGTGAAATAAATGGGCCGTCCCCTGTAGGAGCCAGGCTTGCCGGCGAAGGCGTCCGTCAAATCGCCTTCGCCGGCAAGCCTGGCTCCTACAGAAAAGCCTCACCGCTCAAATGAATAACAACACGTGGAGGCCCATCATCATGGCCAACCTGAAAATCAAGAATCTGCAAAAAGGCTTCGAAGGCTTTTCCATCATCAAAGGCATCGACCTGGAAGTGAACGACAAGGAATTCGTGGTCTTCGTCGGCCCCTCGGGCTGCGGTAAGTCCACGCTGCTGCGCCTGATCGCCGGCCTGGAAGAAGTCAGTGGCGGCACCATCGAACTCGATGGCCGCGACATCACCGAAGTCAGCCCGGCCAAGCGTGACCTGGCGATGGTGTTCCAGACCTACGCCCTGTACCCGCACATGACTGTGAAAAAGAACATGTCGTTCGCTCTCGACCTGGCCGGCGTGCCGAAGGCGGAAGTCGAGAAAAAAGTCGGCGAAGCGGCGCGCATCCTTGAACTGGGTCCGATGCTTGAACGCAAACCAAAACAACTGTCGGGCGGCCAGCGTCAGCGCGTGGCCATCGGCCGGGCGATCGTGCGTAACCCGAAAATTTTCCTGTTCGACGAACCGCTGTCCAACCTCGACGCCGCCCTGCGGGTGCAGATGCGCCTGGAACTGCTGCGCCTGCACAAAGAACTGCAAGCGACGATGATCTACGTGACTCACGACCAGGTCGAAGCCATGACCATGGCCGACAAAGTCGTCGTGCTCAATGGTGGCAAGATCGAGCAAGTCGGCTCGCCGCTGGACCTGTATCACCAGCCGGCCAACCTGTTTGTCGCCGGCTTTCTCGGTACGCCGAAAATGGGCTTCCTCAAAGGCAAGGTCACCCGCATCGAAAGCCAAAGCTGCGAAGTGCTGCTGGACGCCGGCACCCGCATCACCCTGCCGTTGACGGGTGCCAATCTGAGCGTCGGCGGCGCGGTGACCCTTGGGATTCGCCCGGAACACCTGAACCTCGCGCAAACCGGCGACTGCACGCTGCAAGTCACCGCCGACGTCAGCGAACGCCTGGGCAGCGACACCTTCTGCCACGTCGTGACCGCTTCCGGTGAAGCGCTGACCATGCGCGTTCGCGGCGATCTGGCCAGCCGTTACGGCGAGGCCTTGAGCCTGCACCTGGACGCCGAACACTGCCATTTATTCGATGCCGACGGCGTGGCGCTGACCCGCCCGTTGCGCGCTGCAGCCTGATTTAGAGAGCCTGTGATGAAACTGAATAAACACAACCTCAACCGCCTCGCCCCCGAGGTGGTCCTGCCCGCCTACGCCCTCAGCGATACGCGCCAAGGCATCGCGCACATCGGCGTCGGCGGTTTCCATCGGGCGCATCAGGCGTATTACACCGACGCCTTGATGAACACCGGCGAAGGCCTGGACTGGGCGATTTGCGGCGTCGGCTTGCGCGCCGAAGACCGTCGGGCCCGAGACGACTTGAAGGAACAGGATTACCTATTCACCTTGTTTGAACTGGGCGACACCAACGACACCGAAGTCCGGGTCATCGGTGCCCTGCGCGACATGCTGCTGGCCGAAGACGGCCCGGCGGCGCTGATCGACAAACTAGCCAGCCCCGAGATCCGCATCGTCTCGCTGACCATCACCGAGGGCGGCTACTGCATCGACGACAGCAACGGCGAGTTCATGGCGCACTTGCCGCAAATCCAGCACGACCTGACGTACCCGGATTCACCCAAAACCGTGTTCGGTTTTCTCTGCGCCGCATTGGCCAAGCGCCGCGCCGCGGGCACACCAGCGTTTACCTTGATGTCCTGCGATAACCTGCCGCACAACGGCGCGGTCACCCGCAAAGCGCTGCTGGCTTTCGCTGCGCTACGCGACGCCGACCTGCGAGAGTGGATCGCCAGCAACGTCAGTTTTCCCAACGCGATGGTCGACCGCATCACGCCGATGACCAGCACCGAACACAAGCTGCAACTGCATGACAAACATGCGGTCGACGACGCCTGGCCAGTAGTCTGCGAACCGTTTGTGCAGTGGGTGCTGGAAGACAAGTTCGTCAACGGTCGTCCGGCCTGGGAAAAGGTCGGTGTGCAGTTCACCGACGACGTCACGCCTTACGAAGAAATGAAGATCAAACTGCTCAATGGCAGTCACCTGGCGCTGACTTACCTGGGGTTTTTGAAGGGCTATCGCTTCGTTCACGAAACCATGAACGACCCGCTGTTTGTACGGTACATGCGGGCGTACATGGACCTGGACGTGACCCCGCAATTGCCCGAGGTGCCGGGGATTGACTTGACCGAGTACAAGAACACCTTGGTGGCGCGGTTTTCCAATCAGGCGATTGCCGATCAACTGGAGCGGGTGTGTTCGGATGGGTCGTCGAAGTTTCCCAAGTTCACGGTGCCGACGATTAACCGCCTGATTGCCGATGATCGAGAGACCAAACGTGCAGCGCTGGTGGTGGCGGCGTGGGCGTTGTACTTGAAGGGCGTGGATGAGAATGGCGAGACCTACGCCATTCCGGATCCGCGGGCGGCGTTCTGTCAGGCGTTGGTGGCCGATGATGCGTTGATCACCCAGCGGTTGTTGGCGGTTGAGGAGATTTTTGGCGCGGCGATTCCACGTTCGCCGGAGTTTGTGGCGGCGTTTGAGTGGTGCTGCAATAGTTTGCGCGATGTTGGGGTGTCGCGGACCTTGGAGCGGGTGCTGGCTTAAGTGCGATAGCGAAACGGAGGCCGCCTTCGCGGGCAAGCCTCGCTCCTACAGTGTTTTGTCGTTCGCTCGCCACTAATCCTGTAGGAGCGAGGCTTGCCCGCGAATGGCTTCACCGAGATCGACCTGACTCACCAAGGATCTTCCATGGCAAACCAACACCTGTACCTCGGCATCGACTGCGGCACCCAAGGCACCAAAGCCATCGTCCTCGACGCCATCAGCGGTCAGGTGCTCGGCCAAGGCGCCGCTGCCCATACGCTGATCAGCGGAGCCAACGGCCGCCGCGAACAAGACACCCGCCAATGGCTGGAAGCTTTCCGCCTGGCCACTCACCGCGCTTTACTCGCGGCGAATGTCGACGGCCAGGACATCCTCGGCATCGGCGTCTCCGGTCAGCAACATGGCTTGGTGCTGCTCGACGACCAAGGCCAGGTCCTGCGCCCGGCCAAACTCTGGTGCGACACCGAATCCACCCCGGAGAACGAGCGTTTGCTGGCGCATCTGGGCGGCGAAAAAGGCTCGCTGGAACGCCTCGGCGTGGTCATCGCACCGGGCTACACCGTGTCCAAACTGCTCTGGACCCAAGAACAGCACCCGCCAGTGTTCGCCCGAATCGCGCGCATCCTGCTGCCCCACGACTACCTCAATTTTTGGCTCACCGGCCGCAGTTGCAGCGAATACGGCGATGCCTCGGGCACCGGCTATTTCAACGTGCGCACCCGCCAGTGGGATTTGCAACTGCTGCGCGACATCGACCCGTCCGGGCGTCTGCAAGCCGCGCTGCCGGAGCTGATCGACGCCCACGAGGCAGTCGGCACGATCCTGCCGGGCATCGCCGAGCATCTGGGCATCAACCCGCAAGCACTGGTCTCCAGCGGCGGCGGCGACAACATGATGGGCGCCATCGGCACCGGCAACATAAAACCCGGCGCGATCACCATGAGCCTCGGCTCCTCGGGAACGGTCTACGCCTATGCCGATCAACCCAACGTCAGCCCGGATGCCTCGGTCGCGACGTTCTGTTCTTCCAGCGGCGGCTGGCTGCCGTTGATTTGCACGATGAACCTGACCAACGCCACCGGGGTGATTCGCGAGTTGTTCGAGCTGGACATCGAACGTTTCAACGCTCTGGTCGAGCAAGCGCCGATCGGTGCCGAAGGCGTGTGCATGCTGCCGTTTCTCAACGGTGAGCGTGTCCCCGCCCTGCCCCATGCCACCGGCAGCCTGCTGGGCCTGACGATGACCAACCTGACCCAGGCCAATCTGTGCCGCGCCGTGGTGGAAGGCACGACCTTCGGTTTGCGTTATGGACTGGACCTGTTGCGTCGCAATGGCTTACAAAGCCGCAGCATTTGCCTGATTGGCGGCGGTTCGAAAAGTCCGGTGTGGCGGCAGATGGTCGCCGACATCATGAACACGCCAGTGATCTGCACCGAACACAGCGAAGCCGCTGCCCTCGGGGCGGCGATTCAGGCGGCGTGGTGCACGTCCTGGGCAAACGGAGGCGAGGCTAGCCTGGCGGATCTTTGCGAGCGTTGTGTGAAGCTCGATCTCGCCAGTGAAACCTTGCCGATCGCCGACAACGTGGCGGCCTGTCAGCAGGCTTATGAACGCTATCAACAGCATGTCGCAACCCTTTAAAGAGCGAACAACTATGTATCTGGTCTGTGGCGAAGCGCTGTTCGATTTCTTCAGTGAAGAAGACACCAGCGGCCTGGCTTCAAAAGTGAACTTCAAGGCAATTGCCGGCGGCTCGCCGTTCAACGTCGCGGTGGGATTGCGCCGATTGGGCGTGGACTCGGCCTTGTTGGCCGGAGTATCGACTGACTATTTGGGTCGACGCTTACAGCAAGTGCTGCAGGACGAAGGCGTGCGTCCGGACTACCTGGTGGATTTCGCCGCGCCCACCACCTTGGCGATGGTCGCGGTCGGTGCCAACGGTTCGCCGCACTACAGCTTCCGTGGTGAAGGTTGCGCTGACCGGCAGTTGAAACCGGAGCATTTGCCGGCGTTGGGACCTGAAGTACGCGGTTTGCACATCGGTTCGTATTCGCTGGTGGTGCAACCGATTGCCGATACGTTGCTGGCGTTGGTGCGCCGGGAAAGTGGTAAGCGTCTGATCAGTCTTGATCCGAACGTGCGGCTCAACCCTGAACCGAATATCGAGCTGTGGCGTTCGCGGATTGCAACATTGGTCGAGTTGGCCGACCTGATCAAAGTCAGTGACGAGGATTTGAGCCTGCTCTATCCCGAACAGGCCCCTGAGCGGGTGATTGACGGCTGGTTGCAACACCGCTGTCAGCTGGTGTTCCTGACCCGAGGTGGCGAGGGGGCGACGGTGTTCAGCCGGGCTCATGGTGCGTGGTCGGTGCCGGCCAGCTCGGTGAAAATTGCCGACACCGTCGGGGCTGGCGATACATTCCAGGCGGCCTTGATTACCTGGCTGACGGAGCAGCAGCTGGATTCGATTCAAGGGTTGCAGCAGCTGGGCCGTGAGCAGATCGATGCGATGCTGCGGTTTGCGGTGCAGGCGGCGGCACTGACGTGCAGCAAGACCGGGCCGGATTTGCCGTATCGGCAGCAGCTGGATCTTCGCTGAATTTGAGGGCCTCTTCGCGAGCAAGCCCGCTCCCACATTTGACCGAATTCTCATGTTGCATACGGTTAAATGTGGGAGCGGGCTTGCTCGCGAAAGCGGTCTATCTCAGACCGCAACCCCTGCGGTCACAACACCGAAAAGTTGTAACTCACAATCACCCGGGTCTCATCCACATCACGGGCAAATTTCTCGTAGTTGGTCCGGTACGTCGCATTGCGTAACCGCAGGCTCACGTTCTTGAACGGGCCGCTCTGCACCACGTACTTGAGCTCGCTGTCGCGCTCCCACTCTTTGCCTTCCTGGTCACTGCCCAGCACTTTGATGTGATCACCGTTCACATAACGGGTCAGGAAACTCAGGCCGGTGATGCCGATGGCCTTGAAGTCATAGTCATAACGCAATTGCCACGAGCGTTCCTGCGCGGCGGCGAAGTCGTTGACTTGTACGTAGTTGACCAAATACGGATTGGTCCCATCCAGATACGGCATCGAGTTGTCGCCGTTCATGCGCTGCCAACCGGCGCTGAACGTGTGGCCGCTGATGGCGTATCCGAGCATGCCGCTCAAGGCACGGTTGTCGATGGAACCTGCGCGGGCAGCACCGCTGTCGGCACTCTTGAGCAAACGCACATCGGCCTTGAGCACGCCGCCAACCAATGGCTGGTTAGCGAGCAAGCCAACGAAATGCTGGCGGTAAATGTCTTCCAGTTCGGCGTAGTGATACTGGCCGGTGAGGCGTTCGTTGATCTTGTAGTCGAAGCCATACATGTCGAAGTGGTCGGCGGTGGTGTTGCAGGCGTAACGCTTGTTCTTGCAATGCACACGAATATCCTGGGAATCGGTTGAGTCCCGGGCGGTGTACTTGTCCAGGCGCGCCGCCATGAAGGTCAGGTCCTTGAACTCTTTGGACGTGAGCATCGCGCCATTGAACATTGTTGGCAGCAAACGCCCATCGTTGTACTTGAGCAGCGGCACGTCCGGCAGCAGCGCGCCGTACTTCAGCACGCTTTGCGAGATTCGCACCTTGGCTGTCAGCCCGAGCTTGGCGTATTGATCCTCCGAGCCTCGCGGGTTTTCCCCGCTGGAGGGCAGCAAGCCGCTGTTGCTGCTGTCGGGGCTGGAATCGAGCTTGATCCCGAGCATGCCCAGTGCATCGACACCGAAGCCCACGGTGCCCTCGGTGTAACCCGATTGCAGATTAAGAATAAAGCCCTCGGCCGACTCTTCGCGTTTCGACGCGCCCTGCTCGGTGGTCGTGTGCCCGTCTCGAAAATCGCGGTTGAAATACACCGTGCGCGATTCGATGTTTGCCGTGGTGTCATCGATAAAACCGCTCGCGTTTGCCGGCCCGGCAAATCCGGCGCACAGGACTAAAGCGCCGTAGCCGAATGACTGGCGCGCGGTGATCTGGGTAAAGGGGGGACGCATGAAAAAAAGCTCCAACACTGCAGCGTTTGCGCCATGGCGCAATAAGCCAAAAAAAGCATTCGTCCCGGACAGGTATCTGGCCAGGAGATATGGACACTCGGGGTGAGCGGCAATGATGGCAGGATGCTTTCACGGGCCACAGACGACTTTAGTCGGAAAATGGCGGCCCATGGCCTTGCGACGCCCCCGCCGGGCGACAGGTGGCGTTCAGCCAGGTTAACCAACGCTTAATCCCGCGGTCCAACACTTTACTGGACCGCACGCCCTCAGACTCCTCTGACGCCCAGTGCGGCAGGTTCGACGTTTGTTACGTCGAGCTGACTTTCCGTCCGCACCGGAGAACGTTCATGAACATGCGCCTATTGTGGATCACCGCCGCCCTCACCTGCACCGGCCTTAGCGGTCTTGCCCAAGCCAACGACACCACATCCTCTCAAACCGCCGTCCCGTCGTACCATTACGGCATGCCACTGAACGTGGGCAAGGTCGTTTCGTTGACCGAACCCAACACCCTGGATTGCAAAGTGGTGAAGGCTGACATGAAGTACATCGACACCAACGGCAAACCCTCGGAAATCACCTACAGGAAGTTGTCCGACGCTTGCAGCATGCAGAACTGACCGAAACCTGGCGCTCGGCCTGGTTTTTTTCCAGGCCAAGCGACTGTCGATAGAGAGGCGTAAGTTACAGAGCTTTTCTATCCGGATGCAAAGTCTCTGCATTCGTCCTGTTCTGCATGTCCGAACGCAACTCGGCGATCAGGTCATTGATCTCGCGACTTCCATTGAGCCGTTTGGCATTGATGCCGGTGACCAATAGATCAAGTTGATCGGTTTTACCGTCCGCATACACTTTTACGGTCATCGACAGGTCCGGCGACAGCGTGCATTGACAGCGTTTGGGCAGAAAACTGCTTTCAACGATATTGCGAAGTTCCAAGGCAGAAAGAAACATGGCGACCCTCTCCTTCATATGAGACTGCCAATAAAGTATCAACGCCGACTCCTGAAATCCGCGGTCAGCTTAAGAGCAGCTACAGCATAAAACATGCCCGGAATTTCGCCGTGCAGCTCATCGGCAAATCAAGCGTTTAGCGTAACTAGTTGTAAATACCCTCATGCAATCTGCAAGAAAGCCCTCTGCCGCCCCTGCAATTTGCATTCTTGCCGTGATGAGTTTGCAATCGCCGCGCACGGCAGCCCAGCATCCCCTTACACCAGCGCGCCGCACAATGCCGCGCGCTCGGCCACATGACGCAAGCTGTCGAAATTGATATTGGCCCCCGAGTCGATGGCCACCAGGGTCTGACCCCGGGCGCCGGTTTGCGCCACGTACTTCTTGATTCCAGCCACGGCCAGTGCGCCGGAAGGCTCGGTGATCGAGCGCGTGTCATCGTAGATATTCTTGATCGCGGCGCACAGTTCGTCATTGCTGACCGTCAACACCTCATCGACGCAAAACCGGCAAACTTCGAAACCATGAGCGCCAATCTCGGCGACGGCCACACCATCGGCGAAGGTGCCTACGGACGGCAGGACGACTCGCTCACCGGCCTCTAACGCAGCGGACAAACACGCGGAATGTTCCGACTCGACGCCGACGATGCGGACCTCAGGTCGAAGGTATTTGACGTACGCGGCGATGCCGGCGATCAAGCCACCCCCGCCCACCGGGACGAAGATTGCGTCCAGCGGCCCTTGGTGCTGGCGCAGGATTTCCATTGCCACCGTGCCCTGCCCCGCGATCACATCCGGGTCGTCGAAAGGCGAGACAAAGGTGCGCCCGGTTTGCTGTGCCAGGTTCAAGGCATGTTGCAGGGCAAACGGAAAGCTCTCCCCGTGCAATACCGCATCGGCCCCGCGACTGCGCACACCGAGCACCTTCAATTCCGGCGTCGTGCGCGGCATGACGATAGTGGCGGCAATCCCCAGCTCGCGAGCGGCCAGCGCCACACCCTGGGCATGATTGCCCGCCGATGCAGTGATCACGCCGCGAGCCTTTTGCTCATCGCTCAATTGCACCAGCTTGTTAAAAGCGCCGCGAATCTTGAAGGAAAAGGTCGGTTGCAAGTCCTCACGCTTGAGCAGGATCCGATTGCCCAAGGCTTCGGACAGCGCCGGAGCGTCTTGCAGCGGCGTGCGTACCGCCAATTCATACACGGGCGCGGCAAGGATCTTTTTCACGTAATGCTCCAGCAAGGTTTGCTGGGCCTGGATGCTGCTCATGGTCATCTCCTGGTTAAGGTCGGCGCCCCGGAGACAGAAAATGAAAACCCGCCTCTAGGGCGGGTTGGGTGCTGCAGTCGTGAGCTAGCCCGCCAAATAAGGAATGGCGGTAATAATGCTTGGCTGGCAGCGCAATACGGTGGAAGTCATGCGTGAAAACTAGCCGGGCGCTAATGGCAAGTCAATGGCCAATTTTGTCCGGCCTCTGTAGGCTGGCGATTCAGCTCATCGTCCCAAGGAAGGACACCATGAAGTCTATCGCCCTGCCCCTCTTAGCCCTTATCGCCTTCGCCGGCTACACCGTTTCGGTGATGCTCCAGGCTGAACAGTCGTTGATCGACTTTGGCATCAGCCTGATGTCGCGGCCTGATACGGCGCAGGTGGTGATTGATCTTTACTTGCTGGCAATCCTGGCGGGTATCTGGATGTATCGCGATGCACGTAAGCGTGGGCAGTCGGGGTGGTCGGTTGTTCCTTATCTGTTGATTACCGCAATTTTTGTGTCGATCGGGCCGTTGTTGTATCTGGTGGTTCGTGGTTTGCAGGATAGGCAGCGGCGCGCTTGAGATTGCTTTCGCGAGCAAGCCCGCTCCCACAGTTGACCGCATTCTCCTGTTGGATACGGTCAACTGTGGGAGCCAGCCTGCTGGCGAAGGCGGCCTGACAGTCACCTCATTTACTTGGCCAAGCGCCTGAGCCCAAGCACCATCACCCCCGCCCCCAGCATCATCGCCGAGAGAAACAACGGATACGAAACCCACCACGGCGTGCCCGACGTCATCATGCTGAATTCGGACATCCCGCCAATGCTCGCAATCAGGTTCAGCGGCAGAAACACCACGTTGATCAACGTCAGCTTGCGCAACAGGTTGTTCATGCTGTTGTTCATCAGGTTGCCCCGGGCGTCGATCAGCCCGGAGAACACCGTGGAATAGATTTCCGCCTGTTTGTAGCACTGGTTGTTTTCGATGATCAGGTCGTCGATCAGGCCGATGGCTGCGGCGCTGAAGTGTTCCTTTTCCGCATGGTTGCGCAGCCGGGTCAGGACCGCGCCGTTGCTGTGAATGGCGTTGATGTAATAGATCAGGCTTTCGCTGAGGTTGAACATCTGGATCAGGTGCTGGTTTTGCATCGAGGCGTTGAATTTCTGCTGCAACTCCCGCGCAACCAACTTGATCACCTTCAGGTGGCCCAAGTAGTGATGGATGTTGTTGAACAGCAAGTGCAGCAATACATCCAGCGGCGTGTTCAGTGGCTGCCGAATGCCAAGCCCGTTGAGCGGCGAGTCGTCGGTGGCGATCACCAGCAGCCGGTGCTGACAAAACAGCAAGCCACAGGACGATACTTCGAAGGCCAGGCTGCCGGCGCCGGAGTAGTTTTCCGGGCGTTTCCAGATCAGGAACAGGTTGTCGGGATGGAACTCGATGCGCGACACCTCATCAGGGTCCAGGGCCGAGGCCAGTGCGTGTTCATCGAGTTTGAAATGGCTGTGCAGCAGGTCCCGTTCGGCTGCATCCGGGTTGCTGAACAGCATCACCTGCGCGTCCAGCCGTTCTACGGCGTGCAGCGCGCCGTTGCTGAGTTGGAAACTCTTGATCATCGGCCGCTCACCAGGCCTGGCCGCGGCGCTTGAGCTCCAGCCGACGCACGAACTCCTCCAGCACCAGTGAATACAGATCGTCCTGCAAGTAGGCGTCTTCGATGCCGGCGTCCATGTTCGGGTTGTCGTTGACCTCGATCACCACCACTTTGTCGCCGGACTGCTTGAGGTCGACGCCATAGAGGCCGTCGCCGATCAGGTTCGCGGTCTTCACCGCCAGTTCCACCACCGCCCGCGGGGCTTCGTGAACCGCCAACGTGCGGCATTCACCGTTGATGTCCTGGCCCTTGGCCTTGTGGTTATAGATCTGCCAATGGCCCTTGGACATGAAGTACTGGCAGGCAAAGATCGGTTTGCGGTTGAGCACGCCGATGCGCCAGTCGTATTCGGTGTAGAAGAATTCCTGGGCCAGCAACAGCACCGAGTGTTCGAACAGTTCAGCGGTGGCTTCCAGCAGCGCTTGCTGGCTTTCGACCTTGATCACGCCACGGGAGAAACAGCCGTCGGGGATCTTCAACACCAGCGGAAAGCCCAGCCGCTCGCCGACCCGTTCGAAATCTTCCGGTCGCTCCTTGTACAGAATTTCGGTGGCGGGCATGCCCAGTTGATGGCTCTTGAGCAGGTCCGTCAGATAGACCTTGTTGGTGCAGCGCAGGATCGATGTCGGGTCGTCCATCACCACCAAGCCTTCGCTCTCGGCTTTCTTGGCGAAGCGGTACGTGTGGTTGTCGACGCTGGTGGTCTCGCGAATCAGTAGCCCGTCGTATTCGGCGATGCGCGCGTAGTCTTTACGCTCGATCAGCTCGACGTCGATGCCCAACGTCTTGCCGACCCGGACGAAATTATCGAGGGCCTTGGCGTTGGACGGCGGCAACGCTTCTTGCGGATCGTGCAAAATCGCCAGGTCATATCGCGCCAGTCGGCGCGAACGTGGCACGCGCCATATCTTGCGACTGAAACTGTCGAGCGAGTTGGCAAACTGATCTTCCTGATCCTCACGTAACTTATGCAAGGCGCCGGACTTTATGCCTTCGATGTGCCAACCGTTAGTTCGGCGAAACTCAACTAACAAGATCGGACACGGGAACACTTCGAACAACTGACGTGCCAGATCCTGCAACGGTTCGATGTTAGTCCTGCCAAAGTACAGCGTCAGGGTAAAACCTTCGGTGTCACTGTAAAGATGATTACTGAGGGCTTTTTCCAAGGGTTTATCGAGGTCGTCCAGGGCCAGGCCGTACAGGGATTTTTTGGTCAACTCGCTGATGGTTCGCACCGACGGTATTACTTTGTGCCCCCGCGCCTCCGCCAGCAACGAGCAGTAATAGCCGTGCCCCAGATACTTGTAGCTGCGGCACAGGTTGATCACCTGAACCCGTTTGCCCTGCTCACTGTCCCGCGTCTGCTCAAGGTATTCCTGGGCGCTGACAATGTCCTCGCTGGGGAAATACGACGCCCAGTCTTCCTTGCGTTCGACGATGATAATCAATTGACTTGAAGTTCTAGCTGCGTCATTTAAATAAGTTGCTGCCGGCAAACTTTGCTCGGATACTTCGCGCCAATGACCCTGTACCGCTGACATAGTGATTGATCCGTTGGAGAACAAGACCTTTCCTATTAAGCACGAAGTTTTTTGAAAGTCTCGTTTCGTTACGCAACTTTTACGGTGGTCATATGAATCTGCTTTTTCGCCTGGCGGTCGTTGAAGACTTAACGGCACTGCTGGAACTCGAACAACAATGTTTCACCACGGACCGGCTCAATAGTCGCAGTTTTCAATGGATGATCAGCCGCGCCCACGGGCAACTGTTGGTGGCCCAGCGCGGCGAACACCTGGTGGGTTACGCCGTGGTGCTGTTTCACCGGGGCACTTCGCTGGCGCGCCTCTACTCGATCGCCATTGCTGAACAGGCGCGTGGCAGCGGGTTGGGCAAGCAACTGCTGCAACGCATCGAAGCCTGCGCCCTTGAGCACGATTGCGCCTACCTGCGGCTGGAGGTGCGAATCGACAACCCGGCGGCGATCGCCTTGTATGAGCGCAACGGCTATCGGCGTTTCGCGCTGATTCACGACTATTACCAGGACCATGCCGACGCGCTGCGCCTGGAAAAACGCATCCTCCAGCACCGCGACTCCCGCAACATCAAGGTGCCGTATTACCCGCAGACCACCGATTTCACCTGCGGCCCGGCCTGCCTGTTGATGGCCATGGGTGCGCTGCAACAGGATCGAGTGCTGGAGCGCCGCGAAGAACTGCAGATCTGGCGCGAAGCGACCACCGTGTTCATGACCTCCGGCCACGGTGGTTGCAGCCCGCAAGGCCTGGCGCTGGCCGCGTTAAGACGCGGGTTTCGGGTGCGCCTGCAATTGAGCATGGCCGGGCCATTGTTCCTCGATGGTGTGCGTGATGAGCATAAAAAAGACGTAATGCGTTTGGTGCACGACGAGTTCACAGAACAGCTGCAAGCCACCGACGTCGAACGGGTGATCGGCGGGCCGTTGGAGTTGCCACGGCTACTGGACGCTGGCGGCCAGCCGTTGGTGCTGATCAGCTGTTATCGACTGACCCGCTCGAAATCACCGCATTGGGTGATCGTCACCGATTGCGATGATGAGTTCGTCTATTTGCACGACCCGGATGTCGACCACAGCCAACATCGTCAGCCGATGGACTGCCAGCATTTGCCGGTCAGCCATGCCGAGTTTGAGAAAATGAGCAGCTTTGGCCGGGGCAAATTGAGGGCGGCGGTGATTTTGTATGCCCGTTCCTGATTTGCATAATCCTGTAGGAGCGAGCTTGCTCGCGAAGGTCGTCAACGATGACGCCGCACGAGATGACTCACCGGTGCTCTCGGGTTTTTCGCGAGCAAGCTCGCTCCTACAGGGGATTGGGTTATTTCAGGCCGACTTTGTACAACACGCCGTCATCCTCGTCGGTCAGCACATACAAATACCCGTCCGGGCCCTGCCGTACATCGCGGATGCGCTTGTTGAGTTCACCCATCAATCGCTCTTCGTGAACCACCCGGTCGCCGTCGAATTGCAGGCGGATCAACTCTTGGCTCACCAGCGCGCCGATAAATGCGTTGTGCTGCCAGGCCTTGAACCGATCCGCGTCGTAGAAGGCCAAGCCGCTGAGCCCCGGCGATTTTTCCCAGACGTGGTGCGGTGCAACGGTGCCTTCGGCGGTTTTGCCATTGGCCTCCGGAATTGGCCCACCGGAATAGTTGATGCCATGAGTTGCCAACGGCCAGCCGTAGTTCTTGCCACGCTCGATGATGTTGACCTCATCGCCACCCTGGGGGCCGTGTTCGTTTTCCCAGAGGGTGCCCGTCCACGGGTTGAGTGCCGCGCCTTGTGGATTGCGATGCCCATAGGACCAGATTTCCGGGCGTACGCCGGCCTGTCCGACAAAAGGGTTGTCGTCCGGTACCTTGCCGTCCGGGTAGATCCGCACGACCTTGCCTTGCAGCTTGTCGAGGTCCTGCGCCGTTGGCCGGTCGTTGTTCTCGCCCAAGGTGATAAACAGGTAGCCATCACGATCGAACACCAACCGCGAGCCGAAGTGGTTACCGACCGAGAGCTTGGGTTCCTGACGAAATATAACCTTGAAGTCTTTGAGGGTCGTCAGGTCTTCGGACAGCTGTCCGCGGCCCACCGCCGTGCCGGCCTTGTCGCCCTTGCCGCCACCTTCGGCATACGACAGGTAGACCGTGCGGTCTTGCTTGAAGTCGGGCGACAACGCCACGTCCAGCAAACCACCCTGCCCCTTGGCCCAGACTTTCGGCACGCCCTCAATGGGGGCCGAGAGCTTGCCGTCAGCGCTGACGACACGCAGGTTGCCGGGCCGCTCGGTTACCAGCATGCCCTTGCGATCGGGCAGGAAGGCCAAGGCCCAGGGATGCTCCAGTCCCTTGGCAATCGTCGTGACTTCGAGGGTGCCCTGTTCGCTGTTCAGCTCTTGCGTCGACGCCGCGAAAACAGGCGCTGCAGCGGTGATCAGTGCGCTGGCGCAGAAGGTGGCCAGGAGGGTTTTACGCAACATGCACGATTCCTTTTGTCGTTCGAATGGCTGGCAAGAACGCTGTCCTGCGGTTCAACGGTTGCTGGTGTCCGCGTCTCGATGAGGTGGGTTGGGAATGAATTTCGGCTGGCTGGCGGGAGCTGGTCGGTCCTGGGGATAACGGTTGCCGACGCCACCATTATCAATAGTCGGCGGCCGTGGCACGGGCACGGTGTTGGGCCCACGAATGACCGGCGCGCCGGGTTGCGTGCCTTGCATGCTGTTGGGGTTGGCCCGGCGAATCGGGCTGTTGTAAGGGTTGCTGGAATTGCCCGTGGGGCTTTGGGCCAACAGCAACGAAGGCGTTGCCGGTGCGCTCCCGGCCTGGGCCAGAGGGCTCAGCAAGCCACTCAACGCCAACGCGGCGCAACCGAGCACAAATCTGTTCATGGGAAGCCTCTCGACATCAGCGTGGATAGGACCTTCGATAGCACGCTACGCCCGGGGTTCGGATTTGTTAACTAAAACCTGCTTCACAAGGTGTAACACGAGTTGACCACACCGCCGATCCGCCCGCAGGGCCGGGCCGCAGCGCGCTGAAACTTTTACACGGCGTCACCGGTCACCTGAACATCACTCACGAGAAGACGACCATGGCACGGGCAATCTGGAAAGGCGCAATCAGTTTCGGGCTGGTGCATATCCCTGTGGCGCTGGTCTCGGCGACGTCTTCGCAAGGGGTGGATTTCGACTGGCTCGACAGCCGCAGCATGGAACCGGTGGGCTATAAACGCGTGAACAAGGTCACCGGCAAGGAAGTCACCAAGGAGCACATCGTCAAAGGTGTGCAGTATGAAAAGGGCCGTTACGTGGTGCTCAGTGAGGAAGAGATCAAGTCGGCGCATCCGCTGTCCACGCAAACCATCGACATCTTTTCCTTTGTCGACAGTGACCAGATCCCCCTGCAAAACATCGACACGCCCTACTACCTGGCGCCGGACAAGCGCGGCGGCAAGGTCTATGCGCTGTTGCGTGAAACCCTGAGCAAAACCAACAAGGTCGCCCTCGCCCATGTGGTCTTGCATACCCGCCAGCACCTTGCTGCGCTGATGCCGCTGGAATCGGCGATGGTCCTGGTGATGTTGCGCTGGCCGGCGGAAGTGCGCAGCCTCGACACGCTTGAGTTGGGCAGCGAGGTGACCAAACCGGAACTGGCCAAGGGTGAGCTTGACATGGCCAAGCGTCTGGTTGAAGACATGAGCGCCGACTGGAAACCTGACGACTATCGCGACAGTTTTGAAGACAAGATCATGGCGCTGGTCGAGAAGAAGGCCAATGAAGGCAAGATCGAGGATGTGGAGACAGCGACTGGCGAAGAAGAGCGGAAAACGGCGGATGTTATCGATTTGACCGAGCTGCTTAAACGCAGCCTGGGTGGCAAGGGGGCTGGCAAAGCCAAACCGGCGGCGAAACCGGCGGCGAATAAAAAAGCCACGAAGACTTCTCGTGGCTGATTGATTGCGGGCGTATCAGTGAGGTATTGGGTGAAGGTACTAGCCCCTTCGCGAGCAAGCCCGCTCCCACATTAGTTTTGTGAACGACACAGATCAAATGTGGGAGCGGGCTTGCTCGCGAAGGCGTCCTGCGCCGCAATACAAAACTCAGACCAGTACAAAAACCGCCAGCAGCCCCGCAAAAATCGCCCACTTCTCCAGGTAATAGAGCTTGCGATTACGCTTCTTCAGCGCTTTGCCGCGCAGGCGAATCTTGTAGATTCGGGCGAACAGGCGGTTGATACCACCGGTCTTGTCGCCCACATCGTTCGGCGCGCCCGCCGCCGACATCACGTTACGGCTGAACCAGCCATTGAACGCCGCTGCCCAGCGATATTTCATTGGTCGCTCGATGTCGCAGAACAGAATGATGCGATTCTGCCCGGTGGTGTTTTCAGCGTAATGAATGAAGGTCTCGTCGAATATCACCGCTTCACCGTCGCGCCAGTGATAACTTTCGCCATCGACGTTGATGTAGCAACCGGCATCGTTCGGCGTTTCCAGGCCAAGGTGATAACGGTAGGAACCGGCGTACGGGTCGCGGTGGCGGACCAGTTTGGAACCCGGTGGCAGCTCGGCGAACATCGCGGCCTTGATCGAGCCGATGCTCTGCACCAGTTCGGTGGTGCGCGGGCAGAGTTTCATCGCCGAGGGATGGCTATCGCCGTACCACTTCAAATAGAAGCGTTTCCAGCCGGTTTTGAAGAACGAGTTGAAGCCCACGTCGTCGTACTGGTTCGAGCGTTTGATTTCCCCGGCCCTGAGCAGGTTCTGGCCTTCGGCGCGAATTTGTTCCCAATGGGTCTGCAACGGACTCAAGTCGGGAAAATCGGCGGGATTGAGGTAAGGCCTGTTGGGGATTTTCGAGAACAGATAAAGGAAGCAGTTGATCGGCGCCAGAAACGTCGAATGGTCGCTCAGTTGGCGGCCCAGTTTGTGGCGCACTCGACCGCGCAGATGAACGTACGCGATGGAGACAACATAAACAGCGGCGATGATGAGTTTCACAGAGGTCGTCACACGTCAGAAGTGAACAAACTGCGTCCCCTGCCAGCCAAACGGTTCAAGGGCATTGTGCAGCGTCTGAATACGAAATACCGGTCCCGAGGGTGCGGCCTTGAGGCTCTGCCGTCGGTCGGCATCAAGATGAAAGAGGGCATTTTAGCCACTGTTTGTAACCAGTTGTTAGCATTCAGATGTGAAAATCTGTCCGCTGGTGCCGCCAAAGCGCCCGTGCGGCCTCAATGCCCTATCGTTTAAAGAGCCAGACCAGTACAATCGCCGCCAAACATTACGCGCCCCCCTTGGTTGATGACGGAAATGAACCCGTCTCAGCGCACTTCGACTCGGGCCAAGCGCTCCATATGCAGCTGTCCACTTATTGCCAGATGGACCTTCCGCTTCTGACCGGGATGTATTTCCCGTGGTTTGAAATCCGGAAACGGGTACTGAATCGGTACTGCCGCAACCCTAGCTACTCTGAATGCTTCGCAGGAAAAACCTTTGATCTCTACAGCTAACATCACGATGCAGTTCGGCGCCAAGCCGCTATTCGAAAACGTTTCGGTCAAATTCGGCGCGGGCAACCGCTACGGCCTGATCGGCGCCAACGGTTGCGGCAAGTCGACCTTCATGAAAATCCTCGGTGGCGACCTTGAGCCCTCCGGTGGCCAGGTCATGCTTGAGCCGAACGTGCGTCTGGGTAAATTGCGCCAGGACCAGTTCGCCTACGAAGAATTCACCGTGATCGATACCGTGATCATGGGTCACGAAGAGCTGTGGAAGGTCAAGGCCGAGCGCGATCGCATCTACTCGCTGCCGGAAATGACCGAAGAAGACGGCATGGCCGTGGCCGAGCTGGAAACCGAATTCGCTGAAATGGACGGCTACACCGCCGAATCCCGTGCCGGTGAATTGCTGCTGGGCCTGGGTATCGGCATCGAACAGCATTTCGGCCCGATGAGCGAAGTGTCCCCGGGCTGGAAACTGCGCGTATTGCTGGCTCAGGCGCTGTTCTCCGATCCTGAAGTGCTGTTGCTCGACGAACCGACCAACCACCTGGACATCAACACCATCCGCTGGCTGGAAAACATTCTGACCCAGCGCTCCAGCCTGATGATCATCATCTCTCACGACCGTCACTTCCTGAACAGCGTGTGCACCCACATGGATGTCCTGGATTACGGCGAGGTGCTCCTGTTCCCTGGCAACTACGAAGAGTTCATGACCGTGGCGACCCAGTCCCGCGAGCAACTGCTGTCGGACAACGCCAAGAAGAAGGCGCAGATCTCGGAACTGCAATCGTTCGTCAGCCGCTTCTCGGCCAACGCCTCGAAAGCCAAGCAGGCCACTTCCCGCGCCAAGGCGATCGACAAGATCCAGCTGGCCGAGGTCAAGCCTTCGAGCCGCGTCAGCCCGTTCATCCGCTTCGAACAGACCAAGAAGCTGCACCGTCAGGCGGTCATCGTCGAGCGCATGGCCAAAGGCTTCGACGGCAAGCCGCTGTTCAAGGATTTCAGCTTCCAGGTTGAAGCTGGCGAGCGCGTGGCGATCATCGGCCCGAACGGTATCGGCAAAACTACCCTGTTGCGCACCCTGGTCAACGAACTGACCCCGGATGCCGGCACCGTGAAGTGGACCGACGCCGCGGAACTGGGCTACTACGCCCAGGACCACGCGCACGACTTCGAAGACGACTGCAACCTGTTCGACTGGATGGGCCAATGGACCCAGGGTGGCGAGCAAATCGTTCGCGGTACCCTCGGCCGTATGCTGTTCTCCAACGACGAAATCCTCAAGTCGGTCAAGGTCATCTCCGGTGGTGAGCAAGGTCGCATGCTGTTCGGCAAGCTGATCCTGCAAAAGCCGAACGTGCTGATCATGGACGAACCGACCAACCACTTGGACATGGAATCCATCGAGGCGCTGAACCTGGCGCTGGAGAACTACCCGGGCACGCTGATCTTCGTCAGCCACGACCGTGAGTTCGTATCGTCGTTGGCCACCCGCATCATCGAGTTGAGCCCTAGCGGCGTGATCGACTTTAGCGGTACTTACGACGATTACCTGCGTAGCCAGGGCGTTGTGTTCTAAATAGCAGCTGCTTCGACTGAAAGCCCTGTCCTGGTGACGGGGCTTTTTGCATTTCAGGCCCTGTGATTTTGTCGGTGCTTAGGGCCTCTTCGCGGGCGAGCCTCGCTCCTACAGGTTTGGCGATGCCTTTGTAGGAGCGAGGCTTGCCCGCGAAGGGGCCATCAAGCCCAACGAATATAGTTAGCCTGCTTCCTTTTATCCCGCGCCCTTGCCATGATGCAGTTCTCCTACCGCCGCCCGCGAACGAGCCCTCATGTCTGTGCAGCAGCTGCCACCGCAAAGCTCCACGGCGATCACCCTGCAGATCGTCTCCATCGTGTTCTATACCTTTATAGCCTTCCTCTGCATCGGCCTGCCGATTGCGGTGTTGCCGGGGTATGTCCACGAACAACTCGGTTTCAGCGCCATCGTTGCCGGGCTGACCATCGGCTCGCAGTACCTGGCCACCCTGCTCAGCCGCCCCATGGCCGGGCGCATGTCGGACAACATCGGAACCAAACGGGCGATTGTTTACGGGTTGTCGGGGATTGTGTTGAGCGGCCTGCTGACATTGCTGTCGACCTTGCTGCAGAGCTTTCCGCTGGTGAGCCTGTTGATCCTGATCGCTGGCCGGCTGTTACTGGGGATCGCCCAAGGGTTGATCGGGGTCGGCACGATCAGTTGGTGCATGGGCCAGGTCGGCGCTGAACACACCGCACGGTCGATCTCGTGGAACGGCATTGCGTCCTATGGCGCCATCGCCATCGGTGCACCGCTGGGGGTGGTGATGGTTGCCGAGTACGGGTTTGAAAGCCTGGGGATCGTGCTGTCGTTGCTGGCACTGGCGGCGTTGGTGCTGATTCACAACAAGCCGTCGGTGCCGGTCATTCGCGGCGAACGTCTGCCGTTCTGGGCGGTGTTCGGGCGCATTGCACCGTTTGGGGCCAGCCTGAGCCTGGCGTCCATCGGCTACGGCACGCTGACCACCTTTATTACCCTGTATTACGTTAATCGTGGCTGGACCGGCGCCGCGTATTGCCTGACGGTGTTCGGGGTGTGTTTCATCCTGTCGCGCCTGTTGTTTATTTCCGCCATCAGCCGTTTTGGCGGTTTCACCTCGGCCATCGCCTGCATGACCATCGAGACCGTCGGCCTGGTACTGCTGTGGCTGGCACCGTCCACCGGGTATGCGCTGATCGGCGCCGGCCTGACCGGTTTTGGCCTGTCGCTGGTGTACCCCGCGCTGGGGGTGGAAGCAATCAAGCAGGTGCCCAATTCCAGTCGCGGCGCGGGGTTGAGTGCTTATGCGGTGTTTTTCGACCTGGCGCTGGCGATTGCCGGGCCGTTGATGGGCGCGGTGGCGTTGAATTTGGGGTATTCGTGGATTTTCTTCTGCGCGGCTTTATTGTCGATCACCGGCCTCGGCTTGACCCTGCTGCTGAAACGCCGCGCAATGGCCTGACACGCGAAACCCTGGAGCTGCCGAAGGCTGCGATCTTTTGACTTTTCTGTTTCAAAAACAAGATCAAAAGATCGCAGCCTCGTTGCACTCGACAGCTCCTACAGGGGATTGCGTGAATCTTATTGATCGGCGGTTTGCATTCCGGCGCGATTCGGTTTGCCCAGGGCGCGGGAGAAGAAGCGTCCGGCTTCGGAGATCATGTTGCGGTGAATGTCTTCGCGGTCGACGCCATCGGCATCGGTGCACAGCGCCGGCATGGCGATGATCTGCTCTTCATTACAAGGCGCCAAGAACACGAAGTGCCCTGCCCCGGCCAGCAATTTGAAGTCGGGCGCGATGGGCAGTTTGCGCGCCAGGGCGGCGGCGTTTTTGTCGAAGGCCACCAGTTTGTCGCCGTCACCGCTGTAGAGCAGCACCGGCACATGCACATCGGCCAGGGTATGACGGCCGAACTTAAGGCTCAGCGGCGCCATCAGTAGCAACGCGTGGACGCGTGGATCCGCCACCGGTTGCAAGTCATCGCGGTCGGCGATCAGCTCGCCCTGGGTGTTACAGGCATCGTGGTCGTCCGGGCGTTCCTGACAATAGCGCCGCAGGCGGTCGAGATCAGGTGTCGCACCGGACAGAATCAATGCGGTCTCGCCACCCGCCGAATAACCGATCACGCCCACCTGATCGGCATTGACGAAAGGCGCGAGCATGCGGTCGCCCAAGGTCGCGGTAATGGCTTCGGAAATCTGGATCGGCCGGCCGTAGAGATTGCTCAAGGTGCCAAGGCGGCTGTGGTCTTTGGAGTTGTCACCGGGATGGATCACCGCCACCACCACAAACCCTTTGCGTGCCAGCGACGTCATCAGGTCGTGCAGGGCCAGCGGGGTTCCGGTGTTGCCGTGGGACAGCATCAACATCGGGAAACGGCCGATAGCGACGCGGGTGTCTTCACCGGCTTCGACGGTGTAACCCTCAAGTTTGCTGGAATGTTCTTTGTCGCTGGAGGGATAAAAGGCGATGGCCCGCATCGGCTGTAGGTCCAGCGGGTCGAGAAAACTCATCTCATGGAAGCCGACACTCCAATGTGGCTGTGGCGCAGGCGCGGCGTGCACTGAATTCAGGCTGCTGAGCAGGCAAATCAGTAACGTTGCACATAGACGCATCATGGGATGCCCCACCTTGGGTACTTGACCGGGAAGCCCGTTGTTCTTCAGACACCGAAGACGCGGCCTTGTGCCAGAAATACGCAGCCACCAAGGTCGTTGCAAAACGGGGACGTTAACCCTCGACTGCATAACCTGGGCCATAATCTTCTACAAAATAGAAATGACCAGAAACAAAAAACTCCGTACCTGGCACTTGCGTGATCAGAATACAGAGTTTTTTGGGAGTTGCTTGAGCTGTTTGATTTTTTTTACAGACGCTTTACGCGGCGGCGAACAACTGCTCGCTGATTTGCGTGTGCGCATCGCTCATTGCTTTGGTGCGCACTTCATCACCGTAAGCCAAACCATGGGCGCGGACGAACTCGATGTCAGTGACGCCGAGGAAGCCGAACAGCACTTTCAAGTACTCTTCGTGAGCAACGCCAGTCGCCTGGCCGGCATGCAAGCCGCCGGAAGTCGACACGATCACGACTTTCTTGCCACCGCACAGGCCTTCAGGGCCGGCTTCGGTGTAGCGGAAGGTTTGACCGGCAACGGCGATGCGGTCGATCCAGGCCTTGAGTTGAGTCGGGATGGTGAAGTTGTACATTGGGGCTGCAATCACCACGGCATCGGCGGCGATGAATTCGGCCAACGTCGATGCGCTCAGCTCGGCTTCGTGCTGTTGCGCGGCGTTGCGCAGTTCAGCGGTGGTGCCGGCGGCGACCAGGGTCGTGGCGGAGAAATGGCTGATGGCGTCGGCGGCCAGGTCGCGGTAGGTCACCACGGCCGTTGGCTCGGCGGTTTGCCAGGCTTTGACGACTTCGCTGCTCAGCTGACGGGAAGCCGAATTGTCACCAAGAATGCTCGAATCGATATGCAGCAGTTTCATGTGGGATCTCCAGGTGAGGACCGCCACGAGGCGATCTGATGGGAACAATCCTACAGACGAAACCAATAGCTGATTAGTCGGCAACAATGCGATAGTTTGTCCTACTGATAGAACAATCGAGCTGACATCACCATGCAAGACCTCAATGATCTCTATTACTTCGCCAAGGTCGTGGAAGCCGGTGGTTTCGCGGCGGCCGGGCGCGTGCTCGGGATTCCCAAATCGCGGCTATCACGACGCATCGCCGAACTGGAGGAACGCCTGGGCGCACGTCTGCTGCAACGCACCACCCGGCAACTCAAGCTGACCGCCGTGGGCGAGCGTTACTTGCGCCATTGCCAGGCGATGCTGCTGGAAGCCGAGATGGCCGATGAAGCCGTACTGAGCATGTCCAGCGAACCTCGCGGGCGTTTGCGGGTTTCCTGCCCCGTCGGGCTGGCCCACGAAATGCTACCAAGCGTGATCAGCAAATTTCTGGAAAAACACCCTCAGGTCCAACTGGAAGTCATGCTGCTCAATCGCCGGGTCGACCTGGTGACCGAGGGCGTGGACGTCGCGCTGCGGGTCCGGGAGTTGGGGGATGAAGATCCCTTGCTGGTGACCCGACGCTTGCGCCAGGCGCAGATGCTGATGGTGGCCAGTCCGGCGTTCCTCCTCGGTCGGGAGATCCATCACCCCGATGACCTCAAGGGCTTGCCGGTGCTGGGCGCCCTGGAAGCCGATCGCATGGTGCACATCCGCATGCTCGATCAACAGGGTAAAAGCTGCGACCTGGCGCTGGAAGCGCGGTTGGGTATCGACGACTTCATTGTGCGCCGGGCCTGCACGCTTGCCGGCCAGGGCTTTACCATGCTGCCGATGATGTATTGCGAACAGGAACTGCAAGACGGCTCGCTGGTGCAGTTGCTGCCCGACTGGTCGTTGCCGGGCGGCTGGCTGCAAGCGGTCTACCCTCATCGTCGCGGGGTGATGCCCGCCGTGCGCGCCTGGATCGACCATTTGATCGAATCATTCAATGCCTGTGGGGACCGACTGATATGAAGGCTGGACGCATGAGCGAAGAGGACGTCGCGCAATTCTGCCTCGCGCTGCCCGGCGCGCGGGAAGACTACAAATGGGGTGGTGTGCGGGTGTTCTCGATTGCCGGGAACAAGATGTTCGCCTTGCAGAACCTGCGTGGCGCGTCCCTGGCGTTCAAGGTCGACAAGGACTTGTTTCTCGGCCATTGCGACCGTCCGGGCATTCACCCGGCACCTTATCTGGCGCGGGCCCAGTGGATCATCATGGAAACGCCCTACCCTCTAAGCGCCGAAGAGCTACAAGGGTTGCTGCAACGTTCCCATCAACTGGTGGTGAGCAAGCTGCCCAAGCGTACTCAGGTCGGCTTGCTGCTGTAGAACCCGCAGGTTTAGAACAGCGCGAGCAGATGGGCGCCGAGGAACAACTGGTCGATCCAGAACACCTGATGCAGCAGCACAATCGCCCAGCACACCAACTGAAACGAGACCTTGCGCGTCTTGTGCCGAAACACCTGCTGCGCAATCAAGGCACCCGGCCAGCCACCGCCGAGTTCCAGCGCGTGCAACACGTTCTCCGGGGTGCGCCAGGTGTCGGCGCGCGCCTTGCGCTTGTCGCTCCAGTACAGGAAAAACGCCACCACGCTGACGATGCCGTATGCCGCGAGGGGAATCGCCGACACCCCGCGCAGCCATAACGACATCGAGCCAAACAGCGGCAGCGCGCAGAGGATCGCGAACACCACCAGTTTCAGGCGCAGATGCTGGATCTCGCCCCCGGACGGGCGCCCGGGGTTGTAGCGCGCGCTGGAGTCACTCATGGCTTGGCCGCGGCCCAATCGACCCAGCCAAACTGCCAGGTCGCGAGGATGAACAGGCCGAACGCGATCCGGTACCAGGCGAACGCCGCGTAGCTGTGGCTGGCGATGAACTTCAGCAAGCCCCGGACAGCAATCATCGCGAAGATGAACGCGGTCACGAAGCCGATCGCAAACACCGGAAAATCTGCCGGCACGAACAAGTGACGGTATTTAAACCCCGAGTACACCGCGGCAGCGACCATGGTCGGCATCGCCAGGAAGAACGAAAACTCGGTCGCGGTCTTGCGCGACAGGCCGAACAGCAAGCCGCCGATAATGGTCGAGCCGGAACGCGAAGTGCCCGGAATCATCGCCAGGCATTGGGCGAAACCGACTTTCAGGGCATCTTTCCAGGTGATCTCGTCAACGCTTTCGGCGTGCACTTCATGCTGACGTTGTTCGGCCCACAACATGATGATCCCGCCCACCACCAATGCCGCTGCCACCGTGATCGGGTTGAACAGGTAATGGTGGATCAAATCGGAAAAGATCACCCCCAGCACCACGGCGGGCATGAAGGCAATCAGCAGGTTCGCGGTGAAACGTCGGGCGCTGGGTTGTGTCGGCAAGCCGATGACCACGTCGAGGATCTTGCGGCGAAATTCCCATACCACCGCCAGGATGGCGCCCAGCTGAATGATGATGTTGAAAGCGATGGCCCGCTCGCCACCGAAGTCGAGCAAGTCGGCCACGATGATCTGGTGCCCGGTACTGGAAATCGGCAAAAACTCCGTCAGCCCTTCTACAACCCCAAGAATCAATGCCTGAAAGGCGGTCCAAAGATCCATCAATCCCCCAAGAAGCGATGCGCCACGGCATGCACCGTTAATATTTTTCAGAGCGTTTGACTGCGCCCAGCGTAGTTGAAAACCCGCGAGCGCAAGATCCACGCACAGCCGTAAAAATCCTGTGAAAAATCAGACTGGATTCAGGTTTTTCCGTGCGGGGCCGAAATCCTATCAGACAAGTCCGTTTTACGCTGCCGCGTATTGGACCTAGGCCTTGTAGGCCCGGTTGGCAAAGTGTGGTTGGATGCTGGCGATCATTTATTACAAGAAAAAGAATCCGGAGTGACAGCGTTATGAACAGCTTGCGCAGTATGTCGATCAGCCGCCGTTTGTGGCTCATTCTGATCGTGGCCGTGATGATGCTATTGACGTTAGGCGTGTTGATGCTCAAGCAGATACACGATGACCTCTACTACGCCAAAGTTCAGAAAACCCAGCACGTGGTGCAAACCGCCAGTGGCATCCTGACTTATTATCACGACCTGGAAACCGCCGGCACGCTCACCCGTGACGTCGCGCAGAAACAGGCACTGACGGCGGTTCGCGGCCTGCGTTATGACCAGAACGATTACTTCTGGATCAACGACCTGACGCCGGTGATGGTGATGCACCCGGCCAACCCGAAACTCGAAGGCCAGAACCTTTCGACGATCCGCGACCCGGACGGTTTTGCGCTGTTTAATGAAATGGTCGCCATTGCCAAGTCCAAAGGGGCTGGCACGGTTGATTATCGCTGGCCGAAACCGGGTGCCAATGCACCGGTCGAGAAAACCTCCTACGTAAAACTGTTCGAACCCTGGGGTTGGGTGATTGGCTCGGGCGTGTACGTCGATGACGTGCAGGCCGAGTTTTATGGCCAGGTCTGGAAGGCTTCTTTCGTCGGGCTGGTGATTGCCCTGATCATGGCGCTGCTGGTGATCCTGATTGCCCGCAGCATCGTACGGCCGCTCCAGGAAACCGTGACGGCCATGGCCAACATCGCCAGCGGCGAGAGCGACCTGACCCGCAGCCTCGATACCCATGGCCAGGATGAGGTCACGCAATTGGCACGCCATTTCAATGCATTCACCACCAAGTTGCGCCTGGTGATCACTGAGCTGCAGGTGTCCGCCAGCGCCCTTGGCCAGTCTTCCAGTGAGTTGGGCAACGACGCCGCCCAGGCCCAGCAACGCAGCCAGCAACAATCGCAACAGATGGAACTGGTGGCCACGGCTATTAATGAAGTGACCTACGGCGTGCAAGACGTGGCGAAAAACGCCGAGCACGCCGCCAGTGAAATGCGCGATGCCGAGTCTCAGGCACAGCAAGGCCAGGTCAACATCGATGGCAGCCTGCAACAGATCGACAAGTTGTCTTCGACGATCGATCAGGCGGTTGAAGTGATTCGTACCCTGGCCGCCGAAAGCACGCAGATCGGCAGCGTTCTGGAAGTGATTCGCTCGATTGCCGAGCAGACCAATCTACTGGCGCTCAACGCGGCCATCGAAGCCGCCCGTGCCGGTGAACAGGGTCGCGGTTTTGCGGTGGTGGCCGATGAAGTCCGGCTATTGGCCCAGCGCACGCAGAAGTCTACGGCTGAGATTCAGTCGATGATCGAACGTCTGCAGAACCACTCCGAAGCGGCGGTGAAGGTGATCGGCGACAGCAGTCGCGCATCGCAGTTGACCATCGAGCAGGCCGGTCTTGCCGGTGCGAGCCTGAACGCCATTGGCCAGGCGTTGCGCAACCTCAACGGGCTGAACGCCTCGATTGCCAGCGCCACCTTGCAACAGGCGCATGTGGTCGAGGACATCAACCAGAACGTCACCCAAGCGGCGGGTTTGTCGCATAGCACGGCACTGGCGGCGGAACAGTCGAGCCTGGCCAGTGTTCGCTTGAAGGAATTGAGTGAACAGTTGAACGGGTTGCTCAAGCAATTCCGGGTGTAGCCGCCTGCGGAAACGCGATCCCCGTAGCAGCTGTCGAGCCTGCGAGGCTGCGTTCGGCTGCGAAGCAGTCGTGAAACCAGGCGCCGCGGTGTGTCAGGTAAAAACCCGTAGGCTGGATTGACGACTGCTTCGCAGCCGAACGCAGCCTCGCAGGCTCGACAGCTGCTACAGAGGCAAACGCAGGGCCGACGAGGGATGGCGCTTGCTGGTTTTACTCAGCAGCGCCTGCCGGTACAATCCGTTCCCCTTTTCGCTTCCCCCAAGGAACCTCCATGTCCGGGCTTGAACTGTTTGCTGCCAGCCTCGGCGTGATTGCCGTCTGGTTGACGGTCAAACAGAATCCTTGGTGCTGGCCGATCGGCCTGGTCATGGTGCTGCTGTATAGCTGGATCTTTTTTGAGGTGAAGCTGTACTCGGACATGCTGCTGCAAGTGATCTACGCCGGGTTTCAGCTCTATGGCTGGTGGCAATGGACCCGTGCCGGCGAATTGCATCAGGGTCGGCGGGTCAGCCAGCTCGATGGCAGATCGGTCGCATTCGGCCTCGCCATCGGCGCGTTCGGCAGCCTGTTGCTCGGCGCGGCCATGGCGCACTGGACCGATGCCGCCCAACCGTGGCTGGATGCGGCGCTGACCGGGTTCAGCCTGGTGGCGCAGTTCTGGATGGCGCAAAAACGCGTGCAGTGCTGGCCGTTGTGGATCGCTCTGGATGTGGTTTTCGTCGGACTGTTTATCTACAAAGGCATGTACCTGACCGCCGGGCTCTATGCCTTGTTCACCCTGATTGCCGTGCAAGGCTGGCGAGAATGGCGCACCGATCCGGCGTTGCGCACATGAAAGTGTTGGTGCTGGCAGGGCCGGAATCCAGCGGCAAAAGCTGGCTTTCGGGCGAGATCCAGTCTCATTTTGGCGGCCTGTTGGTCGGCGAGTACGTTCGGCATTTCATCGAAACTGAAGCCCGTGAAACCTGCTACGACGACATCACCGCCATCGCACAGGGCCAGCTGGCCTGGGAAGATGAAGCACGCGCCAAACAACCGTCCCTGCTGATTCTCGATACGCACCTCTTGAGCAATATCCTGTGGAGCCGCACGTTGTTCGGCGCTTGCCCGGCGTGGATCGAGCACGCATTACTGGCACGGCACTACGACCTGCATTTGCTGCTGAGCCCAGACACCGTGACCTGGCATGACGACGGGCAGCGATGCCAACCGCAACTGGCAGAACGCCAGGCGTTTTTCCAGGCCAGTCGCCAATGGCTTGACCTGCACCACCAGCCTTTACAGGTGCTGCAAGGAGACTGGCAACAGCGCAAGAACGCGGCATTCGAGGCAGTGACGCGCTTGCTCAGCGCCTGACAGGGCTTCCCCGGACCTGCCGAAAATGTCCATTCCTGAAACACTTCACCCGGTGAAAAGCCGCGATCTAAAGCGGCCACAGCGCGCCCGCCAGAAACTGTTAAGTCACTGATACAGCCGGCCTTCAGCGCCCTTTAACGAGCATTGCCGCCAGAATGGACGGCGCTTTTGCGTGGATCTGTCTCAGTGGCGTTACAAATTTTTTTTGACCAACTCGATTAATAAATCCAACTAATTGTTTTTAAAAGAAAAACAAAAACCGGCACACCTTCTGCTCTCACCCTCACAACGCTGATAAGGGCCCAGCGTTCCACTTACAGAAGGAATTGCCGCCGTGGGGAAATTTGATAACCGCATCTTTAGCCTTCTGTTGATCGGATGCGCACTGGGCTCAGTTGTCTGCCTGCCGGTACACGCCGACAACGGCATCATTACGATCAAACGCGATGTCCAAACGCGCAACGCAACGATTCCACCCGTCATCCCCGACCCAAACCCCACGACCGTCAATGCCAACCCGTCCAAACAGATCCTCACTCAAACGAACGAGTTGAGCGACGGTGACTTTGCCAACGTCGCCAGTGGTGCAAGCATTTCCCGCCTGGTCACTCAAAACACCAACAACCTGGGCGGCAATATCAGCAACCAGACCCAGCTTTCCAACCTCCCTGCCGGACGTTCGGGAAATTCGGGCAACGGCATCGCCAACATGGTCAATTCAAACATCCAGCAAGGCCTGGGTGCTCTGAAAATCATAACGGGAGACCGTTAAGATGAATCGTACGCTGCTGCTTATCGCCATGTTTTGCAGTGCTTCGACCTTTGCCCAACCGCCCGTCATCAATAACGCCAACATCGACGGTTCGGGCTCGCAGTACCAAGGCAACCTCACGGTCAACCAAGCTGCGGGCGACCTGCAGCAACAGGCTAACGCCCGGGCCATTGCCATTGGTCATAACGCCAGCGCGACCACGCAGATTCGCCAACGGTTGCGCAGCCACGTCGACCCCACGATCGATGCCACCTCCAGCATCCAGGGTAGTTCCTTCAGTCACGGCAACGGCGTACTGGGTGTCAACCAGAGCGCGGGCGCCAGCAACCAGCAAGCCAATGCCCTGCGGATAAGCATCAGTACACAACCGCAAAGTATCGACGACAGCGTCCTCAGGCAACAGAACGTGGCGCTGGTCACCAACTCCGATCCAACTGCTTCTGCACCAGGCTATCGCCAGGTCGCTACCAGCGATCAGGCCTTCACCGGTAGCCGTGGGGTGATTCAGTTGAATCAGAGCGCCGGGGTGGGAAACCGAACGGCCAACACCCTGAGCGTACGGGTCACGGATTGATCCAAAAAGGTAGAAACAACACTTAACCTAAAATAAGTACGGAGAATCACCATGAAACCTTCGATGGCAATCAAGCCTCTGGTTTTCGCAATTGCTGCGGTCATGGCTGTTGCTGTACAAGCTGGGCAGCGTGACGACCACCATAATGGCCACCACAATGGCCATAATAACAACGGTCATCACACCCCTCCTCCAACCAAGATCCCGGTTTATGCAACTGCCAATGCCTGGGATAACCAAAGCAGTACTGGCAACCGCATCCGTAACGAAGGGACTGTCAACGATGCCGAGATGACCAGCTCTGCCACAGGCACCAGCGGTAACGTCGGCGTCAACGTGGCGGCAGGCAGTGGCAACCAACAAGACAACGCGGCCGCCATCGCAAACGCTGCTTCGGACTCCAGTCTCGATAACAGCTTCGTGTTCGGCACTGCCTCCGCCACCGCTAGCGTCAAGCAATACAGCAACAACAACCGGGTCGACAACTATGGCAGCACAGCGTCTGCCACGATGACCGGGTCGGGTAACAGCGGCAGCGGCAACATGGGGATCAACATTGCTGGCGGCGATTTGAACCAGCAGAAAAACACCATGGCGATTGCCAATACCAATGCTCCACTGGGTAACGCAACGGCCACCGCTTCTGCCGATCAACAAGGCCCTGGCCTGATTGTGAATAACAACGCCGATCGGACGTATCGTGTGGATACCATCACCGTTACCAATACGGCCAGTGGCAGCTTCTCTAAAGATAAGTCGTTTGAGGCGAGCGGCAGTCAAAGCGCTTCTTCCAGCTGGAATAAGGCCGGCTCCAAGAGCTATGACGCCAGCGGTTCAAAAAGCGTTGATATAAGCGGCTCTAGCGCCAGTAATGCGAGCGGTTCCAACAGCAGCAATGCCAGCGGTTCCAACAGCAGCAGTGCAAGCGGTTCTTCGAGCGCTTCTTTGAGTGCTTCCTTGAGCGCTACGCTGGACGCTGCTGCGGCGGCTTCGACCTCCACTACCGTTAATAACGGCTGGGGCGATCGCACTCGCAGCAGTTCTTCCGACGCCTCGCTTAACGCATCGCTCGACGCAACGCTTGATGCATCCGTAGACAAATCGTTCGACAGATCGCACGACTCCTCGTACGACAAATCGCGCGACTCTTCGTACGACAAATCACGCGATTCGTCGTTTACAAAATCGTACGACAAGTCGTACACGAAGTCGTCTGACTCCTCGTTCGAAAAATCGGGTAGCAAATCGTCCGAGTCTGCATACGAAAAAGCGAAAAGCTACAGCGAAAGCAGTTCATTTGATCTGAGCAACACCTACTCTTATCAAGTGCTGACTCCAACTGGCTGGGCCAACCCTGTGACCAACACTGCCTCCCTGAGCGGTTCAGTGAATGGCGGCAGTGGCAACCTCGGCGTCAACGTAGCTGCTGGTGTGGGCAACCAACAAAGCAACTCGCTGGCCATTTCCAACAACTCGTTCTAATAGTTGTCTCTGGAGGCCCCCTTACGGGGGCCTTTTTCACCACCACCAGAAGGCATCCCACTATGCGCATTATCGCCTTGGCATTTTTGCTTTGCGTGGCCAGTGTGATCGAGGCTGCACAAATGCCGCTCTCCGTCCTGCCCGGCGGCGCGGTGATCTATAAGCCGATCCAGAGCGTACGCGAGCGGAAATTTGCCGACCTGGTACAACAGAAAACCGACTTCAGTTGCGGCGCTGCTGCGCTGGCGACCATCTTGCGCCAAGCCTATTGGCTGGACGTGAACGAAGAACAAATCATCGAAGGCATGCTGGCTCACTCCGATCAAGACCTTGTCCGCGTCCAGGGCTTCTCCATGCTCGACATGAAGCGGTACGTGGAAAGTATCGGCATGCGGGCCCGTGGCTACCGGGTAGCGACGGAAACGCTGAATGAAATCCGGATTCCGGTTGTCGTTCTCATGGATATCCGTGGCTACAAACATTTTGTGGTGATGCAGAAGGTCCATGACGGCTGGGTCTACATCGGAGATCCGGTCCTCGGTCATAAACGCTACAAAGTCGACGACTTTGTCAAAGGCTGGAACGGCATCATCTTTGCTGTCATCGGCCAGGGCTATGACAAAACCAACGCGTTGCTCGACCCACCCATGCCATTGACCGCCAAGAACCGCATCAACACCTTCAGCCCGGTGCAAGACGCAGAATTGATGGATTTCGGATTCATCAAAAGCGACTTCTTCTAATAATAAGGGAGCACGACGCTCCGGGAGCATCCAATGAAGACTTCACTCTGGCTGGCCGTGGTTTGCCTGACCGCCAGCCTGCCGACCCAGGCACAGACCTTCAAACCCATTGAACTGAAGGATCAGGAATTGGCTAACCTGCGCGGCCGCTTTGTCATGCCGGGCCGGATCATCAGTTTCGGCGTGGTCATGACCAGTACCTGGCAAAATGCCAAAGGTGACGTGATCGGGGCATCGTCCTCGATGCAAATTCAACAATCGACCAGCCAGCCACAGTTCTATGTGTCAATGATCGACGAAAAAGGCGACCCATCGCGTTCGCAAGGCACCGGCACCGGTACCGTCACTGGCGGCAGCGGCCTCAACAGCACCGAAGGTGTCACGCAGGTCGTGCGTGCTGCCGGCGACAACAACACGGCCTACAACAACGTTGATATCAACGTCACAAAGGCTAACCAGGCCCCCGCAACCCAACAACAGGGCCAGGCATTGGCCCAAGGCCAGACATTGGTCGGCTCAAATGGCGCGGGCTCGCTGAGCGTGTCCTCGACGGGTTCGGGTATGCAACTCAACATCATCGCCAACAACAACCAAGGCAGCACCGTACAACGCCTGGCCCAGGGTGGGCTGATGCAGAATACGACTTTGCTCGGCGGTAGCAACCAGGTCAGAAACCTCACATCCCTCAATGTCGTGCTGCGTGACACCGCGCCGGCAGCCGGATCGCTGAACGGCAATCTAGACCAGCTCAGAGGCCTACGCACTATCGGATTCTGATCTACGCTCAGTCTCATTCAGATGTAGTCAGAAGGGACGGCTAACCCATGCACCGATCTTTAACGTTCAACGCTATCGTATGTTTGAGTAGCCTGGCTCCGGCCACAGCGCTATACGCGGCACCGGACCCTCAGGTCGAGATACTAAAACAAGAACTCATGGAGTTGAAACAGCGTTACGAAGCACAACAGAACGCGCTGATGGTACTTGAGCAACGCGTTCGCCAAGTCGAAGAAGCACCTGCAACACCTGCTCCCAAACGCCTGACCAAATCCCCCGCCGAACCGGCCAGGGGTGGTCAGGCGGTGGCCGCCGGTGCGCCAGGAACCACCGGCAGTTCCTACGGCCAATCGCTCAAGGATGATTCCGAACCCGCGCAAAGCGTGTCCAACCTGTACGACGAAGCCAGCGGTTTCTTCGGCGGCGGCAAGTTCAGTGTCGAAACCGGCCTGACCTACACGCATTACGACACCCGCGCGTTAACGCTCAACGGCTTCCTGGCACTGGACTCGATTTTTCTCGGCAACATCAACCTCGACCGTATCAAGGCCGATAACTGGACCCTGGACCTGACCGCCCGCTACAACGTGGCACAGCGTTGGCAGTTCGACATCAACGTCCCCGTTGTTTATCGCGAATCGACGTATTCCTCCGGTGGCGCGGGTGGCGCAGGCCCGGTGACGTCGGACGCAACCGTTACGCGCGACCCGACCATCGGCGACGTCAACGTTGGCGTGGCTTACAAGTTTCTGGATGAGTCGGCCAACCTGCCCGACGCGGTCGCTACACTGCGCGTCAAGGCGCCAACCGGTAAAGATCCTTACGGCATCAAGCTGGTCGAGGATCCGAGCAACGATAACCTCGCGGTACCGGAGAGCTTGCCTACCGGCAATGGTGTCTGGTCGATCACCCCGGGTATCTCGCTGGTCAAGACCTTCGACCCGGCCGTGCTGTTCGGCAGCCTGGCGTACACCTACAACATGCAAGACTCGTTCAGCGACATCAGCCCGCAGGTCGGGTCCAAGGTCAAGGGCGACGTGAAACTGGGCGACTCCTGGCAGGTCGGCGCCGGCATCGCGTTTGCCTTGAACGAGAAGATGAGTATGTCGTTCTCGTTCACCGATCAGTTCGCCCGCAAGAGCAAAATCAAGCCGGACGGTGGCGATTGGCAATCGATCTCCAACAGCGATTACAACTCGGCTAACTTCAACATCGGCATGACCCTGGCAGCCACCGACAACCTGACGATCGTTCCCAACCTGTCCATTGGCCTCACTGATGACTCGCCGGACTTTTCCTTCAGCCTGAAATTCCCGTACTACTTCTAACCCGCCTCAACAAAAAACCCGCTGTTTCGGCGGGTTTTTTGTTGAGCTTTTATGGGCAGTTCAACGTATCTGATGTTTGTGCAACAAACGGTAGAAGGTCGGCCTGGAAATCCCCAGCACCTTGGCAGCGATGCTCAGATTATCGCTGTGGCGGTTAAGTACATCGCACAAGGCCTGGCGCTCGGCGCGGATCTTGTAGTCTTCCAGCGTGCCCATGGGCGCGGCGAAGGCCTGTTGACTCATCAGCCCCAGGTCTCGCGCCTCGATCTGCCGGCCTTCCGCCAATACCAGCCCGCGACGCACCCGGTTGGCCAACTCGCGGACATTGCCCGGCCAGTCATGCTTGCCCATGGCAATCAGCGCGTCTTCACTGAAACTGCGAGGACGGCGACCGGTTTCATGGCTGTAGAAATGCGAGAAGTGGTTGGCCAGCATCGACAAATCACCGTGTCGTTCACGTAACGGTGCGGTGGCGACTTGCAACACGTTCAGGCGATAGTACAAATCTTCACGGAAGCGTTTCTTCTCGATGGCGGCCTCAAGGTCGACGTGCGTCGCCGCCAATACCCGCACATCCACCGGAATCGGCTGACTGCCGCCCACGCGCTCGATGTGTTTTTCTTGCAGGAAGCGCAGCAGATTGGCTTGCAACTCCAGGGGCAAATCACCGATTTCATCGAGAAACAGGGTCCCGCCGTTGGCGGCTTCGATCCGTCCGACCTTGCGTTGATGGGCGCCGGTAAACGCGCCCTTCTCGTGGCCAAACAGTTCGGACTGGATCAGGTGTTCGGGGATCGCGCCGCAGTTGATCGCGACAAAGGGTTTGCTGTGACGCTGGGATTGACGATGCAGGGTGCGGGCGACCAGTTCTTTACCGGTCCCGCTTTCGCCCCGGATCAACACCGGTGACTCGGTGGGTGCCAGTTTGCTCAGCAACTTGCGCAATTCGCGGATGGGTTTGCTGTCGCCGAGCAGTTCGTGCTCAGGCTGATCAATGTGAACCGTGCCCTGCCCGCGCAAACGGGCCATGCCGAAGGCCCGGCCCAACGTCACTTGAACCCGGGACACATCGAACGGCAAGGTATGGAAATCGAAGAACCATTCACAGACAAAGTCCCCGACATTTTGCAGCCGCAGGACTTCCTGGTTGAGTACGGCGATCCACTCGGTGCCGCTGCGACTGATCAGCTCTTTGACGGCCTCGGGGCGTTCCAGGTGAAAAGGTTGCAATCGCAACAGGCCAACGTCGCAGGTTTTGTCACCGGCGTTTTCCAGCGTGCAGCTGTCAACATCCCAACCCACAGAGCGTAAACCCGGCAAAAGACGATGGCAGTCGTCGCAAGGGTCCACTACTAACAGACGTCGTAAGGCAGGCGCTTCGATCATGACTGTTCCTTGGCGCCAAATTTTAGGAAATATTATTAAAAACAGTCATTTGGCGGACCTGGCTGTAACATTAGCAAGAATTTGACACACCCTTGTATCGTTTGACTATAGACCTGCCGGGTATTTAGTTATAAGAAGCCACTTTGTTAGTTACCTAACGACTCCAACCTTTCATTCAGCTTTCAAAGCCTGTCTGAACCTTTAGCCGAAGATAGAAAGTTGAAATTTCTTTTAATTGTATGTGACCCGTTCCCCGGTTGCGGGCATCAGTACAAGTAAGCAGCCGAACGGTAAGCCCAACCGACGGCACATCACTTGATTGGGCATAGAGAGAGAAAATCCCATGAACGCCCCGCTCCGTATCAACGAAGCTCTTTTGATTGCCAACCGCGCATTCCAACCGTTCCAATGCGTGGCCTGGGCTCCACAAGACGGAAATGGCGAACTCTGCCTGTCCGTCATCGATCGCACCAACACCCGCATTGGCCGCGCACAGATCCCAAGCAGTGCGTATTCCGATCCCGCACAACTCGAACACTTGCTGGAACAAGCCCGTGCCGAATTGAGCCAGGAAGGCTACCAACTTCAGTCGTGGTTGATGCCGCACTAAGCGTTTTGCGGATTACCTTGCGGTAATCCGCACCCTCTCCCGTTCGTTAGTTAGCTGGCTTTCGCTCTATGCGCTAATGACGTTCGCTGATTTGAACTTGCAGCCGCAATTACTTGGCTGGCTAGCCATTGGTTCGAAAAGACACTCTTCTGGCACAAAGCGACTCTCCGCCTGTTAGTTTCGACAGTTGTGCGCCTGCTCATTCAGGGATTGAATGCTTTGCTTAAGACAGTCGCCGCCCCCAACTCCTGGATCAGGACGACTCGCAAGGAGATGCGTGCATGTCATTCCAGACGGCGTTTGCGGTACCGGCCACCCTGAACGACGGTGCAAACCTCGATACAACCTTTGCCGCCCAAGGCAAAACGCAAGTGTATTTCGCCGGCAGCACTTCAAGCATGGCCAATGGCATCGCCGTTGATGCGCAAGGCAGGCTGCTGGTGGCGGCGAAAGTCGGCGTGCCGGGCGGCAGCCGTTTTGGCTTGGCTCGCTTGCTGGAAGACGGTTCGGCAGACTTGGCATTCGGCAGAGAAGGCAGCGTCATCGGCCAGTTTGAACCGTGCTTCGAGGCCATGGCCGGCACCGTCCATGTATTGCCCGACGGGCACATTCTGGTGGCTGGCCTGCACTACGAAAATGCGCAGCAGACACTGCCCGCCCTGGCCCTGTTTGATGCTCAAGGCCGCCCGGCGCCTGGGTTTGGCACCCATGGACGCTGCATTGTGCGCTTACCGGGCGGCTTGTCCCTGGGTGTACGTGATGCCGAGCTGCCACACGGTGTCCCGGGCGCGGAAATCTGTGGGGTGTGCGTGCAGGAAGACGGTCGAATCCTGTTGCTGGCCAATCATCATTTCGAACGGACGGATCATGTCGGCGTGCTGATCCGGCTCAACGTCGATGGCTCGCTGGACGCGTCTTTCAACGGTCGTGGTTTCGTGATCATCAGGCACTTGCTGATGAACAGCTGGATCGGCAGCCTGACGGTGCAACGAGACGGCCGGATCCTGGTGGGCGGCTCGATCAATTTTCCCGAAGAGGGCCTGCTGGCCCGTTATCACACCGATGGCAGTCTGGACGAGAGTTTCGCCGTGGATGGTTTCATGACCTTCAAGGCGCAGGGGCACGGCGCCCAGGTACGCCAGATCGTCCAGCATGAAAATGGTGACTTGCAATGCTTTGGCAGCAGTCGCGAGCCGATGCACTGCATGGCGTTGAAAGTCCACCCTAACGGCCGCCCGGACAGTCATTGCAACGGCGGTCATCCGCAGCTGCTGAAAATCGGTCACAGCAACTGCCAGTGGAGCGCCGCCCAGGTACTGGCGGATGGCAGCGTGTTAACGGTCGGGGCAATGATCGGCGGCGTCGAAGCCGACTTCATTGCGGCTCGGCACCTGCCCGACGGACACCTCGACAGCCGTTTCGGTGAGGGCAATGGTTGGGTGCGTACCCGCCTGAGTCGCGGCCTCGATATCGCCACTTCACTGGCCGTGCAGGCCGATGGCGGGATTGTCGTCGCTGGGTATTCGCTGGACGGAAACTACCGGGCAGTCGTGGCGCGTTATCTCACCTGAAACGATGTATTTTTCCTACGCTTGATCTTCCTTTCCGCTTACGGCAAGTTGCGCGCTTCTTAATACAAGGAGTAGCCGATGTCCGGTTCTATGGCCCAGGCGTTCGCACACAACTTTCTCGGGCAGTCACCTCGCTGGTACAAGGCGAGTATCGTCGGTTTCCTGATCCTCAACGCGCTGGTTTTATGGACGGTCGGCCCGGTCGCAGCCGGTTGGCTGTTGGTGCTTGAGTTCATTTTCACCCTGGCCATGGCACTCAAGTGTTATCCATTGATGCCCGGGGGCCTGTTGCTGGTCGAAGCGCTGCTGCTGAAGATGACCACGCCCCAGGCGCTTTATGATGAGCTGGTGCACAACTTCCCGGTGATCCTGCTGCTGATGTTCATGGTGGCCGGCATCTACTTCATGAAGGACCTGTTGCTGTTTCTTTTCTCGCGCTTGCTGCTGGGCGTGCGCTCGAAGGCGCTGCTGGCGTTGATGTTCTGTTTTCTGTCGGCGTTTTTGTCGGCGTTTCTCGATGCGTTGACCGTGACCGCCGTGATCATCAGCGCGGCCGTGGGGTTTTACTCGGTGTATCACCGCGTTGCGTCGGGCACTGATCCGCGTCAGGACAGCGCGTTCGCTGACGACCAGCACCTGCCCACCCTTCACCATGCCGACCTCGAACAATTCCGCGCCTTCCTGCGCAGCCTGTTGATGCACGGCGCCGTGGGCACGGCGTTGGGCGGTGTGTGCACGCTGGTCGGCGAGCCGCAGAACCTGCTGATCGGCCACGAGATGGGTTGGCACTTCGCTGAGTTCTTTCTGAAAATCGCTCCGGTGTCGTTGCCGGTATTGGTGGCGGGCCTGGTGACCTGCGTACTGCTGGAGAAACTGCGCTGGTTCGGTTACGGCACGCTGCTGCCGGACAACGTACGCGCCGTGCTGGCCAACTACGCCGCCGAAGACAACGCCGAACGCACCTCGCGCCAACGCGCAGCGCTGATCGTGCAGGGCGTGGCGGCGTTGATTCTGATTGCCGCACTGGCGTTTCACATCGCTGAAGTCGGCCTGATCGGGTTGATGGTGATCGTGCTGATCACTGCGTTCACCGGCATCACTGACGAGCACCGCATCGGCAACGCGTTCAAGGACGCCATGCCATTCACTGCGCTGCTGGTGGTGTTCTTCGCCGTGGTGGCGGTGATTCACGACCAGCAATTGTTCACGCCGTTGATCCAGTGGGTGCTGGCGCTGCCGGCGGAGCAGCAACCGGGCATGTTGTTCATTGCCAATGGATTACTCTCGGCGATCAGCGACAACGTGTTCGTCGCGACCATCTACATCACCGAAGTGAAACAGGCGTTTCTGTCCGGCCACATGAGCCGTGAACACTTCGAGACATTGGCCATCGCGATCAACACCGGCACCAACCTGCCAAGCGTGGCAACGCCCAACGGCCAGGCCGCGTTCCTGTTCCTGCTGACGTCGGCGATTGCACCGTTGATTCGCTTGTCGTATGGGCGAATGGTGTGGATGGCGTTGCCGTACACGGTGGTGATGGGTGTTCTAGGCTGGTATGCGGTGAGCTATTGGCTTTGAGGTGGCAGGGCTGACGTCTTCGCGGGCAAGCCTCGCTCCTACAAGGACTGACCTGTAGGAGCGAGGCTTGCCCGCGAAGAACGATAACGCAGCTCAACGGGCGTTAAGGATGTACCGCTCAATTGCCTGGGCAGCGCCGTCTTCGGTGTTGGCGCCGGTGACCACGTCCGCTTGACGCTTTACGGCCTCTTCCGCCTGGCCCATGGCGATCGACAGCCCGGCACGATGAAACATCGCCGGGTCGTTGCCGCCGTCACCCAGGGCGGCGGTCTGTGCCAATGGCACGCCGAGAAATTCGGCCAGTGTCGCCAGCGCGTCGCCCTTGTTGGCTTGCATGGCGGTCACGTCCAGGTAGATCGGCTGCGAACGTGAGACCTGCGCCTGGCCCTCGACCTTGGGCAGCAACTGCGCCTCCAGTTCAATCAGCAATGCCGCGTTGTTGCTGGTGGCGACGATCTTGTCGATGCGCTGCAGATACGGTTCGAAACTCTCCACCACCACCGGCGGATAGCCCAGGCCATGCTGCTCGCGCGGCACCATCGGCCCGTCCGGGTCTTTCAATAACCAGTCGCCGCCGCTGAACACCCAAACCTCGATGTCCGGCAGATCGGCAAACAGCGTCAATGCGGTCAGCGCGGCCGTCGCCGGCAAGTAATGCGCCACCAGGATACTGCCGTCCGGGTTGACGATCGTGCCGCCGTTGAAGGCCGCTGTCGGCAGATCAACGCCCAAGGCTTCAATCTGCTGCAACATGGCTTTGGGCGGACGCCCGGTGGCCAGGCTGAACAACACGCCAGCCTCGCGCAATGAGCGCACCGCCTCGATGGTGCGCTGACTGAGGCTGTGATCAGGCAGCAACAACGTGCCATCCATGTCGCTGAGCAAAAACCGCACAGGGTGCTGCGTTACCTCACTCATCCGAGGCCATGCCAGACGCGACCGTCGCGGGTCAGCAATTCTTCGGCCGACTGGGGCCCATCCTCGCCGGCCGGGTAACTCTGCACACTCGCGTCCTGCTGCCAGGCATCGAGGAATGGCTGCACGGCGCGCCAGCCGTTTTCGATGTTGTCGGCGCGCTGGAACAGCGTCTGATCACCGGTCAGGCAATCGTAGATCAGGGTTTCGTAGCCGGTGGACGGCTGCATTTCAAAGAAATCCTTGTAAGCAAAACCCAGCTCGATATTGGCCATCTTCAACGCCGGTCCTGGCCGCTTGGCCAGCAGATCGAACCACATGCCTTCGTTGGGTTGAATCTGGATCCGCAGGTAAGTCGGCTGCAACTCATCGACTTCGGTATCGCGGAACTGCGCATAGGGCGCCGGTTTGAAGCAGATGACGATCTCGGTGTCGCGCACGCTCATGCGTTTGCCGGTGCGCAGGTAGAACGGCACGCCAACCCAACGCCAGTTGTCGATCATGACTTTGAGCGCGACGTAGGTTTCGGTAGTGCTGTCGGGCGCCACGTTGTTTTCCTGGCGATAGCCCGGCAACGACTTGCCATCGACCTCGCCGGCCGCGTATTGGCCGCGTACCGAATTGGCCCGCGCCTCCTCGACCGACCAGGGGCGAATTGCGCCGACCACCTTGGCTTTCTCGCCACGGACGGCATCGGCGCCGAAGGCGGCCGGCGGTTCCATGGCCACCATCGCCAATAACTGGAACAGGTGATTGGGCACCATGTCCCGCAGGGCGCCGGTGTTTTCATAAAAACTGCCACGGGTTTCCACGCCGACGGTTTCGGCGGCGGTGATTTGTACGTGGTCGATGTAGTGATTGCTCCAGAACGCCTCGAACAGGCTGTTGGAGAACCGGCTGATCAGAATGTTCTGCACGGTTTCCTTGCCCAGGTAGTGGTCGATCCGGTAGATCTGGTTTTCCGTCATGACCTTGAGCAAGCAAGCGTTCAAGGCTTCGGCGGTCGGCAGATCAGAGCCGAACGGTTTTTCGATCACCACCCTTCTGAACGCTTCGGGCGTTTCCTGCAGCAAGCCGGCGGCGCCGAGACGGCGCACCACTTCACTGAAAAAGCGCGGCGCGGTGGCCAGGTAGAACACCGCGTTGCCGGTGCCGCTGGCGGCGATTTTTGCCGCCAGGGCTTGATAGGTGCTGTCGTCCAGGAAGTCGCCCTGGACGTAGCTGATGCCTTTGGCCAACGTGGCCCACAATTCCGGGTCAAGGGCTTGATCGCCCTTGCCGACCTTGGTGGCCACTTCGGTCCGGATAAAATCTTCGAGTTTTTTCGCGAAGGCTTCATCGCTGATGGCGTTGTGGTCAACGCCGATGATCCGCAGTCCATCCCCGAGCAAACCGTCGCGACTCAGGTTGTACAGCGCCGGCATCAGCAGGCGCTTGACCAGATCGCCATGGGCACCGAACAGAAACAGCGTGGTCGGTGGTGCAGGTTCGGCCTTGGATTTATTGCGGATCAGACGCGTCATTTTTTCGAGGTCTCCACGTGGCCGCCGAAGCCGAAGCGCTGGGCCGAAAGAATCTTGTCGCCAAAGGTACCTTGCCCGCGCGAACGGTAGCGTGAAAACAGCGAGTTCGACAGCACCGGTACAGGAACCGACTGCTCCATGGCCGCTTCAATGGTCCAGCGACCTTCACCGCTGTCAGCCACCGAGCCGGAATAACCGTCGAGCTTCGGATCGGCGGCCAGTGCATCGGCGGTCAGGTCGAGCAGCCAGGACGACACCACGCTGCCACGACGCCAGACTTCGGCGATGTCGCCGACGTTCAGGTCAAAACGCTGATCTTCCGGCAGTTGGGTGCTGGCCTTGGTCTTGAGGAT
Source organism: Pseudomonas sp. NPDC086251 (assembly GCF_044746405.1). NCBI lineage: Bacteria > Pseudomonadati > Pseudomonadota > Gammaproteobacteria > Pseudomonadales > Pseudomonadaceae > Pseudomonas > Pseudomonas sp. NPDC086251. The sequence goes on from NZ_JBIVBY010000001.1 coordinate 841,155, forward strand.
GTCGAAGCCTTCGGCGAAGGCCTGCATCATTCCGTACTCGATGCCGTTGTGGATCATCTTGACGAAATGGCCCGAGCCCGCGGGGCCGGCATGGATGTAACCGCGCTCGGCACGGTCGTCGTCCGACTTGCGGTCCTTGGTGCGCGGGATGTCGCCCAGGCCCGGTGCGAGGCTGTCGAACAACGGGTCGAGGCGCTTCACCACATCGGCTTCACCGCCGATCATCATGCAGTAACCACGCTCCAGGCCCCAGACGCCGCCGGAGGTGCCGACGTCGATGTAGTGCAGGCCTTTTTCCGACAAGGTTTTCGCCCGGCGGATGTCGTCCTTATAGAAGGTGTTGCCGCCGTCGATGATGGTATCGCCGGCTTCGAGCAAAGTGCTCAGGGTGTCGATGGTGTCTTCGGTCGGCGCGCCGGCTGGCAGCATGACCCACACCGCGCGCGGCTTGGCCAGGCCGGCGACCAGTGCTGGCAGGTCGGCAGCGCCGGTGGCGCCCTCTTCGCTCAAGGTGTCGACGAAGGCGGTATTGCGGTCGTAAACAACGGTGGTGTGCCCGTTGAGCATCAGGCGCCGCGCAATATTGCCGCCCATGCGGCCCAGTCCAATAATCCCGAGTTGCATGTGCTGATGCTCCCTACTACAAATAAAGTGTGTCAAAGGTTATAGCCCAACGCGACTAATGTGGGTTAGTCCAGAGCGCTGGCACATAGTTTCCGGGCATTGTGCCCGATCCTGATTGATAACGTCGGTAATCGCGCCGAAGACACAACGACCATGAAAAATAAAAAAGTTCCCTTCAGGGGCAAAAGAAATCAATATCGAGGCCGATAGTAAGTCAGCATCCGATGTCGGGGCCGATTTACAGTTGAGGCAAGCCATTTGCGAGGTGAGCAATGGGCACAGTATACAAAGCAGAACCTGCACAAACCCTCTACGTTACGATTCGTCGAGATGAATTGCGCCAGTTGAAGGACGAGCGCGAGCAATTGAGGCGGGAGCTGGCGCAATTGCGCATGCTCACACAAGGCCATCAGGCCCAGTCTTTACCCGTCGCCCACCGCGCTCCACACGCCTGATCCCTCCTGCGATTCGGAAGCAGCCTCCTGCTGTTTCCGACCTGTCACACCGTGCCCAGCACCGGCAACTCACGAACTTTTCACATCTGCTTGTTGATACTCGCGTGCATTATGGCCGCTCGGTATCCGTGCGGCATCCGTTCGTCGGCGTCCCGGCGATGCAAGTGAATTCTGGCTGGAGTGCTGAATGTCTCTGTTTAAACGCAGCAGTAAGTCTGCGAAAGGTTTCGATTGGGCAGGTTTTCTCTGGTTGTTCCTGTTCTTCTGGTATTTTTCCGGCATCACCCAACTGCTGATCCAACTGACGGGCACCTCCGGCTTTACCGGGTTCCGCCAAGCCTTCGTGATGAGTGCCATCTGGTTGGCGCCGATGTTGCTGTTCCCTAAGCAAACACGGGTAATGGCCGCGCTGATCGGTGTGGTGTTGTGGGCTTGCTCGATGGCCAGCCTGGGTTACTTCTTCATCTATCAGCAGGAATTTTCCCAAAGCGTCATCTTCATCATGTTCGAGTCGAACGTGTCGGAAGCCGGCGAGTACATGACGCAGTACTTCGCCTGGTGGATGGTGGCGGCGTTCCTCGCTCACACGCTGTTTGCCTATTTCCTGTGGACCCGCTTGCGCCCGGTGTACCTGCCCCGCGCTCAGGCGCTGGTCGCCGCCACCGCGATTCTGGTGGCCGTGATCGGTTATCCAATGGTCAAGCAAACCCTGCGCACCGGCAGCCTGGCCGCCGGTTTCGAGAAGTTCGAAACGCGCATCGAGCCCGCGGTGCCTTGGCAGATGGCGGTGGCTTATCACCGTTACCTCGACACCCTGGCCGGCATGCAAGACATGCTCAATAGCGCCAGCAAGATCCCGCCGCTGCACAACCTGAAAGACACGATGGCCAATCAGCCGTCGACGCTGGTGCTGGTGATCGGCGAGTCAACCAACCGTCAACGCATGAGCCTGTATGGCTACCCTCGGGAAACCACCCCGGAGCTGGACAAACTCAAGGACCAACTGGCGGTCTTCGATAACGTCATCACCCCGCGCCCGTACACCATCGAGGCGTTGCAGCAGGTACTGACTTTCGCCGACGAAGAAAACCCGGACCTGTACCTGTCGACTCCGTCGCTGGTCAGCATGATGAAACAGGCGGGTTACAAGACCTTCTGGATCACCAACCAGCAGACCATGACCAAGCGCAACACCATGCTGACGACCTTCTCCGAGCAGGCCGACGAGCAGGTGTACCTGAACAACAACCGCAACCAGAACGCCGCCCAGTACGATGGCGATGTGATCGAGCCGTTCAACAAGGCCTTGGCCGATGGCGCGCCACGCAAGCTGATCGTGGTGCATTTGCTTGGCACGCACATGAGCTACCAATACCGTTACCCGTCGACCTTCGATAAGTTCACGGACCGCAAAGGCGTTCCGGACGGCGTGCGCGATGATCAGGTGCCGACGTACAACAGCTACGACAACGCGGTGCTGTACAACGATTTCGTGGTGTCGAGCCTGATCAAGGACTACGCCAAGTCTGATCCGAACGGCTTCCTGCTGTACCTCTCCGACCACGGCGAGGACGTGTTCGACTCCCCGGGCCATAGCACCCTGGGCCGCAACGAGAGCAAGCCGACGGCGCCGATGTACACCATTCCCTTCATGGCCTGGGCTTCGCCGAAATGGCGTGAAACCCATGACTGGAGCTTCGCCGGTGATTTGTCGCGTCCGTACAGCAGCTCGCACCTGATCCATACCTGGGCCGACCTCGCCGGCCTGAGTTTCGATGAACTGGACCGCAGCAAGAGCCTGGTCAGCGACAGCTTCAAGGCGCGCCCCTTGATGATCGGCAACCCGTATGAACGCGAACAAAAGGCCTTGATCGACTTCAGCCTGATGAAACCCAAGGTGGCACCGGAAGTCGTTCAGAAATAACTGCCACAACACGATCCGTAGCAGCTGGCGCAGCCTGCGTTCGGCTGCGCAGCAGTCGTAAACCCTGCGTACGCGGTGAGCCAGACCCACCGCGTTGTCTGATTTTACGACTGCTGCGCAGCCGAACGCAGGCTTCGCCAGCTGCTACACAAGGTATCCCTCGAAACATCCTGAAATAGCAATAATTCTCGTTTATCACTAAATCCCCCCGCCCTCCTTCGTCTTTGAGCAAACGGAATTTTTTCCCTCGACGACAAGGAGTCGGCTGCGATGTTCGCGCCTATCACCCGTTCCATGACTTTTACCCTGGGCCTGTGCAGTGTCGCCCTGAGCCCGGATTTGCTGGCTGAAACCGAGCCTGACCAAACCCTCGGCCGCACCCTGGAACTGGGTGCCACCAACGTCACCGCCCAAGGCCTGGGCAGCACCACCGAAAACACTGAGTCGTACACCACCGGCGCCATGAGCACCGCCACTCGCCTGAACCTGTCAATCAAGGAAACCCCGCAATCGGTGTCGGTGGTCACGCGCCAGCAAATGGACGATTTCAAACTCGACTCGCTCTCCAAAGCCATGAGCCAGACCACCGGCGTGGTGGTTCAGCACAACGACTCGGACCGGGTCGGTTACTACTCCCGCGGCTACTCGATCAACAATTTCCAGGTCGATGGCATGCTGAACACCTTCAGCTACATGAAGTCCGATTCGGACACCATCATCTACGACCGCATCGAAGTGGTTCGCGGCGCGACCGGCCTGACCACGGGCGCAGGCGATCCTTCCGCCACCATCAACATGGTGCGCAAACGGCCGACGGCACAGTGGGAAGCCAAGACCGGTGTCAGCGGCGGCAGCTATGACGATTACTACAGTTACCTGGACGTCGGCGGGCCCCTGGCCTTCGACGGACGCCTGCGCGGACGTGGCGTGGTGGCCTATCGCGACAGTGATTCCTATCGCGATAAATATCAGCAGCAACGGGAAGTGGGCTATGGGATTCTCGAAGCCGACCTGACCGACGACACCGTGCTGGCGGTGGGTTACGACTATCAGAACAAACACGTACAGGGCACGTCCTGGGGCACCGTGCCTTACTGGAACTCTGATGGCGGCAAAGCCAACCTCGGGCGCTCCACCAACATGGCCACGTCCTGGAGTTCCTGGCCGCTGAAGGACAAAACCGCGTTCGCCAATCTTGACCATCAACTGGGTGCCGGTTGGCACCTCAAAGCCGCCTACACCCACCGCGAAAGCGACACCGACGGCAAGATCTACTACGGCGGTGGCGGCTTCCCGAATGTCGATCGCAGTGGCATGTTCGCCAACGTCAGCCACATGATCGGCACGCAAAAAATGAAGGCTTATGACTTCAATATCTCCGGCCCCTATTCGCTGTTGGGCCGCGAACACGAGTTGATGCTGGGTTATGGCGAAGCCGAGCGCAGTGAAGACAATCCCTACACGGTGGACGGCGCCATCGCCGATGATTACGCAAGCATCCGCGACTGGAAATACATGGGTGACATCGCCAAGTTTCCCGACACGGTCACCAGCCTCCCCGCGTCGAAAGACAGTACGCGGCAGAAGGCCGGTTACCTCGCCACTCGCCTGAGCCTGACGGATGACCTGCACGCGGTGCTCGGCAGCCGTTATGGCAGCTGGAAAGCCTCGAAAACGTCCTATAGCTATGACGGCAATCTGCAGTTGAGCGGCTCTGAGAACACCCGCCAGCAGCACAACGACATGTGGACGCCCTACGCCGGCCTGCTCTACGACCTCACCCCGGAGTACACCGTTTACGTCAGCTACACCGACATTTTCAAACCGCAATCCAATCGTGACAGCAGCCGCAAATACCTTGAACCGGTGGTGGGCAGCAACTATGAACTGGGGCTCAAGGGCAGTCTGCTGGAAGAGCGGCTGAACCTTGCCACCGCGCTGTTCTGGAGCAAGCAGGACAACGTCGCAGAACTCGATGACTCGGTGCCACCGGACCCGGTGACCAACGAGGAATTCTTCAAGTCCGGCGGTAAAGGCAGCAAGGTCCAGGGCTTCGAAGCCGAGGTCTCGGGCGAGGTCATGGCGGGCTGGAACATGACCGCCGGTTACACCTACACCCACTCGCTCAATGGCGAAAAGCAGCGCAGCAACACCAACCAACCGCTGAACATGCTCCGGATCTCTACCGCTTATCACCTGCCCGGCGACTGGCAGGCCCTGACCGTGGGTGGCGCGGTGAACTGGCAGAGCGACATCTTCCGCGCCGCCAGACGCCCGGTCGGTCGCGACGCCGATGGCGAGCTGATCACCGAAAAAGCCAACATCCGCCAGGAGGCCTACACCGTGGTCAACCTGATGTCGCGCTACGCGTTTGACAGGCAGCTGTCGGCCTCGTTGAACGTGGATAACCTGTTCGACAAGAAGTATTACGAGAACGTCGGGTTCTACAACGGCAATTATTGGGGCGCCCCGCGCACGGTGACCCTGAGCCTGGACTGGAGGCTCTAGGGGTTATTAATTCCCACGTAACGAAATCGGCGGATAATGGGCGCGTTCGAGATTGCATTGGCTCATGGATGAAAACGCACCCGATCTACGCAGTGGGAGGCAAACCATGAAACCTGTACCCCTGATGGTCGCTGGACTGATGACGTTCGTTTCGGCAAACGCCTTTGCCGAAGGTGGCGCCGAACGCATGCGGTATTACTTCGACACCCTGCGGTACCACCAACAGCAGGCGTTGGGTAATACCACCGAGGACAAAGGCGCTGGACTGCGGGTTCCGGACGATCAAACCGCTCAAGTGACCGAGACCTACAAACCGAAGTAAGCCGCAACACAATCTGTAGCAGCTGGCGCAGCCTGCGTCCGGCTGCGCAGCAGTCGTAAATCCTGCCAACGCGGTGAACCAGAAACACCGGGGACTCAGGGTTTACGACTGCTGCGCAGCCGGACGCAGCCTTCGGCAGCTGCTACAAGGTTTTTCGTCGTTGCGACTACAGCGGTTTGGTCCAGAACAGCATCCGCCCGTGAGACGGGTCGAACATGCCCTGGGCGAAACCGAACTTGCCATAGGACGCCTGGGCAACTGCATTTCCTTCCAGGACTTCCAGGGTGATTTTGCAGCAGCCACGCTGGCGGGCGATGTCCTCGACCTTTTGCAGCATCTTCTGGCTCAAGCCCAACCCGCGAAACTTCTTCACTACCACCACATCGTGCACGTTGACCAACGGTCGGCAGGCAAACGTAGAGAAACCCTCAAAGCAATTGACCAACCCGGCCGGCTCTCCTCCCACGAACGCCAGTACGCTGAATGCATAAGGCCGCTTGGCCAGTTCTCCCGGCAGTTGTTGCAACACATCGGCGGGCAAGGCGTGACCACCGCCCATCGGGTCTTCGGCGTAATGGTTCAACACCAGGCCAATCGCCTCGGCATGCACCGCATTGGTGTAGCTGGCCTGAAGCACAAGAATTTCTGCGGATTCCATTTCCACCCTCGTTTACACATCAAGTAGCCCCAGCGCGCTGCTCGCACTGGAAAGCCGAACGACCCTATCGCGAGCGCTGGGGTGCTGACAATAGATCAAAAGATTGCAGCCTCGTTGCACTCGACAGCTCCTACAGGGGATGGCGTACACCCGTGTAGGAGCTGTCGAGTGCAACGAGGCTGCGATCCTTTGATCTTCAGTGCCCCCAAATCAACGCCTCGGTCCACCCCAACTCGGCAAAATCCTCCGCCCTCAACCCCGACTCGCCGGCGCAGAAAAACTCGTCGAGTTGCGGCGGTTTGACCGAGGTGCCGCTGAGCATGGCGTGAACCTGCCCGCGATGATGGAGTTGGTGTTCAAACAGATGGGACAGCATGCGCAAGCGACTGTCGTGTTGCGGCGTATCCCGGGCGATGGTGACGATTTTCCCAAGGTCGGCATCACGCATTTGCTCGCAATAGGCAATCAGACGCCGGTCCACCAGGGCTTGCTCGCGCTTGAGGTCTACGGCCTGCGTGAACGGCTCGTCTTTGTTGAAGAACACGTAGCAATCCGGGTGCGGATCATCCCCGCGCAACTCCCGCTCCAGCGCATCCACGTAGAACCAGTCGCAGGTAAGAATGTGGTTGAGCGTCGCGCGCAAACTGGGAAAGAAACTGACCCGCGGCGCCGCCAATTCCGCGCCGCTCAACTGGCTCCAGGCCTTGGCCAGTCGATGATTGGCCCAGGCGTTCTGATAGGCCATGGTCAGCAAATGGTGCGACAGAGGCTGATTCATGTTCGCGGCTCCTTGAGTTCAGGCTTCGGCGAAACGTTGCAGCTGCATTTCCTGTAGGCGACTGAGGGTTCGGCGGAACGGGAATTCCAGATAACCCTCGGTGTAGAGCGACTCCATGGCGACCTGCGCTTCGAGGTACAGCGGCACTTTGCGGTCGTAGCACTCGTCGACCAGGGCGATGAAACGTCGCACACCGTCGTCATGCACCGACAATTGCGGCAATTGGCGATCGCCCGCCACCACCCGCTCGACACCGTCTTCAGTCCCGCGAGCGATGCGTCCTTCGCGTTTTTGCGCGCTGAGATTGGGCACGTCACTCAACAGAATAGCCTTGAAGGTGTCGCACAGGGCCATGAAATCCATGGCGGCGAAAGGCTGTTCGCAGAGATCGGCGTAACGAGTCCAGAGCACCGATTCACTGGCCTGTACCACATTGAGCGAACGGTAACCGACCTTGATCGGCTCGCTGGACACCGACTGGCCGACCGTCAACGCCTTGAACACCTCACTCAACGCGCCAGGCTGCCCGGGCGCCGCCACCCAGTAACGCTGCAAACCCTGGCCGGGGTGCAAGCGATGATCCTCGCCACCGTCCACGGCAATCACCTGCATGTGCTGCTTGATCGCCGTGATGGCGGGCACGAAGCGGTCGCGGTTAAAGCCGTCCGCGTAGAGTTGATCTGGCGGCTGGTTGGAGGTGCAGACCACCACCACGCCTTGCTCGAACATCACCTGGAACAAGCGCCCGAGAATGATTGCATCGCCGATGTCATTGACGAAAAGCTCGTCGAAGCACAGCACCCGCACGTCCTCGCTCAGCTCGCGCGCCAGCGCCTTCAGAGGGTCGGCGGTGCCGGTCAGCTGGAACGAACGCTGATGCACCCAGCCCATGAAGTGGTGAAAGTGCTGACGCCGGGCCGGGACCTTCAGGCTTTGGTAAAACTGGTCCATCAACCAGGTTTTACCACGCCCGACCGGGCCCCAGAGGTACACGCCGGTGATCGGCGTGCGCCCTTCGTGCAAGGCTTCGTAGCATTTTTGCAGCGCCCAGACGGCATGTTCCTGGGCTTCGTCCTGGACGAAGCCCTTCTGTTCGATGGCACGCTGCCAGGCGCTGAGGGGAGAGTCGACATTCATGCGCCGCAGTATACGGCCCGGTTACAGGGAGATGTCTAGCCGGGCGATCTTGCCTTGTTCATTCAGGCGAAACATGTAGCGCAGTTCCAGTGGGCTGCCGGGGAACGTGCCGGAAATCAGGTTATGCACCAGCACTTTGCCGGTGCGCAGTTGCACGTCAAGCACTTCGACCCGTGGCTGGTAACGCTGGGCGGTGTCTTCCATCCATTGGGCGATGGCCTGGGTGCCAATCCGGTGCTGACCTTCATCGAACACATTGGCATCCTCAGCGAAAAAACTGGTGACCCTGGAAGTGTCGCGGGCATTGGCGGCAGCAATGTACGCGGCGATGGCGGGCGCCAGTGAAGAGGCGGAATTGGACATGGTTGCGGCTCCTTGTTTATTGATTCTGGAACCATGCTAAAACAAGCCTGTGTCAGTTCTTGTCAGGAGTGAAACGCCCTGCTTCATCCAGTTGCATCTGCTTGCGCCAGGTACGCAACAGATCGCTGCGCCGCCCCGGATAGCGCTCGCCCTGCTCGCTGGCGGCTGAGATCCGGTCGGTGCGAAAAGTCCGATAAGCACCGCGCAGCTCACACCAGGCGACAATGATTCGCACCTCATTGAGAAACCCCAATGCCAGCGGCCAGATCAGCCGTTGACTGGGCACCTGCTGGGCATCCGCGTAGTCGATGTGCAGCTTGGCCTGATCGCGGATGGCCTGGCGAAACACGTTCAATGGCACCGCGTTCGGTGCAAAGCCATAACCGGGCGGCCCCGGCAGCACCGTCGGGTTGCGCAGCGCCTCCAGCGCTTCCGGGGCCAACACCGCAGCAATCTTCGCCAGCGCATCGGCCGCGGCTTTGCTCAAGACCTCATCCCCGCGCTGATCGACGTAGCGCAAACCGAGCACGATGGCTTCGGTTTCGTCGGCGTTGAGCATCAACGGTGGCAGAAACAAACCGCTGCGCAGGACGTAGCCGATGCCCGCCTCACCATAGATCGGTGCACCCAGGGCGGTGAGTTCGGCGATGTCGCGGTACAGCGTGCGCTCGGAAATATCCAGTTCGCCAGCCAGCGTCGCCGCCGTGACGGGCCGGCTTTTGCCACGTAGCACTTGCAACAAGGTGAGTAAACGAGTGGTCCGCGACACGATGGGCGTGCTCTGTCGGTAAAAGTTGTCGGAGCTTAGCAGAGGCCCCTGTCAGAAAGTGGCAGTAGCCACTGAGTCCGGTGGTCGGTCCTTTTTTCGCGCATGCAAATGCACCTTGACGTGGAATATTACTGCAATCATATTTAATACATGTCGCTAGACATTTATATTTCGCCCCAACGCCCTTTCCTTCAGGAGTCATCCCATGCACTACAAAGTCTTTGGCCGTAAAACCGGCTTGCGGGTTTCCGAACTGGCGTTGGGCGCCGGTAATTTCGGCACCGGCTGGGGTCATGGCGCCGAACGCGATGAAGCCAAACGCATATTCGATGGCTACCTGGAGGCCGGCGGCAACTTCATCGACACCGCCAACGGCTATCAAGCGGGCCAATCGGAAGCGATGCTCAGCGAGTTCATCGCCGCGGAACGGGATCGCCTGGTCATCGCCAGCAAATACACGCTCGGTACGACACCGGCTGCAGGTATTTCCCACACCGGCAACAACCGCAAGAACATGGTTCGCGCCGTGGAAGAAAGCCTGACGCGACTGAAGACCGACCACCTCGACCTGTTCTGGGCGCACATGAGCGATGGCGTGACGCCGATGGAAGAGATCCTGCGCGGTTTCGACGACCTGGTTCGCGCCGGCAAGATCCACTACGCCGGGCTGTCGAACTTCCCGGCGTGGCGCATCGCCCGGGCCGATCTGCTGGCCGAAGTTCGTGGTTTCGCTCCTATTGCGGCCATCCAGGTCGAGTACAGCCTGGCCGAACGCACCGCCGAACGGGAACAACTGCCCATGGCCGAAGCCCTGGGTTTGGCCGCGACGCTGTGGTCGCCGCTGGGTGGCGGGTTCCTCACCGGCAAGTACCGCACCAGCGAAGCGGACAACCGCGCGACCAAGCTCGGCATGCTGGTTCACGCCGAAAAGAGCGCTCGGGAAACCGCCCTGCTCGACTCCTTACTGGCCGTCGCCGCGGAACTGGCTGCCAGCCCGACTCACGTGGCCATTGCCTGGCTGCGGGAAAAAGCCAAGCGCTCGACCACCGCGTTGATCCCGATTCTCGGCTCACGCACCCGCGAACAGCTGGACGCGACATTGGGCGCGCTGGACGTGCAGTTAAGTGCTGATCAGTTGGCGCGGCTTGATGGCGTGAGTGACGTGGCGAAGGGTGTGCCGCATGAATCCATTGCCGGGTCGGTAGCGCGGTTTAGCGGGGCTGAAACGTTGGACCTGCCAATCATTCCAGTGGCCTGACACCGATTAAATGTGGGAGCGGGCTTGCTCGCGAAAGCGGTGTGTCAGTTAACACAAATGTTGCCTGACACGGCGCCTTCGCGAGCAAGCCCGCTCCCACAGGTTTGGACCGCGTACTACCGGTCGACCTTATGTTTCGCTGCATACAGGCACAACATTTCCATCGCCAACGTCGCCGCCGCCAGTGAGGTAATGTCCGCGCTGTCGTAGGCCGGGGCCACTTCCACCACGTCCATCCCCACCAGATTGATCCCGCGCAAGCCGCCGAGGATTTCCAGCGCCTGTACCGTGCTCAAGCCGCCGCACACCGGTGTTCCGGTGCCCGGCGCGAAGGCCGGGTCGAGGCAGTCGATGTCGCACGTCAGGTACACCGGGTTATCGCCGACGCGCGCCCGAATGGCTTCGACAATCGCCTCACACCCTTGCCGATGCACCTGCCGCGCATCCAGCACTTGAAACCCCTGATGATCGTCATTGGTGGTGCGCAAACCGATCTGCACCGAACGCGACGGATCGACCAGACCTTCCTTGGCCGCGTGCCAGAACATCGTCCCGTGGTCGATGCGCTTGCCCTCTTCGTCCGGCCAGGTATCGCTATGTGCGTCGAAGTGAATCAGCGACAGGGCTCCGTGCTTCCGGGCATGCGCCTTGAGCAGCGGATAGGTGATGAAGTGATCGCCACCGAACGTCAGCATCGCGCTGCCAGCGTTGAGAATGTGCTCGGCATGCGCCTCGATGCTTTCCGGCACCGACTGCGGCGAACCGTAATCGAAGTCGCAATCACCGTAGTCGATCACCGCCAGATGATCGAACGGATCAAAGGTCCACGGCCAGTGGCGCTCCCAGGCAATCCCGGTGGACGCGGCACGAATGCCTCGCGGCCCGAAACGCGCACCGGGGCGGTTGCTGGTGGCGGTGTCGAACGGGACACCGCTGACCGCTACGTCGACACCGCGCAAGTCGCGGCTGTAGCGACGACGCATGAAACTGGTGATGCCGGCGTAGGTACTTTCGGCGGCGGTGCCATAGAGGCTGTCGCGGGTCATGGCCTGATCGTTTTGCATCGGGACGTCCATCAGGTATTCCTTTTTATTGGCGGCTACGGAAAGTGGTCCACAAGCGGGTGCGCTGACGCATGTCCTTGAGGCTCATGCTGCGGTCGGCGTACAACCGGCCACGCACATCGGAGGGCGGGTAGATATCGGGATCGGTGCGCACGGCCTCATCCACCAGCGGCGTCGCGGCCTGGTTGGCGGTGGCAAAGAACAAGGTGTTGGTCAGCGCCGCGACGGATTCGGGGCGCAACATGAACTCGATGAACTGGCGGGCGGCTTCGGGGTGTGGCGCGTCCTTGGGGATGGCCAGGTTGTCCTGCCACACGAGCGTGCCTTCCTTGGGAATCCGGTAGGCGACTTCGTACGGTTTGTTGGCCTTGCGCGCCTGATCGGCGGCCATGCTGGCGTCGCCGTTGTAGGCCAGGGCCAGGCAGACGCTGCCGTTGGCCAGGTCGTTGATCTGTCGGCCGCTGGCGACGTACAGCACGTTAGGCTGCAACTGATGCAACAACGTTTGCGCCGCGTCGAGATCGTTTTTGTCGGTGCTGTAGGGATCTTTGCCCAGATAGTGCAACGCCAGGCCGATCACTTCCTGCGGCGAATCAATGATCGCGATGCCACAGTCCTTCAGTTTGCTGGCGTACTCCGGTTTGAACAGCAGGTCGAGGCTGTTCAGCGGCACGTTCGGCAGGCGTTTCTGCACCGCTTCGACATTCATCCCCAGACCCAGCGTGCCCCAGGTATAAGGCACGCCATATTGATTACCGGGGTCGACCGCCGCGAGTTTCGCCAGCAAATCCGGGTCAAGGTTGGCGTAGCCCTTCAAGCCTTCGTGAGGAATCGCTTTCAGCGCGCCGGCCGCCAACCCACGGGCGAGGACGCTGGACGACGGCACCACCACGTCATAACCGCTGCCCCCGGTGAGCAATTTGGTTTCCAGCACCTCCGGCGCGTCGAAGGTGTCGTAGCGCACGTGAATGCCGGTTTCCTGCTCGAAACGCTGCAAGGTTTCCGGGGCAACGTAATCGGCCCAACTGTAGAGATTAACAACCTTGTCCTCGGCCTGGGCCGACGCGGCCATGGCCAGGAACAGCGCGGGGAAGCACAACTTGAACATGGGAGCCATGACGAACACCTGACCAGAGGAAGTGGCTGCAGCATGCGTCGTCGGATACATTGGTGAAATATCAAGTTTGTTATCCTGACTTTATCCCGGAGTAATGTTTGATGCTCGGCCAACTGCATGATCTGGACCTGCAACTGCTGAGACTTTTCGTCAGCGTGGTCGAGTGCGGCGGTTTCAGCGCGGCGCAGGGTGAACTGGGGCTGAGCCAGTCGAGCATCAGCCAGCAAATGGCGAAGCTGGAAACCCGGCTCGGCTATCGCCTGTGCAGTCGTGGCAAAGGCGGCTTCAAGGTCACCCCCAAGGGCGAACAACTGCTCAGTGCGACGCGCGGATTGTTCGAGTCCATCGAAGCGTTCCGCCATCAATCCAACGGCGTGGCCGGGCGGCTGATTGGGGAGGTGCGCCTGGGTTTGTCCGAAGCGCTGGATCAATCGGTGCTGCAACGGGTAGCGGACGCGATCCGGCGCTTTCGTGAACGGGACGAATCGGTGCGCATCGAGCTGATCAGCGCCATGCCTGGCGAGATGGAGCGGTTGCTGTTGCAACAACGACTGGACTTGGCGATCGGCTATTTCTCACAAGTGCAAAGCGCGTTTGACTACCGCGAACTGTTCACTGAAACCCAACACTTGTATTGCGCATCGGGGCACCCGCTGTTCAGCAATGAAGCGCCTGACGATCAAGCGCTCCAGGCCTGCGACCGGGTCGATCACCCTTACCGCTTCCTGCGCAGCGACGAGCCGTTCCAGGGCAAGCGGTGTTCGGCGCGTTCGGAGCAGGTCGAAGGCACCCTCGCCTTTATTCTTTCCGGGAAACACGTCGGTTACTTGCCCAGCCACTTCGCCCGCAGCTGGGAAGACAAACAGTTGCTGCGGGCCGTGCGTCGTGAGGACATGAGTTTTGATGTGGCGTTTCATCTGGCGCGGCATCGTGCGCAAGTGCCGGGGGATGCGCAGAAGGCGTTTGAGGAGGATTTGCTCACCGCGTTTACCTAATGATCGTTCCCACGCTCCGCGTGGTAATGCAGCCAGGGACGCTCTGCGTCCCAAGCACGAACGCGGAGCGTCCGATGAGGCATTCCCACGCGGAGCGTGGGAACGATCATCTTGTACGTTGCCCTCGCCGCCCGCGGCTGGCATCCTGCGCCTCCATTTTCTGACCCGGCCCGCCTTCTGGCACTCACAAAACCCATGACCGCCTCCGAAAAAGCCCCTGCCCCGCGCCACAACGACCTGATCTACGGCCTCGACGACCGCCCTCACCTGACCGCGACCGTCTTCGCCGCCCTGCAACACGTGCTCGCCAGTTTCGTCGGCATCATCACCCCGACACTGATCATGGGCAGCGCCCTGGGCCTGCAAAGTGAAGTGCCGTATCTGATCAGCATGGCGCTGTTCGTTTCCGGCCTGGGCACCTTCGTCCAGGCGCGGCGGTTCGGCCCGATCGGTTCTGGATTGCTGTGCCTGCAAGGCACGAGCTTTTCGTTTATCAGCGTGATTCTCAGCGCCGGGTTCATGGTCAAGGCCCGTGGTGGTGGCACCGATGAAATCCTCTCGACAATCTTCGGCGTGTGCTTTTTCGCAGCCTTCATCGAAGTGGTGTTGAGCCAGTTCATCGGCAAACTGCGGATGCTGATCACCCCGGTGGTGACCGGCACGATCATCACGCTGATGGGCCTGTCGCTGATCAAGGTCGCCATGACTGACATTGCCGGCGGCTTCGGCGCCACGGACCTCGGCGCCGCCAGCCATTTGGCCCTGGCGGCCCTGGTGCTCGGGACCATCGTGGTGTTGAACCGGGTGGATGTGCCGTTCCTGCGCCTCGGTGCGATCGTCATCGGCCTGACCCTCGGCTATGTCGTCGCCTGGCTCATGGGCGACGTCAACTTTTCGAGCATGCCTGATGTACCGCTGATGAGCGTGCCGGTGCCGTTCAAATACGGATTCAATTTCGACTGGGTGGCGTTCGTGCCGGTCGCGGTGATTTTCCTGGTGTCGCCGCTGGAAGCCGCCGGTGACCTGACCGCCAACTCGATGATTTCCCGGCAGCCGGTCAAAGGCCCGATCTACATCCGCCGGATCAAGTCCGGGCTGCTGGCCGACGGTCTCAACTCGGCCATGGCGGCGGTGTTCAACAGCATGCCGATGGTGACCTTCGCGCAGAACAACGGTGTGATCCAGCTCACCGGCGTGGCCAGCCGTTACGTGGCGTTTTTCATTGCCGGGCTGTTGGTGGTGCTGGGGTTGTTCCCGATGATTGGCGCGGTGCTGCAATTGATGCCCAAACCGGTGCTGGGTGGTGCCGAACTGGTGATGTTCGGTACCGTCGCCGTGGCCGGGATCAAGATCCTCGCCGAAGCCGGCCTGCATCGGCGCAACATGCTGATCGTGGCGATTTCCCTCGGCATGGGCCTGGGTGTCGCGGCGGTGCCGGAGGTATTGCGCGAGCTGCCCAAGGCGCTGCACAACATCTTCGAATCGCCGATCACCGTCGGGGCGTTGTGCGCTATCGTGCTGAATATCTTCCTGCCCGAGGAATTCATCGAGCTGGAAGAAGACGATTTCGATCCGGAAGCGTCGATTCTCCAGGTCATGGAAAACCCGGAAGTCCCGGCCAAGGGTGAACCCGCCACACTCGGGGCTGTCGCACAGTTGAACCGCTAGATGTGCTCAAGGGTTGAGCCTCTGACGGTTCAACCCTTTTTTATACGAGAGCACCTCCATGCGCAGTGTCCACGCCGTCATTCTTTCCGTCCTGTTGCTCTCGCTGAACGCCTGTGCGCTGTTCCCCAACCGCGATCCGCTGAACATCAACGTGGTGGGTTTCGAGCCGTTGCAGAGCCAGGACATGGAGGTGCGCTTTGCGGTGAAAATCCGCGTGCAGAATCCCAATGACAGCACCATCGACTACAACGGCGTCGCCCTGGACCTGGAGGTCAACGGCCAGCCACTCGCCTCTGGCGTCAGCGATCAATCGGGCTCGATTGCGCGCTTTTCCGAGACGGTGCTGACGGTGCCGGTGAGCGTTTCGGCATTCTCGGTGCTGCGTCAGACGCTCGGCCTGAGCCAGACGCAAACCCTGAACAACCTGCCTTACGTGCTGCGCGGCAAACTGGCGGGTGGCCTGTTTGGTACGATGCGGTTCATGGACAGCGGCAAACTCAGCCTGCCCACGGCGACAACCGGCACCTGGTGACACCGACTCAAGGAGCTACAAAGAACATGGACGCCACACCCACGCTCTATACCGAACGCTTGATCCTGCGCCCACTGGAATTGGCCGATGCCGAAGCCATCCAGCAGCAATTCCCGCACTGGGAAGTCGTGCGATACCTGAATGAACTTGTGCCTTGGCCGTATCCTGCGGACGGTGCACTGACCTATCTGCGTGACAATGCCCTGCCGGCGATGGCCCGCGGCGAAGAATGGCACTGGTCGATACGGTTGAGGTCCGCACCCGAGCAGTTGATCGGCAATATTAGCCTGATGAACGAACAGGACAACAACCGCGGCTTCTGGCTCGGGCCTGGGTGGCAAGGTCAAGGCTTGATGACCGAAGCCAGCGCCGCCGTGACCGATTACTGGTTCGGAACCCTCGGCCGCCCCGTACTCCGTGTGCCGAAAGCGGCGCCCAACATCGGCTCGCGCAAACTCTCCGAGCGCACCGGCATGCGCCTGATCCGCACCGACGAGGGCAACTTCGTCAGCGGACGATGCCCAAGGGAAATCTGGGAAATCACCCGTGAAGAGTGGCTGCTACAGCACTGACCTTCCAATCCCCTGTGGAAGCGGGCTTGCTCGCGAAGGCGGTCTGCCTGTCGACATTGAGGCTGAATGTGGAGGCCTCTTCGCGGGCAAGCCTCGCTCCTACAAGGCCCTGTGCTGGTACGTACGACACCGTTCAAATGTGGGAGCGGGCTTGCTCGCGAAGGCGATTTACCAGCCGACATGGAGGCTGAATGTGCCGGCCTCTTCGCGGGCAAGCCTCGCTCCTACAAGGCCCCGCGTCGGTACGTACGACACCATTCAAATGTGGGAGCGGGCTTGCTCGCGAAGGCGGTCTGCCAGTCGACATGGATTTTGAATGTGCCGGCCTCTTCGCGAGCAAGCCCGCTCCCACAGGGTTTAGGTGTTGAAGCGGACGCCGGGTTTGGCGCGTTCGTCCACCGTTAGTTCGAACACATCCGGGCGCGCGTAGTGGCCGACCACGTCGTAGTCGTAACGGGCGCGCACCAGGTCGTCGGTGTCGATGTGCGCGGTGAGTAAGCCGGCGCGGTCACGCAGCGGTCCTGCCAGAATGTCGCCCATCGGGCCGACGATGACGCTACCGCCTGCAATCAACGGTCGGTCCGCTGGCCAGTTGGCGACTTCCACGCCCAAGGCTTGCGGTGAGTCCTGCACCTGACAGGCGCTGACCACGAAGCAGCGGCCTTCATGGGCGATATGGCGCATGCTGACCTGCCACATCTCGCGCTCGTCCACCGTCGGCGCGCACCAGACCTCCACGCCTTTGGCGTACATCGCGGTGCGCAGCAGCGGCATCATGTTTTCCCAGCAGATCACCGCACCGATCTTCCCGACCTGGCTGTCGATCACCGGCAGCGTCGAACCATCGCCTTTGCCCCAGATCAGCCGTTCAGTGCCGGTCGGCATCAGTTTGCGGTGTTTGGCCACCAATCCGGCCTGCGGATCGAAGTGCAACGCGGTGCAGAACAACGTGCTGCCGGCGCGCTCGATGACGCCGATCACCAAGTTCGCCCCGGTGCGTGCCGACAACCCGGCCAAGGCTTCGGTCTCCGCGCCGGGCACGTCAATGGCGTTGGCAAAATACCGGGCGAACGCTTCACGCCCTTCCGGCAGTCGATAGCCCAGTTGAGTGCCAAAGCCCTCGCCTTTGGGATACCCGCCGAGCAACGCTTCAGGCATCACCACCAGCGCGGCGCCCGACTCAAGAATGGCGTTTTCATACGACAGAATCTGTTCCAGTGTCTCGGCTTTACCGCCCGGTAGAGCGCCGATTTGCAGTGCAGCAACGATGGACTTGGGCATGGCAGTCACTCCGAAAAGCAATGAGGTGTTGCTCATTCTCGGACGCCACGGGATCATCAATAAAGCCCGATTCACTGCTGAATGATATGAGCCAAATGAATATCGCCACCGTCGACCTCAACCTGCTGAAAGTCTTCGAAGCCTTGCACGAAGAATCAAGCGCGAGCCGCGCTGCGTTACGTCTTGGCGTAACACAATCGGCGGTCAGCGCCGCGTTGCGTCGGCTGCGCGAGGTGTATGGCGATCAGTTGTTCGTGCGCACCGGCCGTGGCCTTGCCCCGACGCTCAAGGCCAATCAGTTGAAACCGGTGGTCAGCGATGCGCTGAACAAATGCCGCCAGAGCCTGGCCATGGTCGATCCGGCCGCCAATCATTACGACGGGCGCTCGGTCACGGTGGGCTTGTCGGATGATTTTGAAATCGCCTACGGGCGGCGCTTGATCGAGCACATTGCGATCTGTGCACCGAAGCTGCGGCTGATTTTTCGTCAGACCCACAGCCAGATCGTCGCCCACGCGTTGATGGAACGCAGCATCGACCTGGCGATTACCGCCGGCGGTTTTGCCGAACGGTTACTCAGCCGTCAGGTGTTGGGTGAAGGGGGTTATCTGTGCCTGGTGGATCCGCTGAGCCTGGCCGAGGGACAGCAGACGCTGAGTCTTGAGGAATTCGTCGCCCGTGAACACATTCTGGTGTCGTCGGGCGGTTTTATCGGGATTACCGATGAGGGATTGGCGGCGCTTGGGTTGAGTCGGCGGGTGTGCGCTTCGACCACGCACTTTGCCGCGTTGCCGCATTTGCTCAAGGGCAGTCAGGCGGTGGCGACCATTCCGGCCCATGCGGCGCAAAGCATCGCCGCGCTTAGCGGCCTGGCAGTGCTGCCCTGCCCGCTGGCGCTGCCGCGTTACCCGATCGAACTGGGCTGGCGCACCAGCACGCAGCTCGATCCGGTGGTGGTGAAAGTGCGCGAGGCGATTGTCGCGAGCTTTGCGAGCGCGTAGGAATCGGCTTGCTGGTGATGGCGATTTTGAGGACTCCTTCGCCGGCAAGCCGTGCTCCTACAGGGATCGTGTTATTTGGCGGCCATGAGGCGGTTGACTTCACTGCGCACCATGTTGGCGTATTCCGGCGGCGACATGCCGTCGAGCTCGGAACGGACCCATTCGGCCCATTTGCCTTTGCGCTTGGCGCGTTCGCCGAACAAGCGTGCGGCCTCGCCCTTGGATTTGCCCAGGTTGGTTTGCCAAAGATCGAACAGACGGGATTTCTCATCTTCCAGCGCAGCGCGCTCGGCGAGGGGTTTGTCGGCCAGATTGAAGCTCATGGGAATTACCTGCTGCGTAAAATAGGCGACATCTTACACTGTAGGCGGAAATGTCCTGCGCTGGATTTTTCATCAGGATCGAGTCCCCACGCAAATTCGCTGCAACTTTTTCACTCGCGCAGGACTCCATTGTTCACTGTCCATTCACCTGCAAGGAGTACTTCAATGGCCCGGAAAACCGCCGCGCAAACCGCCTCGGATCAAATCAAGGATCAAGCGTTCAGCGAACTTCAATCGTTGATCGAAGAGTCGGAAAAACTGCTGAAAAGCAGTGCTTCACTGGTCGGTGAGGAAGCGGAGACCCTTCGTGGGCAAATCGCCCAGAAACTCCAACAGGCCCGGGACTCGGTCACCAGCGTTCGCGACCGGACCTTACCCGCGGTCGAAGCCACGGAAACCTACATCGGTGGTCATCCTTGGCAAACCGTGGCCGTCTCCGCCGGTTTCGGCCTGGTAGTCGGGTTGTTGCTGGCGCGCCGCTAAGCACCGCACATGACACCTGTAGGAGCCAGGCTTGCCGGCGAAGGCGTCCTCAAGGGCGCCTTCGCCGGCAAGCCTGGCTCCTACGAAAGCCATTCGTATCAGAGCCCTGCCAGCTCCCGCAATTCGGCCAGCGTCTGCGAATCGAGCTGGATGCCGTCCGCGTTCGTCCTGGCGCGCTGATGGTGGCGTCGATCACCCGGCAACCGCTTGAGCCCCACGCCATGCATCTGCCGCACCAGTTCCTGACTGCGCTCGGCAAAATTCTGCCCGGCCGCCTTGCTCGGATCGATCACGATCAGCAACTGGCCAGTCCACGGCGTTTTCGCACCGGGATGGTTGGACCAGTCAAACTCGAAAGAAAAATTCCCCCCAGTCAACGCCGCCGCCAACAGTTCAACCATCATCGACAGCGCCGAGCCCTTGTGCCCGCCGAACGGCAGCAAGGCGCCGCCCTCGAGAATGGCTTTCGGGTCTTGCGTCGGCTGGCCGAGGCTATCGACGCCCATGCCCGGCGACAAGCGTTCGCCCTTGCGTGCAGCAATCTGCACATCGCCATGGGCAATGGCGCTGGTCGCCAGGTCGAAGACAATCGGCTCGCCATCGGCACGCGGGGCGGCGAAAGCGATCGGGTTAGTCCCAAACAGCGGGCGATCGGCACCGTGCGGCACCACGCAGGTCATGCTGTTGACCACGCTCAGCGCCACCAGCCCTTCATAGGCGAAGGGCTCGACATCCGGCCACAACGCGGCGAAATGGTGAGAGTTACGGATCGCCAGCACCGCAATGCCGGCACTGCGGGCTTTTTCCACCAGCAAGGCGCGGGCCGCCGCGAGGGCTGGCTGGGCAAAACCATTACCGGCGTCGACCCGGACAAAACCCGAGGCCACGTCCTCGACCACCGGCACGGCTTGGCCATCGACCCAGCCGCTCTTGAGCGTCGACACGTAACCCGGAATACGGAACACGCCGTGGCTGTGCGCGCCATCGCGCTCGGCACCGGCGCAGTTTTCGGCCAGCACCCGCGCGACATCGGCCGAGGTGCCGTGGCGCAGGAATATCTTCTCAAGCAAGGCTGTCAGCTCATCCAGGGACAGGTTTTGCGAGACAGCAGTAGACACATGATCGTGTGGCGCAGACATCTGAAGCTCCAGACTAATTATTGGAGGGGGCAACAGCGTACGAAGACGAACGATTAACAACGCGCAGCGAGCGACCTGTCAACCCTTCGATAGCGCCCACCTACACCAACACCGACAGCGCATGTGTTAACTATCTACCACCTGCGACACGTCAGCGACTTTTAGTCTCGAGTCTCCAAACACAAGCGCACATCGCGGCGCCCCGAACGAGACTCGACGATGCCCACCTCTCCTGCTCCCTTGTTTTTCCCCCAGGTGTTCCAGCAACCCGGCCTGTGGAACGACCTTGGCAACACCTACGGGCTCACGCAAAAGGATTTCGAATGGTTCAGTCACCTGCAACTGGCCAGCCAGACCTTGCGCAGCCAACAGCGCCCGCCGATGCTCGCCGAGAAAATCCTGGTCAGCGCAGGCAACCTGGCCCCGATCCCGTTGGCCGGCAGCTTCGTGCTCAGCGCGACCCCGGATGATCACGGCGAGATTCTCTACACGCCGTACCGCGGCATCCAGAAATTCGACAGCCGCGCAGCCCTGACCGAACACCTGAAAAGCCGACTGAACCGTGCGACCGAAGATGACGACCTGCTGGCGTTCATGGCGTTGGCCCCGCGAAAAACACTGGCGGCGGCCACCAGCATCCAAATGGCATTCGAGGTCATCGAAGGCGATGTCTTCGAGGACCAGCGCGCGGTCATTACCCATCAACAGCACAGCAACCACCAAGCGCTGCTCGACGAATTGCTCAAGCTGCCGACGCTCACTTTACTACTCGACCTGGCGCTGGATGAGGCGCTGTCGCCGGTCTTCGCCGGGCTGAATCAACGCCAGACCCAGGTCAATGTTTACGCCGGGCAGCGCTGGATCAACTCCATGTCCCTGAGTGATGCCGTGCTGCTGCACTACCGTCACCGGCGCTGGCCGACCGGGCAGCGCTTTGAGTTTTCCCATCCCAAGCAACGTCCCGCCGACGGCGACCGGCAACGCTGGGAAAACGCCGTCATCGGCGTGTCCGGCAAACTCGCCAGTCTGCTAAGCGCGCAACTGCAGCGCTTCTGGAACACCGCGAGTGCCGATGGCGCGTCACGGCGCGATTTCTTCAGCCGGGCCCTGCGTGAAATGGCCCGAGCCAATCTGTTGCTCAACCGCGAGGCCGACATCATCAGCGCGGAACAAAGCCAGGCGCTGCACGCGTTGATCGAGCCATCGACCCGCGCGGCCCGCTCAATCACACTTGAGACCGTGCGGCTTTGGGAGCACGCGGCCCATTATGTCGAGCTCGCGGGCTCCCTGATGATCAGTCACGCCAACGCCTTTCTCTACACCCCGACGCTGGGGTTACAGGTATTGAAGGACTATCCGGACCTGAAACAGACCTTGCTGAGTAAATTCAGCGCGGCCGGTCATGAGGATGAGCTGTACGGCCTCCTGAGCCTGGAGGAACGTAACCGCTTCCTCGGTTTCGATCAGCCGCATGTCACCGGTGAAGTGATTTCCGGTTCGATTTTTACAACGTTGTTCGAATCGATCATCAGCAAACAACTGCACAACATTGATCACGCGCTGCAGGTGTTTTGTCACGGTGACGGCGCCGTCAACCTCCAGGCGTTATTCGACAAGGCGCTGGATATCCGCAGCATGATCAGCGAACGCTTGCTGCCGCTGGAGGCCCAAGGGCGCTGGAGTACGAGACCGGTGCTGACGGGCAATCAACAGCCCTCCATCGTGCGCGCGGACACCGCGGCGGCCTTCGCGAAAACCTTCAGCGATGTCGAGTCACTGATCAGCGCCGATTTCGCGGCTCAACCTGTCGCTTCGCTGGCCCTGCAACGGGTGTACCTGGAGAAAATGAAACCGCAGCTGGCTCATGCGCTGTCCGTCGGGATACGCGGGGAAGCCAGCCTGCGGGTGCTCGACGCCTCGTTACGCAGCGCCGAACAGGCCATTGTCGATACGGTGCTCAACCCGGATAAACCGGATCGCAACAGCCGCCTTGCGCTCAATGGTTTCCGGCCTGACGCCTACTCGCTGATCCTTGAGTGTTCCGGCCAAAGGAATGTCCTGCCCTTGGCCAATTGCCTGGTGTTGACCGAGCGCGGCGGGATTGATGCCGGGAATTCCGGACGTGCCGTCCTCTGGACGCCCGCAGAGGGCCTGGAGGTCTTTGATTCGATCAGCGCCGCGAAACTGGAATTGAACCGGCGCCTGCTTGATCCGCGCAAACGCCTGGCACTCCTGGAAAACCTCAGCCCCGCCCAGCGCCATTTCCACCAGCGTTACTCGCTCAACGCGTTGCGACTGATCGAGGGCAACGTTCTTCACCACCTTGCGCAGACCTCTATCGAGCATTTTCTGGCGGCCAGCGAACACTTGCGTTCGCAGGAGCTGACTGATGCCAAAAAGCACAAAGCGCTGAAAGTACTGGCGAAGACGGTCATCGATACCAATTTGCGCAGGGCTACGCTGATCTCGAAAGCGATCGCCCGACAACAGTCCCTGCCCGCCTGGCTCGGCATGGCCCCCGTCGAAGAGCAGCAGTTGCACCTTGAATTGCTCGAGCAATACCGCAACAACGTGACGGACGACAAAGACTACCTGCACGGCATCCAAACGCTGGCGTCCTTCGTCCATGACCGATTGGAATCATTGCTCCACAGTCGATTTCCCGGGGTGCGGCTTGACCCCGACCACATCGAAATCATTCCCAACCTGGCCCTGGCCGGGCCTTCCCGGACCCTGACCGAGTTCGCCCTCAACCACGTCAATATTGCCCAAGGCACAGGCTTCACGATTGCGTCGACCACCCCGCAAACCCTGCCTGATCGTCTGAACCCGGAGGCCGTCCAACAGCTTTTGCAATCACTGAACATCCACAGTGACTACGCCAGATTGGTGACGGATCAGTTGACCCAGGCTGGCGCCGACGCTGACAGTCGAACGCGGCGTTTTGTGCAGCAACTGCCGTGGCAATTACTGCAACATGCCCATGAGTTGAAACTGCAGCAACATCTTTCCGCCAGCGCTTTCGACCTGATCCAGCAAGTGCTGGACATGCCTGACGCTATGGCCCGGGCAGCCGTGCAAGGCGCGCATGCCATCGTCCGTCCGCTGGAACTGATCAAGACAGCCGGTGCCGCTGCGGTGAAAACCCTCGGTTTGTACCTGATCGGCCCCGGCGCAGGGCATGTCGGGCCGCAAATCCTGTATGCGCCGTACCACGCCGGTTCGGTGTTCACCGAGTTCAACAACGAGGCCAGCGTTGTCGCGGCGATCAATGTGCCAGGGCCGCTCCAGGACCTGATTATTCGACGCTTGCCCGACAATCAGCAGTCGGCGTTCAACAACCTGCTCAAGTCCACTGTCGGCCAACTGAGCGAGATCACGCTCAGTTCCTGCCCCATCAACGGCAACCTCCTTGCCCAGTTGTTCAGCGACAACACTGACCTGCTGGCGCGGATGCTCGGCAGTCAGTCCAAAATCACCGGCCAGGCAGACTGGGAAGCCGCTAAAAACCTGTTCACCTCCGGCATCAAAATGATCGGGGGCCTGTTGCCGGGCAAACTCGCCTATGGACTGTTTTTGTGGCAAAGCTTCAAAGACTTCGAGGACTCCGCTGAAGCGCTGCAGGACCACCACTGGAAACGGGCCTTGCAGGCGTTTATTGCCGGTGCCGTGCAAATGGTGACCGTGGGACGCTTGTCGCTGGAGGCTTCGGCAACGACCGAGCAGGTGGCTGCCGAAACGGCTCCGGTCGAGAGCGCCGTGGTCGAGCCGAAATGGTCGTCGATAAAGCCGACAGCGCCACAGCGTACGGCCTTGCAGCCGCTCGAAGCGCCGACCGTGGCATTGAAGGACCTGACAAAAAATCCGGCCGATGGCACTTACCTCGATCCGGTCAGCGAACACCAGTACGCGCCCATCGCAGGAAAGGTCTACCGCGTCGACAAACCCGGTGCTGTCTGGCAGATCCGCGATGCCGAACAGGCCGGGCCTTCGCTGCAGACGACGCTGACGCGGCAGATGGTGATCGATCCGGACGTGCATACCGTGCACTACGGCAAGGCCCTGTCGAAAATGCACAATCACTACGCGACCAGTTACGAGGTCAGTCAGGTACTGAATATCGAAGCGCGGGGTATGCAAGCCATCCGCGCCCACCACCCGGAAAAAGCGCGCATGATCGTGCAGGCCATCGACATGGCTCGCTATTACGCGCTCAACAGTTTGCACAACATGGCGCAGCTCAGGCACCGCGTCCCCGGTACGCGGCTGGATACGTTCCTCAAAGGCTTTTTTGATGTCGACAATGTTGATAGCGCCCTTCTGGAAAAAATCAAACAAGCCATCATTCCGATCTGCACGGCGCTGGTCGATCCGGACGAAGATTTGATGAACACCGAACGCTTTGTCGTCGGCTCAAACAAACACGCGGCTGCCGATTTGATCGCGTTTGTGGTGGACCAGGACTCCCAGAAGACGGTGCATTTCACCGAGAAATTTTTCGACCAGCAACTCGATTGGTACAAGTCCTGCCTGACTGAACCGTTCAATGTCGACGGGCATAGCCAGGCCGCCACGTTGATACACGAATTTTCTCATCTGTTTTCAAAGACGGTGGACGTTGCGTCACTTGAGGCCAGGCGCCCCTTCAGTGATCTCGTTGCGCCAATCACCGGTTATGGTCGAGCCATGAAGCAAACCCAAGTGGTTTTCCAGCGAGAAGCCTTGTCCCTGGCGACACCCAGGGAAGAACTGTTCGCCCGCTGGAATAACACGTTGCAATCATGGATCAGCCTTGATTCGATTCCGGGGGCCACTCACGTGGGCAAGGAAGTCCTGAAAATCGCGGGTGCCAGGACCATGGAGGCCGCGCGCGACGCTTTTTTCAACCGACAGAACCCTGATACGCGGGTGGACATCATTTTGCGCAATGCCGATTCCATCGCATTTTTGATCTGTGAAATGGGGCGACAGTTGGATCCGATGCCGGTTTTTTAGATCCCTGAGGTGAAAAATCCTTCACTTTGATGGGCAATTGCCATGACGACTGTTCTCGCCGACTTCGCCTCAAGGTTAGAATGCACGAAATCAGGATGAGTCAATGACCGACAACCCTCTCTCGCAAGCCCAATATGACGCCATCACCGATGCCGCTGCGCACTGGTGCATGCGTCTGCACGCCACTGACTGCACCGTTGAAGAACGGCTGGCGTTCGAGCAGTGGCGTGACGCTCATCCGCTACATGCGTTCGAGTACGAGGCCATGCTGGAGATCTGGGAGGTGGCCGGGGATCTGCCGCACCCCGAGGCCGCCGTGCCGGTGACTCGCCTCAAGCCACAAACGCCCTGGCGCACCTTCGGCATCGCGGCTGCAGTGTGTGCCCTGGCGTTGCCATTGGCGGCGTATAGCGCCTGGAACCTGGGCTGGTTGCCCAATTCGTATCAACACTTCGAAGCGACCGGCAACGTCCGCCACGTCACGCTGAGTGATGGCAGCGAGGTGGAATTGAACCTCGGTTCCGAGCTGACCTTCAGCAACTACAAGGATCAACGTCGGGTCACGCTGGAAAAAGGCGAAGCCTTCTTCAGTGTCAGCCACGACACGCGCCACCCTTTCGTCGTCAAGGCGGCCGAAGGCCGGATTCGGGTCACCGGGACTCAATTCAACGTCTGGATGTATGAAGATCAGGTAAAAGTGAACCTGATTGAAGGTTCGGTGCTGGTCACCAGCAATGATGACCTTCCGGGCGATGGCTTGCGTCTGGGGCCCGCGATGCAGGCGAGCTACGGCCACGGCGACTTGATTCCACGGATCAGTCAGACCTATGACCATGACAACTCATTGGCCTGGCGCAGCGGCAAACTGGTGCTGGATGATTTGGCGCTGACCGAAGCGCTGCCACTGATCAATCGTTACCTGAACAAACCGCTGATGGTTGCCGACAACAGCACCGGTTCAATCCGCATTGGCGGCATCTACAACATCAAAGAGCTCAACAGTCTGGTGTCGTCCCTGCCCAAGGTGTTGCCGGTGTACCTGACCCGCAACAAGGACGGCAATCCGGTCCTCAATTCCATTCCGCAGAAAGCGCCAAAAAGCTGAAGCATTTTCCCCAATACCGATTTCTGTAGGAGCGAGCTTGCTCGCGATGGACGTGAGGGCAACGCGTTTATCCAGCATTCACGCGTTATCGTTGACGTCCATCGCGAGCGAGCTCGCTCCTACAGGGGCTCGTTTTACTCGCGGATTGTCTGGGACTGGTACTGCGGATCGGACGTGATCTGCCGTTCGGTGAAGGGCAACACACTCAACTGCTTCTTCGAAAACGCCAGCGTCTGGTCTCGTGAATATTTCGAGGCCGGGTCACTGGACAGCGAGAACGCCAACAGCCCCTGAGCATGCGGTCCCTTGTCGTCGAAGGTCACGACCTGCAAGTAGCTGGTGCCACTGACGACTTCAAGTTTGCCGTCGGTTCCGGGCACGCTCTGAATCGCGTTATACACACCCAACGTGCCCGGTCCGCCGTGAATCGGCGTCTGCTCACTGCCACTGCTGACCACCTGAATATCGCCCCAGCGGCTATCCGCCTTGAGCCCCCTTTTGTTGACCTGTTCGACCGAGGCCAGCATCGCTTCCCGAACCGCTTGAGCGACTTCCGGGCGATCGACCGCCAGGCCACGCGGCGTGTGTTGCGGGTCTTTCGGATCGAAGCCGACACGCCACACATCCGCTGCTGGCTGCAGCGATTCCATGACGTTTTGAAAATGCACAAACCCCAAGCCGCTGTCCAGGTTCGCACTGCGATCCCAGGCCTTGAGACTGGCACACAGCGGCGTGAGCGTTGGCGCATCGGCGCGCAGATCGGCCGCGCAGAATTGCAGCAGGTCCGGCATCACTTGGGTGGCTTGATACACCTGGTCGTCCATCACCATGTGTTGCAAATCTGCCGACGAAATCAGGCCGGCCTTGTTCAGCGTACTCAAACGATCCAGGGCAAAACGCGAGCGCAAGCCCAATGGCTGGCTGTCCTGGCTGATCAGCGGTGAAAACCCGGTCAGCGGTTGCGCCGGGTTGGCCATCCACGCCGAGTCGTTGGAGTGCTGCACGAAGTCTTTGCGCGACAGTTGCGGCAACTGCGCTGCCGCGTAGATTCCTTTTTGCGCCGCCTGCGGATCGATGTCCCAGGCACAGGCACTGTTGGAGCCGTCGAGCACGATCATCTGCAACCCGGCGCGCGGGTCGCTGCACTTGGCGAGTTTGTCGGCGCTGACGTTCGGCACCACCGAAAGGTTCATGTACAGCGTCTGGCCTTGATCGTCCGCCGCCAGGGTGTTGACCCACGGGATGCCCTGGATCCTGTGCACCGAGGCCTGCAACTCCTTGAGGCTGACAGCCCGGTTCATCGCGTACCATTGCTGCAGCACCCGGTCGTTGTCCAGATTGGCATCGCGCAGGCTGTAAGCAAACTGGTTGTCCCAGTCGAGCTTGCCGGGCCATTGCACGATCGGGCCGAATTGCGAGCTGTAGACCTCATGGGAAACTGCTTTGATGTGGCCATCCGCTTGTTTCACGTTGACCGTCACGGTCTGTTTTTTCATCGGCAAGGACGTGCCGTCGAGCAGGTAGCGGGTCGAATCCTTGGGATCGAGTTGCAGGCGGTACAAGGTGAAATGCTTGGACGAGTCCACGGTGTGGGTCCAGGCCAGGTGCTGGTTGAAACCGATGTTGATCATCGGCAGACCGGGCAATGCCGCGCCCATCACGTCCAGCTTGCCGGGAATGGTCAGGTGCATCTGATAGAAACGCATGCCGCCCACCCACGGAAAATGCGGGTTGGCCAGCAAC
Source organism: Pseudomonas sp. NPDC086251 (assembly GCF_044746405.1). NCBI lineage: Bacteria > Pseudomonadati > Pseudomonadota > Gammaproteobacteria > Pseudomonadales > Pseudomonadaceae > Pseudomonas > Pseudomonas sp. NPDC086251. The sequence goes on from NZ_JBIVBY010000001.1 coordinate 869,969, forward strand.
ATGCCGCGACCGTTGAAGGAACGCTCGCTGCCGACCGCAACCGCGTTGCTGCCACGATCCAGGGCAAAACGCTGCTGGCGCGAGGCGGCCATCTGGAACGACGCCGGAGCGGCGGCTTTTTCTGCAACGGCCTTGGGTGGGGTGGCACCGGCCAGCGCTTCGGCAAACTGCCCTACGCCACCTTCGACCAACAGACGACGGGTCAACTTGACCAGGTCCTGAGACGTGATCTCGCGCACCCAGGCGCCCTGGCATTGCCGCGGCAATCCCTCGGCGCGACGCTCAGTCAGCGCGCGGTTGTAGCCCGCCACATACCCTTCGACGAGTTGACGGACTTCCGGGGTTTGCGCCTGCCAGAAAGCGGAGACGGCTTGCGGGGTGTTGAGCCAGTTGAAAAACACATCGCTGACCCGGTTTTCACGTTCTTCGACCGTGAACTGATCCGGGCCGAAGTACCGCGAACGTTCACCGTTGACCGTGATGATCTCGTTGGCCAATAGGCACAGGTTGTCCTGCGCGTAGGCGTAGCCAATTCCGTAGCCGAGTCCGCGCTCGTTCTCGGCTCGAATGTGCGGCACGCCGAAACTGGTGCGGCGGATCTCGGCAGTCGCCTGCTCCGGCTGGCTGCGCGCGTTTGCCACAAGACTCAAGCCCACCAACACGCCGGCAAGGCTCAACCTGGTTAACTGCCTGGAAATAATCACGCTCGCTCCTGATCGAAAAACGAAAATCCCCAATACCCCTTGTAGGAGCGAGGCTTGCCCGCGAAAAACGATAACGCGGTCCACCTGTTAGACAGCGTGATGGCCTTCGCGGGCAAGCCTCGCTCCTACAGGGCATTGAGGTCACTTCTAGGAACGAAGCAAACGGCAAAAAATTAGGGGATTGGGCAGTCTCTAACGGCTTGATCACGCGGCGTCGACAAAATTTCTACATTTGAGCCTTCATTATTTGCGTAGCTCATCCGTCTTACTTGATTGAGAGCACCCATTTTTCCTGTTCAGGCTCTGAAAAGGAGTTTTTGCATGTACAACTCGCAACTGCCAACGGACGGTAGCGCTGCGCCAACGGGCACTTCCATGGCCTCTGGCGTCTTCGATCAACGCACCGAGCGTCACGGCAACGAGCGGATCAGATTCCTGCTCAAGCGCTATGGCCTGCGCACCAGTCTGATCCGCCTGAAAGTCATCGATGCCTTGCTCTCCGCCGCCGAGAGCGAGCGCAGCCTGGGGGTTCGCGGGGTCCACACGTACTTGCTGGACCTGGACATTCCCCTGTCTTTTCTGAGTGTGCGCGAAGTGTTGAAACGCTTGTGCATCGAAGGCGTGATTGTCCTCAATCCGGACAAAAGCTACAGCCTGCACCCACAGGCCCTCGCCGCTCTCCATAGCGAGTAACCCGCCCCCGACGCGTCGCTCAGGGCTTGACCTTGCGGCGCATCACGCCATTGACCACCACCACGATCACCGCCACGCCAATGGCGATGTACTGGAACAGCTTTTCGCTGATAACGCCGGTGTTCTGCAAATAGGAAAGGCCAAACATGATCCCCAGCACCACCAGGGAGATCAGAATCGAGTATTTCAAACGTTGCGACTGGGTCATTGCCATTTCCTGACTGTGAGCTTGAACTAAAAAAATTGTATCCGGTTTGTATCCGAACGCATGCCAAGCCCCTACCGTTTTCCGGGGATGGAGCGCTGCAAACGGGGTCTCATGTTACAGCCGATGAAGAGTTTTGGCTTCATAGCGGCGATAACCATGAGGATTTTCAAATGTTGCGTCGAATCACGCTGCTGATTCCCCTGCTGGCCATACTTTCCTTGAGCGGCTGCATTGTTTTCCCCCACGGCGGTGGGCACCACGACCGCTATTACGACCATGGCGGACCGGGTTATTACCAACATCGCTAACCCACATCACCTGTAGGTGCAAAGCGTGCTCGCGAAGGCGATTTCAAAGACGCCATCGCCGGCAAGCCGTGCGCCTACAAGGTGGTTCGGAAAAAGTCATTCCCCGGTTGCGCGCAAAGCTCCACCATCCAGTCAACGAACACCCGCACCCGCCGTGACAGCTGGCGGTGAGGAGGATAAAGCGCCGTCAGCGGCATGCCTGGCGGCGGCACCTCCCTCAAGACCTCGATCAAACGCCCTTCCTTCAACTGCCGGGCCACGTGATAGTACGGAGTCTGGACCAGACCATACCCGGCCTCGCACGCCGCCAGATAACCATCGGCACTGTTGACCGAGACCTGCTTGGGCAGGTTGATCGGCTGGACCTGGCCATCGACGACAAACTCCAGGCCGAAGCGCTTGCCGCTACTGGCCACGTATTCGACCATTTGATGCTCCGGCAGATCCGCCAGACACCGTGGCGTCCCTTTGCGTTGCAGGTAGTCGGGACTGGCGCAGGTGACCTGATCGAGCATGACCAGCGGCCGCGCCACCAGTGAATCGTCCAGCGACGAACCGCCGCGCAGCACGCAATCGACCCCTTCGCGAATCAGGTCGACAGGCCGGTCATTGAGGCCGATTTCCACCTCGATCAACGGATAGCGAACGGTGAATTGCGGCAACGCCGGGATCACGATCAAACGCCCTATCCCCGCCGGCATGTCCACTCGCAGCAAACCCTTGGGGTTATGGCGGGCAGCGGAAAACACCGCTTCGGTTTCCTCAAGGTCCGCCAGCAACCGCACGCAACGGGGATAATACGCGGCGCCGTCGAGCGTCAGGCTGATCTGCCGCGTCGTGCGTTGCAGCAGTTGCACCCCGAGGTGCGCCTCCAATTGCTTGATCAGAATGGTCACCGAGGCTCGGGGCAATTGCAGGCTGTCCGCAGCCTTGGCAAAGCCGCCCAGTTCGACGATTCGGGTGAACACGCGCATGGCGTTGAAACGGTCCATTGGCTTGGCGTACCGGGTGATTATTTAGAAATAATGAACAGTGATAGCAGTTTTAGCCGGTTTATCTTGATTCTGTCGAGATCAACAATGGGTTTCACATCACAGGGAGCTGATTTCATGAAAACACGTCAACTGGGCAAAAACGGTCCGCAGGTGAGCGCGATCGGTCTGGGCTGCATGGGCATGACCGATTTCTACACCACAGGCGTCGATACCAAGGAAGCCACGGCCACCCTGCATCGCGCACTGGAGTTGGGCATCAACCTGCTCGATACCGCTGACATGTACGGCCCGCACACCAACGAAGAACTGATCGGCAAAGCCATCGTCGGCAAGCGCGACCAGGTGTTTCTGGCCAGCAAGTTCGGCATCGTCCGCGACCCTGCCAATCCGGTTGCGCGCGGCGTCAACGGGCGACCCGAGTACATTCGCGCGTCCATCGATGGCACCCTCAAGCGCCTCGATGTCGAGACCCTTGATTTGTACTATCAGCACCGGATAGACCCGCAAGTGGCGATCGAGGAAACCGTCGGCGCCATGGCTGAACTGGTCAAGGCCGGCAAGGTGCGTTACCTGGGGTTGAGCGAGGCGTCGGTGGCGACGCTGGAGCGGGCGCACAAGGTGCACCCGATCAGCGCGCTGCAAAGCGAATACTCGTTGTGGAGCCGCGATCAGGAGGAAAACGGTTGCCTGGCGGCGTGCCAGCGTCTGGGCGTTGCGTTTGTGCCTTACAGCCCGTTGGGACGGGGTTTCCTGACCGGTGCGCTGAAAAGTCCGGATGATTTCGCGGCGGACGACTACCGTCGTTTCAGCCCGCGTTTCCAGGGAGAAAACTTCGCGAAAAACCTGATGCTGGTGCAGCAAGTGCAGGACCTGGCGGCAGTAAAAGGCGTGACCGCCGGCCAACTCGCGCTGGCGTGGGTGCTAGCCCAGGGTGATTACCTGATTCCGATTCCGGGGACCAAGCAGCGCAAATACCTGGAAGAGAATGTGGCGGCGCTGGACGTGAAGCTGAGTCGCGAAGAACTGCACGCGCTGGAAGCGATATTCCCGGCGCATGCCACCGCCGGTTTGCGTTATCCGGAAGAGGTCATGAAGTTGCTGGACCGTTAACCATTTATTCAGCCATACGATACCCCTTGTGGGAGCGGGCTTGCTCGCGAAGAGGGAGTGTCAGTCGACATTATTGTTGCCTGGCACACCGCCTTCGCGAGCAAGCCCGCTCCCACATTGGATTGCGCTTACCCTATGACCGTTTACGGTATTAGTTCGAAACAATCTCGTACCTCATTACCCGGAAAACCGGTCAGAATGCCTTTTTTTGGCTGCAATCCGAAACGAGATTCCCCCCATGCGAACCCACCTGCGTCTGGCCGCCCTGAGCGCCTTGTTCATTTCTTCCCTGGCCCAGGCCGCCGACCTGATCCCGATCGAAGTGCACCGCGACGCCAATTGCGGCTGCTGCAAAAAATGGATCAGCCACCTGGAAGCCAACGGCTTCAAGGTCGACGATCACGTTGAAGCCAACATGAGCGAATTCAAGCAGCAGCACGGCGTGCCGCCACGTCTGGCGTCCTGCCACACCGGTTTGATCAACGGCAAATTCGTTGAAGGCCACGTCCCGGCCGATCAAGTGCTGGCCCTGAGTAAACGCGACGATCTGCTGGGTGTTGCCGCCCCCGGCATGCCCATGGGTTCACCCGGCATGGAAATGGACGGCATGAGCGATGCCTACCAGGTGATCGGCCTGAAGAAAGACGGCACTGACGTGGTGGTGGCGGACTACCCCGCCCATTGATGTCGGCGGCCTACATCGGGTTGTTCTTCGCCGCCTTCGGTGCGGCGACGCTGCTGCCCCTGCAATCCGAAGCGGTGCTGGTGGGCCTGTTGCTCAGCGACTCGCATTGGCTCTGGTCGCTGCTGGCGATTGCAACGTTGGGCAATGTCCTCGGTTCGCTGCTGAACTGGTGGCTGGGGCGCGGTATCGAGCGCTTTCGTGAGCGGCGCTGGTTTCCGGTCAGCCCGCGTCATCTGGACAAGGCCCGACGGCATTATCAACGCTACGGTCATTGGTCGTTGCTGCTCAGTTGGGTGCCGGTTATCGGTGACCCACTGACGCTGGTGGCTGGCGTGATGCGCGAGCCGTTGGGGCGATTCCTGCTGATCGTCACCCTCGCCAAAGGCGCTCGTTATGGCGTACTGGCCCTGGCAACCCTGGGCTGGATGGGTTGAACCAACGCGCAGCGCGATTGCCTGTGCTTAATGTCGCCCTAATCGTACCGATCCAGCATCGACCGGTTTCCAATGGAGTTCCCCATGTCCCATGCCCTCTCCCGCTGGCTGCCCAGCCTGCTGCTGACCGCTGCACTGCCCGTCATTGCCCACGCCGAAGGCCCGGAATATGGCCCCGAGCTGCAGGGTTTCGAATACCCTTACACCGTCAAGCATTTCGCCTTTCAGTCCCAGGGCAAAGCCCTGCAAATGGGCTACATGGACGTCGCCGCCCACGGCAAGGCCAACGGGCGCAGCATCGTCTTGATGCATGGCAAGAATTTCTGCGGTGCGACCTGGGACGCTTCGATCAAGACCTTGAGCGAGGCCGGTTACCGGGTCATCGCCCCGGATCAGATCGGCTTCTGCACCTCCAGCAAACCGGACCACTATCAGTACAGCTTCCAGCAACTGGCGGCCAACACCCAGCAACTGCTCAAAGCCCTCGGCATCCAGAAGGCCAGTGTGCTCGGGCATTCTACTGGCGGCATGCTCGCCACCCGCTACGCACTGCAATACCCCGATCAAGTCGAACAACTGGCGCTGGTCAATCCCATCGGCCTGGAAGACTGGAAAGCCCTCGGCGTGCCGTATCGCACGGTGGATCAATGGAATGAGCGCGAACTGAAACTCACCGCCGACGGCATCCGCACCTACGAACGCAACACCTATTACGGCGGCCGCTGGAAGCCCGAGTTCGACCGCTGGGTAGACATGCTCGCCGGCCTGAACAAAGGCCCGGGGCACACGCAGGTGGCGTGGAATTCGGCGCTGATCTACGACATGATCTTCACCCAGCCGGTGTACTACGAATTCAAGGACCTGAAGATGCCGACGCTGTTGCTGATCGGTACGTCCGACACCACGGCCATCGGCAGCGACATCGCGTCGCCCGAGGTCAAGGCGAAGCTCGGTCACTACGACGTACTCGGCAAGCAAGTGGCGAAACTGATTCCCCAGTCGACGCTGGTTGAATTCCCCGGCATGGGCCACGCGCCGCAGATGGAAGAACCGGCAAAATTCCACCAGGCGCTGCTCGCCTGGCTGAACAAAACCAACCCCGTTCATTGATGAGGTAAGGCGAATGGCTGTGCAGATTGCGGTGATCGACGATTGGCAGGATGTGGCCCGGAACGTGGTGGACTGGTCAGTGCTGGAGAGCATCGGCCAGGTAAGTTTTCTCCATGACTACCCTGCCGACAACGAAACCCTGGCGGCACGTTTGGGCGAGTTTGAGGTGATCTGTGTGATGCGCGAGCGCACCCGGTTCGATGAGGACCTGCTGCGGCGCTTGCCGAAACTCAAACTGCTGGTCACCGGCGCCATGCGCAACGCCGCCCTCGACTTGAAGGCCGCCGCCGCGCTGGGCATTCAGGTCAGCGGAACGGACAGTTACAAACACGCCGCCCCGGAACTGACCTGGGCGCTGATCATGGCCGCGACCCGCAACCTGGTGGTCGAAGCCAATGCCCTGCGCGCCGGCGAGTGGCAGCAAAGCCTCGGTGGCGACCTGCACGGCAAGACCCTGGGAATCCTCGGCCTGGGCAGCATCGGCCAACGTGTTGCGCAGTTTGGTCAGGTGTTCGGCATGCGCGTGATCGCCTGGAGCGAGAACCTGACGGCGGAACGCGCAGCCGAATCCGGTGTGACGTACGTCAACAAGCAGGAACTGTTCGAACAGTCCGATGTGTTGTCGGTACACTTGGTGCTCAGCGAGCGCAGCCGCGGATTGGTCGACGCTCAGGCCCTCGACTGGATGAAGCCCACGGCACTGCTGGTGAATACCGCGCGCGGGCCGATTGTCGATGAAGCGGCGTTGATCAAGGCGCTGCAAAAACAGCGACTGGCCGGCGCGGCGCTGGATGTGTTCGACCAGGAACCGCTGCCCGCTCATCACCCGTTCCGCACGCTGGAGAATGTGTTGGCGACGCCGCATGTCGGGTATGTCAGCCAGCAGAATTATCACCAGTTTTTTTCGCAGATGGTTGAAGACATTCAGGCCTGGGCTGCGGGAGAACCTATTCGGTTATTGAGCTGATACCGAGTCATCGTTCTTCGCGAGCAAGCCCGCTCCCACACTGGAATGCGCACCCTGTAGGAGCGCATTCCAAGGTGGGAGCGGGCTTGCTCGCGAATGGCCTCACCTCCGATCTAACCGCCCTTCACCGCGACAAACGCCACCGTGACATAAGGCACCGTCACCACCTCTTTTCCCCGCAGTTCAGGCTCCCGGGCAATCATTGCCCGAATCTGCTCATCCACCTTCGCCCGCTCCACCGCCGGCAACGCCGCGACAAAACTGGTCGAACGCACGCGGTTGTAAATCACATCCTCCGGCGCCCCCGTGTGACTATGGCTAAAGTGCTGTTCCTGCAGCGCCCCGAACGCCGGATGGGGAAACGCCCGACACCAGGCGCCTGTGTAAAAGCGCGGGGTATCACCCTCCAGCGCATTGACGATCGCGTCCAGCTTCGGCACCCAACTCACCGTGGTATCACGCAGGTTCCACACCAGCCCGAGCTTGCCGCCGGGCTTGAGCACGCGGGCAATTTCGGTCAGCGCGTCGCTACTGGCAAACCAGTGAAACGCCTGGGCGCAGATCACCACATCCACCGAAGCGTCTGGCAACGGCAAATCCATGGCGGTGCCTTTGACGGCCAGCACTTCAGGCAACGCTTCAGACAATTTATCGAGCATCTGCGGCACCGGTTCCACAGCAATCACCTGCGCCCCGGTCGCCACCAGCCGAGCGGTAAACTTGCCAGTGCCGGCCCCCAGATCGATCACGGTTTTATCCGCGTTCAAACCGAGTGTGCCGGTTAGCCAATCGACCACTTGCGGCGGATAATCAGGGCGACCGCGAACGTATGTATCGGCGCCGGTTTTATAACCAGCGGCCGCGGAATGATGGACTTGATCTCTCATGGCAGTGCTCCAGATCGACAACCAATGCTGACGAGCATAGCGCCTCGATTTGCGCTTTCCTTGCAAAGACCGTCATAAAGAAATGAATAATTGTTCACCCTGGCGTGTTCATCCAGCATCGCCCCTGAGGATTGTCCATGAGTCGCTTGAACCCCGTTGCACCGAGACGTTACGACCGCCTGACCATGAGCCTGCACTGGCTGACGGCCTTGCTGGTGATTGGCCTGTTTGCCAGTGCGCAGATCTGGGGTTTACTGGAAAAAGGCACGCCGCTGCGCAAGGAATTGCAGGCGTTGCACATTTCCTGCGGCATTCTGCTGGCGGTGATTATCATCGGCCGGCTGCTCTGGCGCCTGACCCGTGGTCGTCGCTTGCCAGCGGCCAATCAAGGCGTGATGAACCTCCTGGCGAAAACCGCGCATCTGGCGCTTTATGCCTTGCTACTGAGTCAGATCGTGTTGGGCTTTTTGTTTCGCTGGGCGCAGGCTGAACCGTTCACCTTCTTCGGTCTGTTTGATGTGCCGACCCTGATCACCTTCGATAAAAGCATGAAGTCGGTGTTTGGCGGTCTGCACGAACAGGTGGCCTGGGTTATCGTGATTCTGGCCGGACTGCATGCGGTCATGGCGCTGGTTCACCATTACGGTCTGCGGGATAACACCCTGCGCCGGATGCTGCCTGGACGTGATGCGATTTGAAACGACACCCCTTGTGGAGCCTTGACCATGAATATCCGTTTCACTGTTATGACCGCCCCGCTGCTGCTGGCTGTCGCGCTGTCCAGTTCCCTTGCATTCGCCAATGGCGATGACGAGGAGCCGGCCAAGCCCAACTGCCCCAAAGGCCAGGTGTGGGACAGCAAACAGCAGAAATGCCTCAAGCAAACCAGCAGCCTGGTACCGGACGCTGATCGTACCGATTACGCTTATCGCCTGGCCAAGGACGGTCGCTATGAAGAAGCCCTGGCCCTGCTCGACACCTTGAAAGAGCCCAGCACCGCCAAGGCGCTGAACTATCGCGGCTACGCCACGCGTAAACTGGGGCGTACCGATGAAGGCATCGGTTATTACCTGCAATCGGTGAAGCTCGACCCGCAGTATGCGCAAGTGCGTGAATACCTCGGCGAAGCCTACGTGATCAAAGGTCGCCTGGACCTGGCGCAGGAGCAGCTTCAGCAGATTAAATCGATCTGCGGCAACACCTGCGAGGAATACCAGGACCTGGCCGAAGCCATCAACGATTCATCGAAAACCTGACACCGAACAGACGGAGGTCGCTATCGCCAGCGATCAGGCAATACGAGCAGAACTGGGCCAGCATCTGGCGCGCTTATGGCGCTACGGCCTGCTGCTGTCCAGGCAGAAACATGTCGCCGAAGACCTGGTGCAGGCGACCTGTGTGCGGGCGCTCGAACGCGGCGGGCAGTTTGAGGCGGGCACGCGCATGGACCGCTGGCTGATGAGCATTCTGCATTCGATCTGGCTCAATGAAGTGCGCGCGCGCCGGGTGCGGCATGGCCAGGGGCTGGTGGAGGCCGACAACGCCTTGTCGTTCGACGGTGAACACGCGGCGCAGACCCACGTGCTGGCGGCGCAGGTGATCCGACGCGTCGACGCGTTGCCCGAAGCCCAGCGCGAAACGGTCTTTCTCGCCTACGTCGAGGGCTTGTCGTACCGCGAAGTCGCCGAGGTGTTGCAAGTGCCGATCGGTACGGTCATGAGCCGACTGGCCACTGCCCGCCTGAAACTGGCCGAGTATCCACCGCTGCACACTGTGCCGAACCCTACCACCGGAGAACATCGATGAACGCGATCCCCTCGGACGAGCAACTGGTGGCGTACCTCGATGACCAGCTCGACCACGAACAGCGCGCCCGCATCGACAGCGCCATCGCCGAGGACCCGACGCTCAACCTGCGCCTGCAATGGCTGGCGCGCAGCAATCTGCCGTTCAAGGCGGCTTACGACGAGTTGGGGCAACAGGCGCCGATGGATCGCTTGCAGTACATGCTTGAAACCTTGCCCGCACCTGCCCGCCCGGGCATGAGCCGGCGCTGGTTCCTTGCGGCGGCGGCAGGCCTGGTGGTCAGCGGCGTGCTCGCGGACCGGTTGTTCCTTGGCTGGCAATTGAGTCAGCAAAAGAACAACTGGCGTGACTTGGTGGCCGACTACATGTCGCTCTACGTGCCACAGACCCTGGAACATTTGCCCAGCGATGAAGCCGCCCAACGGGTGCAACTGCGCACGATCGACGCGCGTCTGGGTTTGAAGCTCGCTCCCGCACAATTGGCGCTGCCGCGCTCCGAGTTCAAACGCGCGCAAATCCTCGAATACGACGGTGTGGCCATCGCCCAGATCACTTATCTGGACCCGGCGCATGGCCCGATGGCCCTGTGCGTCACGCGCTCCAACAGCGGCAGCCGGCCGTTGGCCCATGAGCGTCGGCATGAGATGAACGTGGTCTATTGGGCCGAGCGGGAACACGCCTGGATGCTGATCGGGCGCAACCCGGCGGCGGAACTGGAAGACATGGCCAAGCTGCTGCAAAGCCGGCTTAGCGCCTGACACCCAATTACGTCCCGATCTCCTTGTAGCAGCTGCCGAGCCTGCGAGGCTGCGTTTGAGGACGCAGTCCTCGCCAATCCTGCGCATGCGGTTTATCCGCCGAACCGTGTTGCCTGGTTCTACGACTGCTGCGCAGCCGAACGCAGCCTTCGGCAGCTGCTACAAAGTGCCTTTTGCGTTTCCGTTTTTTTGAGTCTGATCAGGCCGGGGTTGGCAGCCATAGGCGGAATCGCGCGCCGCACAAGGGTGATGCTTCTACGGTCAACGTGCCGCCCTGGGCTTCCAACGCCCGGCGACTGATCGCCAGCCCCAGCCCGAATCCACCCGTGGCCCGGTCACGGCTGCGATCCAGCCGATAGAACGGCTCGAAAATTCGCTCACGTTCGTCATCCGGAATACCGATCCCGTCATCGTCCACCCAGATCTCACAGCCCTTCGGGCAGACCTGCACGCCAATCTGAATCCGCGTCTCGCAGTAACGCATGGCGTTGCGCAGCAGGTTCTGCAGAGCGCGGGCGGTCAGGCGGGGGTCGAGGCTGAAGCGTTCGAGTTGGCCGTGGAGCAGCACGTCGATGACGATCTCCGGCGACTCCAGTTCTTCGTCGACGCTGCCAAGGATGCTGTCGATGAATTCGTCCAGCGAGACTTCAACCTGCTCCGGCAAGCGTGCCGGATTTTGCAGGCGGCTGTAGGACAGCAGTTCCAGCACCAGCTCATCGAGTTCGCGAATGTGCGCGACCAGGCCTTGCAGGCGTTCGCGGCTGGCGGCGGGCAAGTCGTCGGACAGCGCCAGAGCCAGACCGAAATCCAGGCGTGTCAGCGGAGTACGCAGCTCGTGAGAGACCGCGTTGAGCAGGTCGCGCTGCTGGTTCAGCAGGTTCTCGATGTCGCCGGCCATGGTGTCGAAGACATTCGCCAGGCTGCCGATGTTGGAGCTGGGGGAAATCTGCGTGCGCTCGCCCAACTGGCCTTTGCCGAAGCGTTCGGCGGTGCCTTTGAGGCGTTCCAGATCGCGCCAGTGCGGGCGCAACCACAACAGCAAACAGGCGAGCATGGTCGCGCCGATCAGCACGTTGATGCTCCAGTACAACAAGCTGACGTCCGTCGGGTCCGGCGGCACGATCATTTCCACCACCGTTTGCTCGTTCAGCGGCGACACCGCCAGCGTGCGCCAGCCCCAGTCGCCAATGCGCACAACGTTCTCGCCACGCTGCAAACGCTCCCGCTCGTCGAGGGTGAAATCGGCATCGTCGTGACCGGTCAGCGCGATGTGCAGCGGCGCGAATTCCCGGTCCATCTCGGCGGCCAATGCCGGCCATTGCTCCTGGGGCACGGCGTGAAACTGTTTGACGATAAGGGTTTGCAGCCCTCGGGAATAATCGAGGTTGTAGGTGAGAAAACGCTCATGGAACACCTTGATCACCAGGTCCGGCACCAGGTAAATCGCCGCGCTGAACGAGACGATGGTCACCAGGTACAGGCGAAAGAGGATTCTGAACATCGCCTCAGCATTCCCACTCGGAACGGCTGAACAGGTAACCCTTGCCCCACACGGTTTTGATCTTGCGCGCCTCGCCGGCATGGTCGTCGAACTTGCGCCGCAGCTTGGAGATCGCCACGTCCACCGAGCGGTCGGTGCCGTTGAATTCGATGCCGCGCAGGCGTTGCAGAATCTGGTCGCGGCTCAACACTTCGCCGGCGTGCCGGGCCAGCACCACCAACAGGTTGTACTCACCGCTGGACAGTTCGACCAATTGCTCGCGCCAGGTCACGGTGCGTTCCGACAGGTCGATGCACAGGTTGCCCATGAGGATGCGGTCGTTAGCGGTCTGCGGCTCACTGAGGCTGCTTCGCCGCAGCAAGGTCCGCACCCGGGCCAGCAACACGCGCGGTTCGCAGGGTTTGGTGACGTAGTCGTCGGCGCCCATTTCCAGGCCCAAAACCTGATCGTGGCTGTCGTCGCGGGCGGTGAGCATCAGGATCGGCAACGCCGCCGAATCGCCGCGCAGCAAGCGGCAGACTTGCAGGCCGTCGAGCCCCGGCAGCATCAGGTCGAGGATCACCAGGTCCGGCGGATTGACCCGCGCACGCTCGCGCACCTGGTCACCGCGGCTGATCACGCTGACGGAGTAGCCGTTGCGTTCCAGGTAGCTGGCAATCAGTTCGGAAAGCGCGGTGTCGTCTTCGACCAGGAGAATGTTGGGCATGGGGTGTTTCCAGAAAGTGCTGTGGCGCCCTTCCGGGCCTCTTCGCGGGCAAGCCTCGCTCCTACAGAGGTATCGCATGCTCCTGTAGGAGCGAGGCTTGCCCGCGAAGGCGGCCGAACAGGCGCAAAAATAATCAAGCAGCCAAGGATATACGCCCTCACACCCAGCTGAGTAAAACCCTTACACAATTTCACACAGCGCCTACAAAGCTTCACCGCTACCCTCGCCCGCTCCCCGTAGGATGCGGGGGTCATTATTGGGGTATGTACATGTCAAAAAATCTGCTTGCGAGGCTCAGCCTGATTGCACTCGCCTTGACGCTGAGCGCGTGTGACAAGTCCTCGAACGCCGAAGAGCAGACGCCGCTGGCTACGGTTCGCATCGAGACGATCGAAGCCCGGCCGCTGTCGATCAGCAGCGAGCTGAGCGGGCGGATTGCCGCGCCACGCATCGCCGAAGTGCGCGCCCGAGTGGCCGGTGTGGTGTTGCAGCGGGCCTTCCGTGAAGGCAGCGACGTGAAAAAAGGCGAGGTGCTGTTCCGCATCGACCCGGCGCCGTTCAAGTCCGACCTCGACAGTGCCGAAGCCGCACTGCGCAAGGCCGAGGCCAACGCGTTCCAGGCCAAACTGCAAGAGCAGCGCTACGCCCAATTGATCGAAGGCAACGCCATCAGCGGTCAGGACTACGACAATGCCCGGGCCAGCGTTCGGCAAACCGCGGCCGACGTCGCCGCCAACAAAGCCGCCGTCGAGCGGGCGAAACTCAACCTGGGTTACGCCACCGTCACCGCGCCGATCTCCGGGCGCATCGGGCGTGCATTAGTCACCGAAGGCGCCTTGGTCGGCCAGAACGAAACCACGCCGCTGGCGTTGATTCAGCAGTTGAACCCGATCCACGCCGACCTCACCCAATCCACCCGCGAACTCAACGACCTGCGTCGGGCGCTCCGTTCCGGGCAATTAAAGGAAGTCGGTCAGGGGCAGGCCAAAGCCACGCTGATTCAGGACGACGGCAGCCTTTATCCGTTGCCGGGCAAGGTGCTGTTCACCGACATCACCGTCGACCCGGGCACCGGTCAGATCATCCTGCGCAGCGAGTTCCCAAACCCCGACCTCGACTTGCTGCCGGGCAGTTTCGTTCGGGTGCGGGTGGAACAAGCGGTCAATCAAGAAGGCATCAGCGTGCCGCAACGGGCCATCCAGCGTGACAGCGCCGGCATCGCCCAAGTGTTGGTGCTCGACGCCGAGCAGCGGGTCGGCCAGCAATCGGTCGAACTGGGGCCGGTGCAGAATGATCGCTGGATCGTCACTAGCGGCCTCAAGCCCGGCGATCGCATCGTCACCGAAGGCCTGCAACACGCCCGTCCCGGCGAAAAAGTGCAGATCGACGACACCCCTCTTCCACTTGCCCAGGTTTCTGGTCAGTAAGCAGGACGCTTGTTTATGCCGCAGTTCTTTATCGATCGCCCGGTGTTCGCCTGGGTGGTCGCGCTGTTCATCCTGTTGGCCGGCGCCCTGGCCATCCCGCAGTTGCCAGTGGCGCAGTACCCCAACGTCGCGCCGCCGAAAGTCGAAATCTACGCCGTGTACCCCGGCGCCTCGGCGCAGACCGTGGACGAAAGCGTCGTCAGCCTGATCGAGGAAGAACTCAACGGCGCTGACCACCTGCTGTACTTCGAATCCCAGAGCAGCCTCGGCAGCGCCACCATCACCGCGACCTTCCAGCCGGGCACCGACCCGGAAATGGCCCAGGTCGATGTGCAAAACCGTCTCAAAGTGGTGGAGTCGCGCTTGCCCCAGGCGGTCACGCAACAGGGCCTGCAAGTGGAGAAAGTCTCCGCCGGTTTCCTGCTGCTGATCACCCTGACCTCCAGCGACGGCAAGCTCGACGACGTGGCGCTCAGCGACTACCTGGCGCGCAACGTGATGAACGAGATCAAGCGTCTGGACGGCGTCGGCAAGGCCCAGTTGTACGGCGCCGAACGGGCGATGCGCATCTGGATCGACCCGCAGAAGCTGATCGGTTTCAACCTGACGCCGGCCGACGTCAACGCCGCCATCGTCGCGCAAAACGCCCAGGTGTCGGCCGGCAGCATCGGCGACTTGCCGACCCGCACCACCCAGGAAATCACCGCGACCATTCTGGTCAAAGGCCAGTTGTCGACCCCGGAAGAGTTCGCCGACATTGTGCTCAAGGCCAATCCCGATGGCTCCACCGTGCGCATCGGCGATGTCGCGCGAGTCGAGATCGGCAGCCAGGAATACCAGTTTTCCACGCGCCTCAACGGCAAACCCTCGACCGCTGTCAGCGTGCAACTGGCGCCCGGCGCCAATGCCCTGAGCACCGCAACGCTGGTGCGGGCGAAGATGGATGAGCTAGCGCGCTACTTCCCGGCCGGCGTCGAATACAAGATTCCGTACGACACTTCGCCCTTCGTCAAAGTCTCGATCACCAAGGTGGTTTACACCTTGGGCGAGGCGATGTTGCTGGTGTTCGCGGTGATGTTTTTGTTCCTGCAAAACATCCGCTACACGCTGATCCCGACGCTGGTGGTGCCGGTGGCGTTGATGGGCACGTTTGCAACGATGTTGGCGCTGGGCTTCTCGATCAACGTGCTGACCATGTTCGGCATGGTCCTGGCGATCGGCATCCTCGTGGACGATGCGATCGTGGTGGTGGAAAACGTCGAACGGATCATGGCCAGCGAAGGCCTGTCACCGAAAGAGGCGACGCGCAAGGCGATGAAGCAGATCACCGGCGCGATCATCGGCATCACGCTGGTGCTGGTGGCGGTGTTCATTCCGATGGCGTTCATGCAGGGTTCGGTCGGGGTGATTTACCGGCAGTTCTCGTTGTCCATGGCCACCTCGATCCTGTTCTCGGCGTTCCTCGCCCTGACCTTGACCCCGGCGCTGTGCGCGACGCTGTTGAAGCCGATTGCCAAGGGTGAGCAGCATGAGAAACGCGGTTTCTTTGGCGGGTTCAACCGCCGCTTTGAACAGCTGACCGAGCGTTATCAGGGCTGGGTCGCCTATGCGCTGAAACGCAGCGGTCGCTATTTGTTGATCTACGGTGTGCTGCTGATCGGCCTGGGCGTGTGCTTCAGTCGCCTGCCTTCCTCGTTCCTGCCGGTTGAGGATCAGGGTTACACCATCACCGACATCCAGTTACCACCGGGTGCGAGCAAGAACCGTACGGTGCAGGTGGTCGAACAGATCGAAGCGCACAACGCCACCGAACCCGGTGTGGGCGACAGCACGGTGATTCTCGGTTTCAGCTTCTCCGGCAGCGGCCAGAACGCGGCGTTGGCGTTTACCACGTTGAAGGATTGGTCCGAGCGCGGCAGCGATGATTCGGCGAGTTCGATTGCCGACCGAGCCAACATCGCCTTGAGCCAGATCAAGGACGCCGTGGCGTTTGCGGTGCTGCCACCGCCGGTGGACGGCCTCGGTACTTCCAGTGGTTTCGAGTTCCGCTTGCAGGATCGCGGCGGCCTCGGCCACGCGACGTTGATGCGGGCGCGCAGCGAACTACTCGCCGCCACCGAGAAGAGCCCGATCCTGATGAACGTGCGCGAAAGCGCGCTGGCCGAAGCGCCGCAGGTGCAATTGATCGTCGACCGCAAACAGGCCAATGCGTTGGGCGTTTCGTTTGCCGACATCGGCAGTGTGCTGTCCACCGCTGTCGGTTCGGCCTACATCAACGACTTTCCCAATCAGGGGCGGATGCAGCGGGTGGTGGTGCAGGCTGAGGGCGATCAGCGCAGTCAGGTGGCTGATCTGCTGAAGATTAACGTGCGCAACAACGCCGGGAAGATGGTGCCGTTGTCGGCGTTCGTCCAGGCCAAATGGACCCAGGGGCCGGCGCAGTTGACCCGCTACAACGGCTACCCGGCGATCAGCATTTCCGGTGAGCCGACGCCGGGCCACAGCACTGGTGAAGCCATGGCGGAAATCGAGCGGCTGGTGGCGTTGGGGCCTGCCGGGTTGGGTCAGGAATGGACCGGGTTGTCGTTGCAGGAACGCTTGTCCGGGAGTCAGGCACCGATTCTGCTTGGCTTGTCGCTGCTGATCGTCTTCCTGTGTCTGGCGGCGTTGTATGAGAGCTGGTCGATTCCGACCTCGGTATTGCTGGTGGTGCCGCTCGGCGTGCTCGGCGCGGTACTCGCGGTGACGTTGCGCGGGATGCCCAACGATGTGTTTTTCAAGGTCGGGTTGATCACCATCATCGGTCTGTCGGCGAAAAACGCGATCCTGATCATCGAGTTCGCCAAGAGCCTGTATGACGACGGCCACGACCTGATCGACGCCACGCTGCAAGCAGCGCGATTTCGCCTGCGGCCGATCGTCATGACCTCGCTGGCGTTCATCCTCGGCGTGGTGCCATTGGCAATCGCCACCGGGGCGAGTTCGGCGAGCCAGCAAGCGATCGGCACCGGGGTGATCGGCGGGATGATCACAGCGACCCTGGCGGTGGTGTTCGTGCCGGTGTTTTTTGTGGTGGTGATGAAACTGGTGCACAAACGCCACACAAAAATCTAACCACAACACAAATCCCTGTAGGAGCGAGGCTTGCCCGCGAAGGCGTCATCACATTCAACATCAATGTTGACTGACAGTACGCCTTCGCGGGCAAGCCTCGCTCCTACAGGGTATTTCACCGGTTTCAAGGTTGTGGCTCCTGGGCTATGGTGTTTGCCATACCCTGACCCTTCGAGCCTCCATGCCCTTCCTCACCCACACCCACCCTCGCCTCTCTGCGGCCACCACGCTCGGCCTTGCCATCGGCATTCTGGCGCCGGTCGATTCGATCATCAGTAAAATCCTGATGGGCTGGAACGCCGGGGTCTGGACTTACCTGATCCTGATGTTCTGGCTGACCGCACGCGCCAAGGCGCCGGATGTGCAGCGCATCGCCGAGATCGAGGATGAAAACGCCGGACTGGTGCTGTTCGTGGTGTGCATTGCGGCGATGGCCAGCCTGGCGACCATCACCTTCGAACTGGCGGGCAGCCATAGTCTGGACACCTACCACAAGCTGTTGCACTACGGTTTTACCGGGTTGACCGTCATCGGCTCCTGGTTGCTGATCGGGGTGATTTTCAGCCTGCATTACGCGCGGTTGTTTTACACCTGGAGCGGCAAGGAGCCGGCGCTGCGGTTTGCCGAAGGGCTTTTGACCCCCAATTATTGGGACTTTCTGTATTTCTCATTCACCGTCGGCGTGGCGGTGCAGACCTCGGATGTCGGCGTCGCCACACGGGAAATGCGCAAGATTGTGCTGGCGCAGTCGCTGATCGGGTTTGTGTTCAACACGGCGATTCTCGGGTTCTCGATCAACATCGCGGCGGGGTTGTTTGGGTGATGCGAGCGGCGCCGACCTGACAGAAATGACAGGTGTGTTTGAAAAAAAGCGACAAACGGAACATACCCTCCTTCCGCGCGCACAGCGCTGACCAAACGCCTGTATTCGCTGAAAATTACAGACTGTCGGCGCAATTCGCTGCGCCGCATTTTCCTGCCAAACCTGATAGTTCTTACAGGTTTCAAGACGCCTTAACCACGCTATAAACGGCACTCAAGCTTCACGCTGGACGCAGGGACCACGCCCGCCTCAGGAAGGATCCGCCGCGCCCACCTCATTGAATGAAATGGGAGTGCCCGTCATGAACCACCAATCCCCGATTAGCCCAAGCACTCGCCCGATCCAGGTCGCCCTGACAGTGACGCCAACCGCGAAACCACCCCGCATTACCCTGACCCGTCGAGAAAAAGAAGCCTTGCAATGGAGTGTCAAGGGAAAGTCATCGTGGGAGATCAGCCGGATTTTCGATTGCACCGAGGCTGGGGTGAATTATCACTTCAGTAATATCCGACGCAAGTTTGGGGTGAGTTCACGATGGGTGGCGGCGCGGATGGCGTTGGAGTTGGGGTTGATTTAGGTGGGTTAAAGGGGGCCAGGTAATCGGCAGCGTGTCGACCTCCGAACGCTTACAAAATCCAATAAAAACCGCCATTACAAATTGAACTTGTAATGGCGGTAGACTCATTGGTTTATAGCAGAATAATCAACTGCCCTGCTTTCATCCTCAGAACAAAATAACCTAATACACTATTTAGATTTAGCACTCTTAATTTGACGTACAGCTTTCATTATATTTTCTGGAGTTTCATAGCGAGGATACTTATTATCCAAAGCTATTGCTTGATCTGCAAGTTGGACACCTAGATTCGTCCTCGGCTGTGCCTCGAAGAACTCCCTACTTAGCACGGAATTTTCCAATACTTCATTTTGGATATTAGAAATTTTGGCGCTTATGTTGTTTATCTGAGCAGGCTTAGCAAATATCTTGCCTTTTGCTACACCACCCAGAACCTTATTGTAATTAGCAACCGTTTTAACAGCGGAGGATTCAGACGCTTTAAAATCAACAAAATCATTAAATTTTGTGGCCGCACGAGTAAAACTCCCACCCGCTGCTGGTTTAAGATTTACAAGTTTAGCGCCGGCAAAAACTTCCGGTGTTGCCACTGGAACTATGGATCCCTGAGCCTTCAAGGCTCTGGCAGCCATCTCGGCAGCTGCCTTATTAGCTTTAGTAGCTATCCCCAAAAGCCTCATGAAGCTGCCAAACGTGGGCCATGCGAAGTGCCCCGTAGAATCTGTGTTACCAATCGGATTCCCCTGCACATACGCATACCCATTAACCCCGCCCTTCCCAAACGGACTCCAACTGTCCGGGCTATGAAACCGTCCCAATACCGTATTGAACACCCGATACCCATTCCCCAACATATACCAACCGGTCTGCCCTTCACGCCGCTCACCATTGAAGCCCAGATGACTACTCACCGAAGCGTCATCCGCACGATGCCCATAAGGCGCATAGACCATCCCCTTGCGTCCCGCCTTACTGACCTCGGTCAACACGCTGTTCTTGTCATCCCCGGCCATCAACAGCGACTTTGGGTCAGCACCAGCCTGGTGCTCGGCGAGCACTACATCATCGCCACGCATGAAGGTGCTGCTGTTGGCGCCTTTGATCTGGCTCGCCAACTTATCGCCTTGGTAAAAGCGTTTTTCCGGGCCGCCCTGGCCATTCAAACCGGACACCTTGTCTACCGGGTCATAGCTGTAACTGCGCGGCGTCTCACCCGGCAAGGCGACACTGATCAAGCGCCCCAGTGAGTCATATCCCAGCGTACGTTTTTCCTCGTCACGGATCAGATGGCCGTCCTCGTTGTAGGTGAGTTCAATCAACGGCGGGTAACATATCAACACCATATTGCAATGTATATGTACTGACGTCCTGTCCATCAATGCTAAAGGTAGTAGAAACGTTGGTTGCTGATTTCCAAAGAACTGTAACTTTTCCATGCGACAGATCAACCACCAGCGGCGTCGATTGACTGACCAATAATTCATACGCATCTATGTCAACTGTTACGTCATACTTTGAGCCATCCGCCATGACCAGTGGTGTGGTAACGTTAAAAGCTGCGAACTCTAATGACCCAGAAATGAACGTCGCCTTTAACAGCTTTCCATCACCATCGCGATCTAATTCAACCTCATCGTCCGAGACAAATTTTAACGCCTCTTTCAGCAAGGTCATTACCATTATCAATTGCTGATCAAACAACACCGTTGCGGAATAGTCTTTTTCCTGATCATCAGGGATCAAGTATCTATAGTTAGGACCTGGGAAATTTCCGTCTTTCCCCCCTTCCATACGAACCAGGGCCAGTATGCAGCCATCGACGAAGTCGACAGCTCCACCGTAATGCTGAGTACGCAACACGAATGACTCCGGACGCATCAGCGCATTTGATCCACGCTCAATCTTGCCTAAGGGATAAATTCGCTGCTCGGGCTTCAACTCATTAAACAAGTCTCTAAAAAAGTTACCGCCTATAGTCTGCTCAGTCTCCGTTTCGGCAAACGTCAATCTGAAATTATCACTTCTGCTCAGATCCAGTATCACTCGCCCGTCAGATTTGACATCACCAGGCACCTCATGCAACAACAAGTCCAGGTACAACTTCGGCCCCTGCAGCGGATCTATTTCGTCAAGCTTTTCAACCTTCCAACTGCCGTCATCTTTCTCGATGGTTAATTGA
The DNA here is from genome assembly GCF_044746405.1 of Pseudomonas sp. NPDC086251. Classification (NCBI taxonomy): domain Bacteria; kingdom Pseudomonadati; phylum Pseudomonadota; class Gammaproteobacteria; order Pseudomonadales; family Pseudomonadaceae; genus Pseudomonas; species Pseudomonas sp. NPDC086251. The sequence goes on from NZ_JBIVBY010000001.1 coordinate 890,961, forward strand.
CTTCCACCCATGACCGACATCGTCAACATGGCCTTGGAATTGTTAAGATCAGCATGTACAAATGAAATGAACGGCACGTCCATGACAAAATCATGGATCAACTCCATTCGTTTGCCTGAGACAATCTTTACTTCGCCCCTGATGGGTGGAATATAGCTACCCACGCCAAAGCGGTTTATATATTCCTGCAGAACAATTAAATTCGCTTTACGTCGCTCAAGCGCTACAACAAGCCCCCAGTCCAACAGTCGCGACTCATCTTTCATCCACGCCAGAATATCGGCCAATGAATTGCCTGACATAATTTCACCTCACCAATGAGTTAACCAACGTCTCGCGCAGCGCTACAAAACCAGCAGGGGTTCAATATAAGAATGTTTCTTGTAGCTGAAACCGCCATCGAAACTGATTTCAACGGTTACATCGAATTTTACATTGAGCATCAACGTTGCCAGGTAGGTCCCGGGTAGCAGCACGGTCAGTTGCCCGGCTTTGAATTCCGCTTCGGTTACCTGTTCGGCATCGCCTATGCGCATTTCGAAAGGCTTTTCACCGCCCGTTGCCAAAAGGCCATTGGCAATGACCCTCACACGCTGCCCCTGGGCAATGTACGACCATCTGGTCAACGTCAAGCGCAGCGAATCGGTCACGGTTGCCAACGACACTTTTGCATTGTTGTTACCTGGAGGAAAACTGACCTGAATAGGCCGCCATTGTGACGCGGGAAAGTCATTGATTCGAAGATCGATCGATAGGGAAGGTACAGTAGCCGCCCCGGGCGGCGTGACTTCATATTTAACAAACAGACGCTTACCCAGGTTCGCCGGCACGTACCGCGGAGGGATGTAGAAACGTCTTGGATTGCCAATCGAAGGGTCCGCAACAAACCGGCCTGACTCTGAAAAACCATCGAAGATCATTTGCACTTTGCCACTCACCACTGCATCAGGCGGATATTGAATATAGATACCCTGCGTGGTGTATTCGCTCAGCAAGTAGCGTTTATACTCTTCGTCCTCACCTTCTTTCTCAGCATCTTCGACAATGGGATGCGGAAGGTATAGAGACTCGCTAAGCGTCAACGACCGCTCTACCGAAGTACCCGCGTTACCGACCCGGGCGTATTGGTATGACAGGCTGATAGTCAATCCGACGTTTTGCATCAACCATTCATGGCCCAGTTTGATGTGCAGTCTTTCACTGTCCAGTGTCGACTGATCCACTCGCACCGTCTTGACCTCAAGCGTTTTGCCCAACGCGTACAACACCACGTCATCGCCCACTTGAATGCCGTCGTACAGCGGAATATCCAGCACAATACCTTTTGGAAACGCCTCAGGGTCGAGCATGTCGCCGTCATAGTCCTTGACTGCAAGACGTGGCAACAAATCGCTCGTCGGTGCAACCAGGTGGAACTCCTGTTTTTCCGAATGAGTGGTTGGCTTCGCGGTGTCATCGTCGGTGGCATAGTCGATGCGATAGCTGAATGTCGCGTGGAAAGTTGGGAATTGGAAAAACTTGCTAGGTTCCACTGTCCACTGCAGAGGGAGCCCAATATCGCTTTCGGTCAAGGTTTTTTCACGGATGACCGGCTCAATTACAATTGGAAATCCTTTCTTCTCAAATTCAATGGTTAACGGCACATTATCGCCGGCTGACATCGCTTGATAAGCCGGTGCAACAATCACCAGCATGCCGTCCTTGATCGCCCTCGGATCAAACTCGAGATTATGCGACTTCTCGAACTGGGCCACCGGTAACAGCGTCGTCATGCCGGCCGGCGCTGAATCGGAGAGTGTTGTCACCGCTTGCTTACTTGCCATCATTCAACTCCTTTTACTTGCCAGGCATCGATGCCAGTTGCACGGCGGTATCAGTCAAGTTGTTCGTCGTAGATGGCTAGTTTGTACGCCTTGTTTCGCGACCTGCCTACTATCAGAACTGATAGGTTCCCTGACGCGGGTTGGCTGTTATTGTTTTTGCCAACCGCCCGTGTTGAATCACTGAATGCAGATAAACACCGCGTTAGCGGGCCTCTTTGCTCGCCGGGGCAGCTGAAGTTCAGAGCGGGTAGACGCTGACATCGCGACTACCGACAAATGTTTCGGTTGGCGGTTTTACCTATCGACAACGAGGTGCATTTCAATGACCGCTACCAGCTCCGTGTCCTCAAACGCACTCAACTTCATGAGTGCCATCAAAAATGGCGTCGACGAACGCACCGGCCTTTACAAGGTGTCGATCAGCCTCCCCGAAATCAAAACCAACGATTTGCGTGGGCCGGGGTTTGGCTTGGCACTGGCGTACAGCCCGCTCAATACCCGGGACAGTGGCTACGGCTATGGCTGGAACATACAGCTGACGGAATACTCGCTCAGCAGCAGGATCCTTTCAGTGAGTACCGGTGAAACCTTTAAAGTCACCGGCAGCGAAGGCGACAAGGGTCGCCTGGTGATGAAAGAGCAGAAACTCGACAGCTTTCACTTCTAGGCGTCGTCTTCAATCTCGATCTCCTTACTGACAAGCTTCGCACGATGTTCGGAGCGCATTTTCAGGTAGGCGCTGTTGGCTTCATCCTGCTTGCGTTTGACCTGTTCAGTTGCCATGTTTTCACTCTCCTGCCACGCCATTGGAGCCATAGGCGATGCTATGGCCGTTCCGTCGGTCGACAACTTGAGGGCTGCAAGCAAGGCAAACGACTCCCTTCGCTCAGCAGGCCGATCTGACCCTGGACGGATTAAGCGCTTATGGAAAAAAAAGCGTAACTGTCAAAGTTGACAGGTACCCCGACGCCGCTGCACAAATCTTCTAGTCATTGCACGCGATGCGAGCGTTAAATAACCCGGCTATGCGTTGTTCCCAAAGGTGCCGTATGACCACTCACAACTGGCTCGACCTGGCCCAGGATGCCGACACCGGCATCGAGACCCTGCGCGCGCATTTCGAAGGCCATGCCTACGATCCGCACTGGCATGACAGCTACCTGGTGGGCGTCACCGAGCAAGGGGTTCAGCAGTTCAACTGTCGCCGGGCGAAGCACCAGAGCACGCCGGGCAAGGTGTTTTTGCTTGAGCCGGGCGACATCCACGATGGCGAAGCGCCGACCGCCGAGGGTTTCACCTACCGCATGCTTTACCTTGACCCGCAGTGGTTGCAGCGCGAACTCGGTGCCGTGTTCGACAATGCCCCGGACAATGGTGAACTGAGTTTCGCCAACACCTTGGCCAGCGACACCCGTTTGGCCCAGGCCACCAGCCACGCGTTCGAAGCCCTGCATCGCAGTGAGCTGAAAATCGTCCGCCAGACCGCTCTCGACACCTTGTTCGAATGCCTGACCCGCCATTTGCACTGGCGCGCGCGTTACCGCGACGATCCGCGCCTGCCGTTGGTGGCGCAGAAGGCGCGGGAGTATCTGCACGCCAACGCGCACTTCGACATCGGCCTCGATCAACTGGCCGCTGTCACCGGTGTCGACCGCTTTCGCCTGACCCGCGCCTTCAAGGCGGCTTATGGCTTGGCACCGCACGCGTACCTGGTGCAATTGCGCCTGGCCACGGCTCGCCGCATGCTGGCCCGAGGCGAGCAACCGGCGACGGTCGCCATGACGCTGGGCTTTGCCGATCAGAGTCACTTGGGTCGCTGGTTCGTGCGCGCCTATGGCCTGACGCCGGCGCTGTATCGCAAGCGCTGCTCAAATCTTCCAGACAGCTGATGCGTGGATTGTGAAGATCGATCTCAACGATCTTCACTGGAGTTTGCCTGCGATGCTGTCCTCTTTCCCGACGTTGCTGCCGTTTCTGTTGTTTGCCTTTGTCGCCTCGATCACCCCCGGCCCGACCAACATTCTGGTGCTGAGCAACAGCGCCCGATTTGGTCTGGCGGCTGCCGTGCCGATCATCTTCGGCGCCTGCGCCAGTGCCGCGATGCTGGTGTTGCTGGTGGGCACTGGGGCCGGCACCACCTTGACGACCTGGCCTGGCGTTCAAACGTTTATGCAGTGGGCCGGCGTGGCGTGGTTGAGTTATCTGGCCTGGCAGATTTTCCGCGCCCCGGCCGAAGCCATTTCGACGGCGTCAAGCGAAGCCCGCCTCGGCCTGCTGGGCGCCGCGGGCCTGCAATGGATCAACCCGAAAACCTGGATGATGGCGCTGGCCGTGGTCAGCGTATTTGCCGGCGTCGGTGAAGATCGCTTCGTGCATGTGCTGTACCTGTCCCTGGTATTTTTCCTGATTTCCCTGCCCTGCCTCAGCGCTTGGGCGCTGCTCGGCGCCGGTTCCAGTCGCTGGCTGCGCTCGCCCCGCGCCCTGCAAAGCTTCAACCGTTGCATGGCGTTGTTGCTGCTGGGCTCGGCGTGGATGAGCGTGTGGGTTTAAGCGCCGTCCGTCGCTATAAATCGGCACTGGGGCTTGACGGCGTATTGGCTTTTGGTGTCTTCTGAAACCGGTTTCAGCGCTGCATCTGATGCACCTGACCTGATAAATCCAATAAGAAAGGTTTCAGACCGTGAACGACTTCTCCGCCGCCCAGCGCAGCCGCGTGACCATGCTCGACGTGGCCGAACACGCCAAGGTCTCCAAGGCCAGCGTTTCGCGGTTCATCGGCGATGATCGTGCGCTGCTCTCCGATGCCATCGCCCAGCGCATCGAGCAGTCGATTGCCGAACTTGGCTACCGCCCGAACCAGATGGCCCGAGGCCTGAAACGCGGGCGCACGCGCCTGATCGGCATGCTCGTCGCCGATATCCGGAACCCTTATTCAATCGCCGTGATGCACGGGGTGGAAACCGCCTGCCGTCAGCACGGCTACAGCCTGGTGGTGTGCAACACCGACCGCGATGACGAGCAGGAACGCCAGCACCTGGCGCTCCTGCGCTCGTACAACATCGAGGGTTTGATCGTGAACACCCTCGGCCATCACCGTGACGAACTGCTCGAACTGCACCGGGAAATGCCGCTGGTGCTGGTGGACCGCAAGGTCGAAAAACTTGAGAGCGACATGGTCGGGCTGGACAACCCGGCCGCCGTCGAAATGGCCCTCGCGCACCTTGAAGAGCGCGGCTATCGCGATGTGTTGCTGGTGACCGAGCCGTTTGACGGCACCAGTTCGCGGATTGAGCGGGTCAGCAGTTTCAAGGCGCACATCGCGCTGCGGCCGGCACTTCAGGGCAGTCTCCTTGAAACGGGCAGCGAATTGACTGCGCAGTTGAAAACCTTCCTCGACACGCCCGGTTTCGGTCCGAAAGCGCTGTTTTGCGCGAACGGGATTGCGGCGCTGGCCAGCACTCATGCGTTGCGTGAACTCAAGTGCAATCTGTTCGACGACGTGGGCCTGATCGCCCTCGATGACCTGGATTGGTACCCGCTGGTGGGGAGCGGGATTACCGCCCTCGCCCAACCGACCACCGAGATTGGCGCCAGCGCGTTTGAGTGTTTGCTCAAGCGCTTGCGTGGGGATGACGGGCCGGTGCGGACGCTGGATTTTTCGGCGCGGTTGATTGTTAGAGGGTCAACCCAGGGGATTTCTCGGTGAATGTTCTGGCCTCTTCGCGAGCAAGCCCGCTCCCACATTGTCCGCGTGAACACTGGAGATCAAATGTGGGAGCGGGCTTGCTCGCGAAGAGGCCCTCAAGAGCACCCCACTATTTTTTTGAACAAAAATGAAACCGGTTTCAGAGGTAGAACAACCATGAACACACCCGCCGTTTCCATCAGCCTGTCCAGCTACGGTGCCGACCTTGTGCGCCAACGCGGCCAGGGCAGTTTTATCGAAATGCTCGCCGCCGCCGGCGCCACGCGCATCGAATGGCGCGAAGAATTACTCACCACCGAAGACGCCACGCAACTGGCCGATGCCACGGCGGCAGAAGGCCTGGAGAGCGTGTATTCCTCGCCGATGGAGCTGTGGCTGGCCGGCCAGTCGAAACCCAATCCTGAACTGGTCGCGGCCCTGCAACGCGCCCAAGCCTTCGGCGCCAAATGGCTGAAAGTGTCGCTGGGCTACTTCACCGACAACAACGACCTGCAAGCCCTGGCCCGCACCCTCACGCAGAGCCCGGTGCACCTGTTGGTGGAGAACGACCAGACCTTGCACGGTGGCCGCATCGAACCGTTCCAGCGCTTTTTCACGGCAGTCGAGCAGCACACGCTGCCGATCAAAATGACCTTCGATATCGGCAATTGGCACTGGCAGGATCAGTCCGCCGCCAGCGCCGCGCGCCTGCTCGGTCGCCACGTTGGCTACGTGCATTGCAAAGCGGTAACGCGCCGCGCCGACGGCAAACTGGTTGCCATATCGCCTGCCGCCAGCGACGTGCAGCTGTGGGAACAACTGCTGCGGCACATGCCCCACGGCGTCATGCGGGCCGCGGAATATCCACTGCAAGGCGACGATCTGTTGCAGTTGACCACCGAGCATGTCGCCACCCTCGCCCGCCTCGGCCAAACCCGGTTGGAGAGTGCTCATGTCTGAGATCGATATTCTGTCGTTCGGCGAAACCATGGCCATGTTCGTCGCCGAGCAGCCTGGCGATCTGGCGGACGTCGGTGCTTTTCACAAACGCATCGCCGGTGCCGACAGCAACGTCGCCATCGGTTTGTCGCGGCTGGGTTTCAACGTCGCGTGGTTGAGCCGGGTCGGTGCCGATTCGTTGGGTCGCTTCGTCATCGATACCCTGGAGAAGGAAGGCCTGGATTGCAGCCACGTCGATATCGACACCGCGCACCCCACCGGCTTTCAGCTCAAGTCGCGCACCGACGATGGCAGCGATCCGGTGGTCGAGTATTTCCGGCGCGGTTCGGCGGCGAGTCATCTGTCGCGGCAGTCGATCGTTCCTGAAGTGTTGAAGGCCAGGCACCTGCACGCCACGGGTATTCCCCCGGCGCTGTCCGCCACCGCGCGGGAAATGTCTGTTGAATTGATGACCCGCATGCGCGATGCCGGGCGCAGCGTGTCGTTCGACCCCAATCTGCGCCCGAGCCTGTGGGCCAGCGAGCAGCAGATGATCACTGAGATCAACCGCCTCGCCGCCCTCGCCCATTGGGTACTGCCGGGGCTGAGCGAAGGTCGCTTGCTCACCGGTTTTGAAGACCCGGCCGACATCGCCGCGTTCTATCTCGACCAGGGCGCCGAAGCCGTGGCGATCAAACTGGGACCGCACGGTGCTTACTACCGCACGCATCTGGACGCCGGCTTCGTGGCGGGCGTGCCGGTGGAAACGGTGATCGACACCGTCGGTGCCGGCGATGGTTTTGCCGTCGGCATGATCAGCGCACTCCTGGAAAACCACAGCTTTGCCGACGCCGTAAAACGCGCCAACTGGATTGGCAGCCGGGCGGTGCAGAGTCGCGGGGACATGGAGGGTTTGCCGACCCGGGCCGAAATGTCCATCGAATTCGAGGCCGCTGTTCGCGGGCAAGCCTCGCTCCTACAGGAAAGCGCAGTGCTCTTGTAGGAGCGAGGCTCGCCCGCGAAGAGGCCAGAACAGTCACTAAAATTTTTGAACCCGTTACCTGCTGCGACAAAAACAACAAGCTCAGGAGCATCACCATGAAAACTGCAACACTCGCCACCCGCCGCTGGTGGTACATCATGCCCATCGTGTTCATCACCTACAGCCTGGCGTATCTGGATCGCGCCAACTACGGCTTCGCCGCCGCCTCCGGGATGGCCGCCGACCTGATGATCACGCCGGGCCTGTCGTCGATGCTCGGCGCGCTGTTCTTCCTCGGCTACTTCTTCTTCCAGGTGCCGGGCGCGATCTACGCGCAGAAGCACAGCGTGAAGAAGCTGATTTTCGTCAGCCTGATCCTCTGGGGTGGCCTCGCCACGTTGACCGGGATCGTCTCCAACGCCTACTGGCTGATCGTCATCCGTTTCATGCTCGGCGTGGTCGAAGCCGCCGTGATGCCGGCGATGCTGATCTACCTGTGCCACTGGTTCACCCGTGCCGAACGCTCGCGCGCCAACACCTTCCTGATCCTCGGCAACCCGGTGACCATGCTCTGGATGTCGGTGGTCTCGGGCTATCTGGTGCAGCATTACAGCTGGCGCTGGATGTTCATCATCGAAGGTTTGCCGGCAGTGCTCTGGGCTTTCATCTGGTGGCACCTGGCCGATGATCGTCCGGCGCAGGCCAAGTGGCTCAGCGACCAGGAAAAGCACGATCTGGAAAGCGCCCTGGCCGCCGAACAGGTCGGCATCAAAGCCGTGAAGAACTACGCTGAAGCCTTCCGCTCGCCCAAAGTGATCATCCTGGCCCTGCAGTTTTTCTGCTGGAGCATCGGCGTCTATGGTTTCGTGCTGTGGCTGCCTTCGATCCTCAAGGCGGGCGCACAAATGGACATGATCGAAGCCGGCTGGCTCTCGGCGCTGCCGTACCTGGCGGCGGTGATCGGCATGCTGCTGGTGTCCTGGGGCTCGGACAAGATGCAGAAGCGCAAACGCTTTGTCTGGCCGCCGCTGCTGATTGCCTCGATTGCGTTTTACGGCTCCTACGCCCTCGGCGCCGAACACTTCTGGTGGTCCTACACCCTGCTGGTGATTGCCGGCGCTTGCATGTACGCGCCTTACGGGCCGTTCTTCGCGATCATCCCGGAAATCCTCCCGGCCAACGTCGCGGGCGGCGCCATGGCCCTGATCAACAGCATGGGCGCGCTCGGCTCGTTTGGCGGTTCATATCTGGTCGGTTACCTGAACAGCTCCACCGGTTCGCCCGGCGCGTCGTACCTGTTGATGAGCGGCGCGTTGATGCTCTCGGTGGTGCTGACGATTTTCCTCAAGCCCGGCGCCAGTGACCGGGAGCGTCCCCCGGTCGCGGTCAGTCGCCCCGCCGCCACACATTCCTGATTGAGCGTATTACGATGAAAAAGCAGGTCGTTCTGTACAAAAAACTCTCGCCGCTGCTGATGGCTCGGCTGCATGAACACACTGAAGTGACGCTGATCGACAGCCTCGACGCTCAAGGCCTGGCCAAGCTGCGCGAGGCCCTGCCCAGCGCCCACGGCCTGCTCGGCGCCAGCCTGAAACTGGATGCCGAACTGCTCGACCTGGCGCCCCATCTTGAAGCGATCGCCAGCGTCTCGGTGGGCGTCGACAACTACGACATCGACTACCTCACCGAACGGCGCATCCTGCTCAGCAACACGCCGGACGTGCTCACCGAAACCACCGCCGACACCGGTTTCGCGCTGATCCTGGCGACGGCGCGGCGTGTGGTGGAACTGGCCAACATGGTTCGCGCAGGCGAATGGAAGCGCAACGTCGGCCCGGCGCAATTTGGCACTGACGTGCACGGGAAAACCTTGGGCATCATCGGCATGGGCCGCATCGGGGAAGCACTGGCCCAGCGCGGGCATTTCGGCTTCGGCATGCCGGTGATCTATCACAGCAACTCGCCGAAACCGGCGGTCGAGCAACGCTTCAATGCGCAATACCGCAGCCTCACCGAATTGCTGCAACAGGCGGATTTTGTCTGCCTGACGTTGCCGCTGACCGCTGAAACCGAAGGGTTGATCGGTGCTGAAGAATTCGCGCTGATGCGCCCGGAAACCATCTTCATCAACATTTCCCGGGGCAAGGTGGTGGACGAAGCGGCGATGATTGAAGCGTTGCGCGGGGGACAGCTCCGCGCGGCTGGGCTGGATGTGTTTGAACGTGAACCGCTGGACCCGGAGTCGCCGTTGTTGCACTTGAACAACGTGGTGGCGACACCGCACATTGGGTCGGCGACCCATGAAACGCGGGAAGCGATGGCCAGGTGTGCGGTGGAGAATCTGTTGGCAGCGCTGGCGGGTGAACGACCGGCGAATCTGGTGAATGTGAGGGTGTGGGAAAAATAACGATTGGGCATTTTGTAGCCGTCTTCGCGGGCAACTCGACTTGCCCGCGAAAATAGCCTTGATGCCTGCAGCGACCAGGCAAGTCCATTGATCACGTCATTGAACATCCGCAGCTACTGGCGCCTAGGGCAATGGTGACCGCGTAATTTGGACGCAGCTCAACTCATCGATATTATCGCCGCGCAGATAATTATTCTCTATGAGAACAACCCCTCTCGTTATAATATCGCCCACCTTTTTTGCCCGCAGTTCAGCAAAAGATACCCAAATCGTTGAAACAGGATGGATATACGTTCTGATCTTATACCTCCAATATGTTGTAGGCTGAGACGGGAGTGGACACTTACCGTCTACCGAAGGATCCGAATGCTCACTAAAAAACTCGATCTCAGTCGCAGAAGGTGCAGTGTTCAATCTAAAATAGTTCAATCGATCATTGTTACACCTGTTAGGCTGACCGTGGTGAATAACTTGGTCCCCATCGACTAACGCAAAACCGCAAGTGAAACGTGGATCATTCGGATCAGAAGTAAGCTCTATTGTCCCATCGGGAAATGTCGCCGGCCCCTGCGAGGTGCAGGCGCTTATGACGAGCATAAAACTGATTAACACTGTTCTGAGAACAACCATCTCATGACTCCTTTACTTGATTAAAACAAGTCGCTGGGCATCGATGGCTAATTTCTACGCCTTGTTAATCAATCTGCCTACTATCAGAACTGATAGGTTACCCGGTGTAATTCGGCTGCTATATTTTGTACGAATGCCTGGCAACCTCGCGGCGGGCCGTCTGGCATCACAGCGAACTTTTCGTTGTTGTTTACCCAAGACGTCGAAGTGTCGTGAAAACAAAGTCCGTCGGCTCGGAAGTGTTTCCGCTGGAATCTACGGCGGTGATTTTTACCGAATACGTGGTATCGGGTGACAGCCCCGGCAGCATGAAAACGGGAATCAACGCCGGCCATCTGCGCCCGTTAAGCGCAACCCAATACGTCACGATCGCGTTGTCCTCTGAAGGGTCCCAAGCCAGGACGACACCGTCAGGAAACAGCACAACCCTCACGTTGCCAGGGGGCGTCGGTACGGTCCAGTCGCTACCGGGCGTTACCAGCAGTTGCGCCGCCTCGGAATAATTCTGATGGATGTCCCTGGCCCGAATGCTGATCAGGTAAGTCACGCCGTGCTCCAACCCACCGATTGCCTGGTGGCGGTACCCGCCGCCAGGGTCATGGGGAACGGTGTGAATAACCGTTTGATTGACGGCAATCTCATAACTGTCCATCCCTTCATCATCCGTTGACTGAGTCCAGTACAAGGTGCCTCTGGTGAGAATGGACTGGTAAGTGACACCATGAGTAGGGCTCCTCCCACGTGAGGATGACCGACGTCGGGGAGGTTCTTTTAACTCTCACGTGGCCGGGGCTGCATATTCGCGAGGTCGGCAGGTTGCGGGGGTCGCCTGAAGTATCGGACATTTTAGGCTCCGGCCTAAAAAGTCCTTTTAGTTACCACAAAGCGGCTTCACCCCGCGCCTAGCAGAACTGATAGGTGCTAATGACAGAAGTTGGGTACCTGCAAGGCCGCCTTCGCGAGCAAGTCATCAAATGTGGGAGCGAGCCTGCTCGCGATGAGGCCAGCACAATCAACACAACCCTTCAGGCCCGCCGCGCTTCCAAAAGGTCGCCCGCACACAGCGCAATCCTGCGGCACGCGTCCGCCAGTTTTCGCTGATCCACCACCAACCCGATCCGGATATGCCCCGCCGCGCTCGGTCCGAACGCCTCGCCCGCCAGCACCGACACGCCGTACCCTTCCAGCAATCGCTCGGCAAAATGCTGGGCAGTCAAACCGGTCTGGCGCACGTCGACCATCACGAACATGCCGCCATCCGGGCGGATCGCGTGCATGCCAGGGCAGTGATCGAGGCTCGCACACACCAGGTCGCGGCGCTGGCGATACTCCTCACGCATCAAGGCCACTTCCGGCAGGTCTTTATCCAGCGCCACTTGCGCGGCGTTCTGAATGAAATCCGGAAGGCCAAACAGCATGCACAACGACAAATGCACCAGGTGCTCGGCCAAGGGTTTGGGCCCGACCACCCAGCCCACTCGCCAGCCGCTCATGGCGTGGGATTTGGACAGGCTGTTGATCGTCGCGGTGCGCTCGGCCATGCCCGGCAGACTCGCCGGGCTGATGTGTTCGCCCTCGTAGAGCAATTCGCTGTAGACCTCGTCGCTGATCAGCCACAGGTCGTGACGCACGCACAGCGTCGCCAGTTCCTGCCAGAGGGCCAACGACAAACTGGCGCCGGACGGGTTGTTGGGGCTGTTGAGCAAAATGGCTCGGGTCTTCGCCGTGATGCGGGCGGCGACATCGGCCGGATCGACCCGAAAGCCATTCTCCGGACGCACCGGCACCGGCACGACGTTGGCCCCGCAGGCGCCGAACACGCCTTCGTAAGTCACGTACATCGGTTCGGCGACGATCACTTCGTCACCCGGATCGAGCAGGCATTGCACGACCGAATACACCGCGCACTGCGCCCCCGGAAACACGATCACATGTTCGGCATCCACCTCTTGGCCGCTGCGTTGGCGATGACGCCGGGCGATGCTGTCGCGCAACCCCTGACTGCCGCGCACCGCCGGGTAGTGCGTATCGCCGGCGAGCAAGCTATCGATGGCGGCGAGGACGATGGGTTGCGGTGTGTCGAAGTCCGGATCGCCGATCGACAGCAGCAACACATCGACGCCCTGCTCGCGCAATTCCAGCGCTCGATCATGAATCTGCCAGGCCGCCGCTCCGTCACCGGCGATTCGTTGGGTCAAGGCTGAATAGCGCATGTCTTTCTCCTGTGGCGCGGTTCCATGCCTCAACCCTATCTCAAATCGCGAAACACGCCACTATGACCTCATGCTCACACAAAACTGTAGGAGCGAGCTTGCTCGCGATGGACGTACAGGCAACGCGTTTATCCTGGCTTCACGCGTCATCGTTGACGACCTTCGCGAGCAAGCTCGCTCCTACAGAAGGCTGATCAGATCACGAAGCGTGCGACCATTGCGTTCAGGTCCACGGCCAGGCGCGAGAGTTCGTGGGTGGCGGCGCTGGTCTGGTTGGCACCGGCGGCGGATTGGGTGGCGAGGTCGCGGATGTTTACCAGGTTGCGGTCGACTTCGCGGGACACCTGCGCCTGCTCTTCCGAAGCGCTGGCGATCACCAGGTTGCGTTCGTTGATCAAGTGGATCGACTGCGTGATCTGCTCCAGCGCAACACCGGCGGCGCGGGCCATTTCCAGAGTGCTTTGGGTGCGCTGGTTGCTTTGCTGCATCGACGAGACGGCGGCACCCGTGCCGTTCTGAATGCCGGCGACCATCTTCTCGATCTCCTGAGTCGACTGCGCCGTGCGATGGGCCAAGGCCCGAACCTCATCCGCCACCACCGCAAAACCCCGCCCGGCTTCACCGGCGCGTGCGGCTTCGATCGCGGCGTTCAATGCCAGTAAGTTGGTTTGTTCAGCGATGGCACGGATCACGTCGAGCACCTTGCCGATGTCGCGTCCTTGCGCGGCCAGGCCTTCAATCATCAGCGACGTATTTTGTACGTCGTGGGTCATGGTCTGGATCGCGTCGACGGTTTCCACCACGCGGTCGCGACCTTCGCGGGCGGCCTGGGTCGACTGGTTCGAGGCTTCGGAGGTGGACACCGCATTACGCGCAACCTCTTCGACGGCGGCGGTCATTTCATTGACGGCGGTGGCGGCCTGCTCGATTTCGTTGTTCTGCTGTTGCAGACCGCGAGACGCTTCCTGGGTGACTGTGCTGAGTTCTTCGGCAGCGGCGCCCAACTGAGTGGCGGAACCGGCGATCTGTTCGATGGTTTTACGCAGGTTGGCCTGCATGTTGGCTAACGCGTGGAGCAGGCGGGCCGGCTCATCCTTGCCGTCGATTTCGATGACTTTGCTGAGGTTGCCTCCGGCAATGGTTTCGGCCGCAAGCAGCGCCCGGTTCAACGGTGTGACGATGCTGCGAGTCAACAGCCAGGCCAGCAACACGGTCATCAGCGCCGCGATCACGGCGACTGAGATGATGCCAGTGATGGCGCTGCTGTAATGCTCGCCCGCTTCGGCCGAAGCGGCTTTGGCATCGTCGTTGTTGAGTGCCACCAGTTTATTCAGCTGCTCGCCCATCTGGTCGGTGCCGTCCTTGATCCGCGTATTGATCAAGGTGCGCATCGCATCGAGCTGGTTCTGCCGTGACAGCTCCAGCATCTGGTTCTGGGCTTGCATGTAGTTGTCGAGGGTGGCGGTGAACGTCTTGTACAGCAGCGCTTCTTCGGGACCTGCCGGCAACGCGGCATAACTGGCTTGCGCACTGCGCAGCTTGTCGGTAAGCACGCCGATGCGCGTCTGGGCTTCCTGCAACGCGGCCGGATCACGGTTGACCAGCACCCGGAACGAGAGAATCCGCATCCGCAGGACGTTTTCCGTCATGTTGCCGAGGAACCCGACGCTGGGTAACTGCGTGCTCCCCATGTCGATGGACGCCTGGCGGATGATCGTCATGCGGTTCACGGCAAACACGCCCAAGGCGATGACCAGCAAGGCAATGAAGGCGAAACCCAGGAAGGCTCGAGGCGCGATGTTCAGATTACGCAGTGACATAGGACGGTTCTCGTGATTGAGGCTGCGAGCATCCTTGCCGTGATGGCTGTCGGGCAGGCGTTGGCGCGCACCGTTTCAGCTTGGCGCCCGTGTTGTAATGGGTTTGTGTGCGCCTGTTATCTGTATCGGCGGGAGTTGAGGATTTCTGCGGGGGGAGATGAAATATTTTTCAGGGCATCACCGGTGTTTCATCCCTGAAACAGTCGATCCTGTAGCAGCTGCCGAAGGCTGCGTTCGGCTGCGCAGCAGTCGTGCTTCTGTCTGACAAGCCGTCGGGCGACCGCTTCGCGCTCGAACGCAGCCTTCGGCAGCTGCTACAGGGGATCGTGTGGCTCAGGATTTGCGCGCGGCGATTCGCCAAACCCGCGCAATATCACTGGCCCGTTCACGCAACAACCGCGGTGCCTCGGCGCAAGCCTGCTCCAGCGTCATCGGGCCACTGGCCAGGGCAAACGCTGCATCGATGCCATGTTCATAGAGTGCCTGATAGCCCTCGCCCAACGTGCCGGCGATGACGATCACCGGCACGCCGTGCTGCCGAGCGATACGCGCGACACCAAACGGGGTTTTGCCACGCAGGGTTTGCGCATCGAAACGACCTTCGCCGGTGATCACCAGGTCAGCGCCCTTGACCGCATCCGCCAGGCCCACCAGTTCGGCGACCACTTCAACTCCGGCCTTGAATTGCGCCCCCAGAAACGCCTTGGCGGCAAACCCCAGGCCGCCCGCCGCGCCGCAGCCTGGCTCGTCGCGCACGTCTTTGTTCAAGGCTTTTGCGCAGTGATCGGCAAAGTGTCCGAGGGCGCGATCCAGTAGATCGACCTGCTGCGGCGAGGCGCCTTTTTGCGGACCGAAAATCGCCGACGCGCCGTGAGGGCCGCACAGCGGATTGTCGACATCGGCGGCGATGTCGAAGCGCACGTCGGCCAGGCGCGGGTCGATGTCGCTCAGATCAATGCGCGCCAGTTGCCCGAGTGCGAGCCCGCCCGGTGCCAGGGTCTGGCCCTGCGCGTCGAACAGTTTCACGCCCAAGGCCTGTACGGCACCTGCGCCGCCGTCGTTGGTCGCACTGCCGCCAATCGCCAGAATCACCCGTTGCGCGCCGGCGTCCAGCGCCGCGCGGATCAACTCACCGGTGCCGAAGGTGCTGCTGACGCACGCATCGCGCTGGCCCACCGGGACCAACTGCAAACCGCTGGCTTCGGCCATTTCGATGATCGCGGTATGGCTGTGGGGCAGCCAGCCCCAGGCAGCGTTGACCGGCGCGCCCAGTGGTCCGCGGACTGTGTTGCGGCGCAGTTCGCCATCGCAGGCGGCCAGAACCGACTCGACCGTCCCTTCCCCGCCGTCGGCCATCGGGCACTTGATCAGTTGCGCATCGGGCCAGACCTCGGCCAGCCCGAGGGCAATGGCATCGGCCACGCCTTGAGCGCTGAGGCTGTCCTTGAACGAATCGGGGGCGATAACGATTTTCATGGGAGTTCTCCAGTTCCAATGCCCTCATGCTGCCAGCAGGTTAGAACAATAACGCCAGTCTGCTGCACAAGCGCCGTGGAGGATTATTGTTCATTCCCACAAAACCCTCTGGATGGACGCGTTACCTGTGGGAGCGGGCTTGCTCGCGAATGCGGTGTGTCAGTCAATATTGATATCGCTGACACTCCGCATTCGCGAGCAAGCCCGCTCCCACAGGGGATTGGGTTGTTTACGGGATTGTGTCGGTCTGGGGCAGGAGTTGAACGCCGAGGTAAAGCGCGAGCATGCCGTCCAGGCGCAATGGATCAACGCCGCTGAGTTCGGCAATCCGCTCCATGCGGTAACGCAAACTGTTGCGGTGAATGCCCAGAGCATCGGCACACGCCTGGCTCTGGCCATCGTGTTCGCACCAACTGCGCAGGGTCGCCAGCAACTGGCCGTTGTTGTCCTTGGCGACGACTTTGCGCAGCGGGCTGAGCAACTCGTCCAGCGCATCGTCGTTCCGATGACGCCAGAGCAACACCGGCAAGCGAAAGCGGTTGAGTGTCAGTACCCGCGACTGCGGCAACACCTCACGCCCGTAGGCGAGCAAGTCACTCACCCGACGACAGCAACGGCGCAAACCCGTCAGCCCATCCGCCTGCCCGCCCACGGCGATGCGCAAAATGTTCCAGCCCAGACCGTCGAGTTTTTCCAATAGCCGATCATGCTCGATCGCCTGGTTGGCCGGCCGGCACCAGAGCAGCGAGGACTTGGCCGAACTCACGCACCAACTGTCAGGGTAGCGCGAGGTCAACCAGGCACTCAGCGCCTCGACGGTCTGCCCCGGCCCGTGCGCCGTCCCCAATTCGAACAGAGACGGCGCCCGAGTCAGCTGCGGCTTGAGCCCCAACTGTTGCGCCTCGTCGATCAGCCGCGGCGAATCCCCGGCCTCGCTGAGCAGTAATGCCAGCAGATCATCACAACGCTGGCGCCGCCATTGCTGCTCGGCCTGTTGATTGCGCTGGCCCACCAGCATCTCGGCGGTCATGCGCACCAGTTCGGCATAGGTGCGCAACTGCTCCGGTTCGCCGGTGATGCCCAGCACGCCGATCAGGCGCTGGTCGAGCATCAGCGGCAGGTTGATCCCCGGCTGCACGCCTTTGAGGTGGATCGCGGTCTGCGCGTCGATCTCCACCACGCGGCCGTTGGCCAACACCAGTTGCGCACCTTCATGCCGGGTGTTGACCCGCTCCGGTTCGCCACTGCCGAGGATCAGGCCCTGGCTATCCATGACGTTGACGTTGTACGGGAGGATGGCCATCGCCCGGTCGACGATGTCCTGGGCCAGGTCGTGATCGAGTTCGAACATAGCGGTGATCCTTGAAAGCGTGATGAGGGCGGTCGAGACTCTTTGACCGATTAACGTTGACGATAAAAACCGCCTCGGTCAAATGTGGGAGCGGGCTTGCTCGCGAAAGCGTTCTATCAGCCAACATCAATGTTGAATGTGAAATCGCTTTCGCGAGCAAGCCCGCTCCCACATTTGATTCGGGGGTGTTTGAGATTTGCGTTTGCGCCCGGTGGTGGTTCTGGTATTTGATTGAGCCTTTCCCACCGGTAAAAGGATTTCGTCATGAGCTACCGCGTACTGGGTCATTCGGGTCTGCAGGTTTCCACCCTGACCCTGGGCACCATGATGTTCGGCGAACAGACCAGCACCGAAGATTCCCTGCGGATCATCGACAAGGCCTGGGACCAGGGCATCAATTTCATCGACACCGCAGACGTCTACACCAATGGCCGCTCCGAAGAAATCGTCGGCGAAGCGATTGCCAGCCGCCGCCACGAATGGGTGCTCGCCAGCAAGGTCGGTTCCGGCCCGGCAGGTGGCGTGCCGAACCGCAGTGGCCTCAGCCGCAAGCACATTTTCAATGGTATCGACGCCAGCCTGACGCGCCTGGGCACCGACTACTTGGACATCTATTACCTGCACCGCGAAGACCACAATACAACGCTGGAAGTGACGGTGTCGGCCATCGGCGATCTGATTCGCCAGGGCAAGATCCGTTACTGGGGGCTGTCGAACTTCCGTGGCTGGCGCATCGCCGAAATCATTCGCGTGGCCGATAGCCTGGGCGTCGACCGACCTGTGATCAGCCAGCCGCTGTACAACATCGTCAACCGCCAGGCCGAATCCGAACAGATCACGGCCGCGCAAAACTATGGCCTCGGCGTGGTGCCTTACAGCCCGCTGGCACGAGGCGTGCTCAGCGGCAAATACGCGCCGGATGTCAAACCGGACGCTAACAGCCGTGCCGGGCGCGCGGACAAACGCATTCTGGAAACCGAATGGCGCGTCGAATCCCTGCGCATCGCCCAGCAGATCCAGCAGTACACCCAGGGCCGTGGCGTGGGCATCGTCGAGTTCGCCATCGCCTGGGTGCTGAACAACGGCGCCGTCACCTCGGCCATCGTCGGGCCGCGCACCGAAGAGCAATGGGATGCCTACACTAAAGCGCAAGCGGTGAAGATCACGGCGGAAGATGAAGCGTTCATCGACTCGCTGGTCACGCCGGGGCACTCGTCGACACCGGGGTTCAATGACGTGAGCCACTTCGTGTCGGGGCGTAAACCGCTAACCAACTGAAGAAACCCAATCAATGTGGGAGCGGGCTTGCTCGCGAAAGCGGCTTTACATTCAGCATTGATGTCGGCTGGTAGTCCGCTTTCGCGAGCAAGCCCGCTCCCACATTGTTCGGTGTTGATCAGTTGGTCAATATTCGTCTAAAAAACCACGTATCCTCTGCGCCCCGTTTCACGTTCAACCTCGCGAGGACAGTTTGTCTAAAGGTATTGTTTTATCGGTCACAGCCTCGGTGCTGTTTGCCGTCATGTATTACTACACGTCGCTGCTCACCCCGTTGAGCGGCGTGGAAATTTTCGGCTGGCGCATGCTGCTGACGGTGCCTTGCATCACCGTGTTCATGGTGGTCTCCGGCGAATGGAAACGCGTCATCGACATCCTTCGGCGCCTGGCCAGCAAACCCAAATTGATCGCCGGCCTGATCGCCTCTTCCGCCCTGGTCGGCGTGCAGCTCTGGCTGTTCATGTGGGCGCCGCTCAACGGTTACAGCCTGGACGTGTCGCTGGGGTATTTCCTGTTGCCACTGACCATGGTCCTGACCGGCCGGATCGCCTATGGCGAACGCCTCTCCTATTTGCAAAAAGTCGCCGTGACGTTCGCCTGCCTCGGCGTGATCAATGAGGTGTATCAGGTCGGTGGTTTTTCCTGGGCGACCTTGCTGGTGTGCATTGGCTATCCGACCTATTTCGTCCTGCGCAAACGACTGGCGACGGACAACCTCGGCGGGCTCTGGGTGGACATGACGCTGACGCTGCCGGTGGCGTTCTGGTTCGTGCTGGGGGGTGAGCAAGGTTTCGACGTGTTCGATCAGTACCCGTGGCTGTCGCTGCTGATCCCGATACTCGGGGTGATCAGTGCGTCGGCGCTGGTGGTCTACATTATCGCCAGTCGGTTGCTGCCATTCAGCCTGTTCGGGTTATTGAGCTACGTCGAACCGGTCCTGTTGCTCGGCGTTGCGTTGCTGCTGGGGGAAAGTATCAAGGCCGGCGAATGGCTGACCTATATTCCAATCTGGATGGCGGTGGTTGTGCTGATGTTTGAAGGGTTCAAGCATCTGGTCCGGCAGCGTCGCGGACCAATGTAGGAGCGAGGCTTGCCCGCGAAGGGGCCTTTGAAGACGCTAAAAGCTTCGCGGGCAAGCCTCGCTCCTACAGACAAGAAAAAGCCCGGCCAGCATTGCTGATGGCCGGGCTTTTTTTACATTTGCCGAGGCTTAGTCAGTGGAAAGCACACCACGACGCACTTGATCCCGCTCAATCGATTCGAACAACGCCTTGAAGTTGCCTTCGCCGAAACCATCATCGCCTTTACGCTGGATGAATTCGAAGAACACCGGCCCCATCAGGGTTTCCGAGAAGATCTGCAGCAGCAGGCGGCGGTCGCCCGACTCGGACGAACCGTCCAGCAGAATCCCCCGCGATTGCAGCTGATCGACCGGCTCGCCGTGGTTCGGCAAACGGCCTTCAAGCATCTCGTAGTAGGTTTCCGGCGGTGCGGTCATGAAGCGCATGCCGATTTTCTTCAGACGATCCCACGTGTCGATCAGGTTGTCGCTGAGGAAGGCAACGTGCTGGATGCCTTCACCGTTGAACTGCATCAGGAACTCTTCGATCTGCCCCGCGCCCTTGGACGACTCTTCGTTCAACGGAATGCGGATCATGCCATCCGGCGCGGTCATGGCCTTGGAGGTCAGGCCGGTGTATTCGCCCTTGATGTCGAAGTAACGGATTTCGCGGAAGTTGAACAGCTTCTCGTAGAAGTTGGCCCAGTAGGCCATGCGACCGCGATACACGTTGTGCGTCAGGTGGTCGATGATTTTCAGGCCTGCGCCGACCGGGTTGCGATCAACGCCTTCGATAAACACGAAGTCGATGTCATAAATCGAGCTGCCTTCGCCGAAACGGTCGATCAGGTACAGCGGCGCGCCGCCGATGCCTTTGATCGCCGGCAGGTGCAGTTCCATCGGACCGGTTTCGATGTGGATCGGCTGTGCACCGAGTTCCAGCGCACGCTTGTAGGCCTTCTGCGAATCCTTGACACGGAACGCCATGCCGCACACCGACGGGCCGTGCTCGGCCGCGAAGTACGAGGCCACGCTGTTCGGTTCGTTGTTGAGGATCAGGTTGATCTGGCCCTGGCGATACAGGTGCACGTCTTTGGAGCGATGGGTCGCGACTTTGGTGAAGCCCATGATCTCGAAGATCGGCTCCAGGGTGTTCGGGGTTGGCGATGCGAATTCAATGAATTCAAAGCCCATCAGGCCCATTGGGTTTTCGTATAAATCTGCCATGGTTGGCGCCTCATCATCATTCTTAGAATTAACGGAACGTTAGTTACTTAGCAATGCTGAGACCGGCGGGTGGCGCGCAGGAGATGCCCCGCACGCTGCGGGCGAGGAAGTCACCATAGATCAGTTGAAACCCAAAACTCTTCATTGTCGACCCAAGGCTATTGCGGGCGAGGCTTCTGCTGCCAGAAGACGATTATTCTTATATGCGTAAACCGATTCTACACAGCGTAAATCAGTTTGTCCGCCTTCTGTATCAAATCCCCTTTTTCCCCACTCGCGCAAGGGGTTTGTTGCAGAGGAAAATCCCGGCCAGAATCAGCCCTCCTCCCAGGCACATCGTCAGCGTCAATTGCTCGCCCAGCAACAGCCCGCCAAGGATTACCGCGGTCAGCGGATTCAAGGCAATGAACACGCCGGAACGGGTCGCGCCGATTTTGCGCAGGCCGTCGTAATAGCCGATGTAGGCCAGCGCCGAACCCAACACGCCGAGGTACATCAGGCTCAGCCATTGTTGCGGACCCAGGCTGGTGAGCGCCGCCACACTCAACTCGCCCCTGACCGCACTGGTCACCCAGAGCATCACCGTGCCCAGCAATATCGAGTACGTCACCGTTTGCACGGGCCCGAGGCTGTGGTTCAGCTCTTTGGCGCACAGCGAGTAAATCCCCCAACCGACCACGCAACCGAAAATCAGCAGATCGCCAATCCAGGCATCGGCATTACCCGCCAACAGCTGCGGGTTACGGCTGACGATCACCAGACTCGCCCCGGCAATGCAGATCGCGATACCGGCGACTTTCGCCCGACTCAAGTGCTCCTTGAACAACAGCCACGAGGCCAAGCCGATCACCGCCGGGTTGAGCGCCACAATCAATGACGCCCGTGAGGCATTGATGTAGTGCAGGCCATAAAAGAAGCACAGGTTGTAGAAAAAGATCCCGAAAAAACCCAACACCGTTAATTGCAGCCATTGCCTGGGACTCGGTCGGGTCAGCGGTACTCGGGCCAACAGCAAAAACAGCAGCAGCGCCGCGCTGGCCAACAGGAAACGCACGCTGGCGGCGAGCAGCGGACTCAGGCTATCCGCCAGAAACCGGCCTGCGACGAAGGTGCCGCCCCAGATCATGGTGACGGCGGCGAGCTTCAGATAAACCGGCATGTCCGAAGGATTGGCTAGGGTCTGTTCACAACGGGTCATAAGTTTCCAGAACGGGAAATGGGCGAGATGACGTATGATTCGACTAATGTCGGATCATCGTAAAATGAGTAAAAACTCATGACCCTTACCCAATTGGAGATTTTCTCCCTCGTGGCCGAGCTTCACGGTTTCACTGCGGCGGCGAATCGCCTGGGGATTTCCCAATCGGCGGTGTCTCACGCGCTGAAGTCGCTGGAACAGGAATTGGGTGTGGAGTTACTGCGTCGGCATCAGTCCCAGGTCGAACTGAGCGACATCGGCCAGCAGCTTCTACTGCGCGCGCGGGCAATGCTCGGCCTGGCCAACACCTTGCGCCAGGAAGCCGCCGATGCCCGTGGCATGAAACGCGGCACCCTGCGTATTGGCTCGTTCGGCCCGACTTCATCGATCAAATTGCTGCCATTGATCCTGCAGCACTACCGCGCCGCGCATCCAGGCATCGAGGTGCACATTGATGAAGGCCCGGACCGCCAAGTCATCCAGTGGCTGGAGGAGCGACGGATCGATGTCGGCTTCGTGGTCTT
The DNA here is from genome assembly GCF_044746405.1 of Pseudomonas sp. NPDC086251. NCBI lineage: Bacteria > Pseudomonadati > Pseudomonadota > Gammaproteobacteria > Pseudomonadales > Pseudomonadaceae > Pseudomonas > Pseudomonas sp. NPDC086251. Next base: position 913,574 of record NZ_JBIVBY010000001.1, read on the forward strand.
GCCCGAAGAGCGCTTCGACACCTTTGCGCTGATCGAGGACCAGATGGTCGCGCTGCTACCCGTCGATCATCCGCTGGCCAGTCGCGACACCCTGAGCCTGAGCGATTTGTGCCACGACCCATTCGTACTGACCGAGGCCGGTTCCTCGGAACTGGTTTCACGGTTGTTCAGTGCCGCCCGGCTGACACCGAACATTCGCTATCGTTGTTCGCAGCTGTTGAGCACGCTGGACACCGTCGGCCGAGGCGAGGCGCTGACCGTGGTCGCCGAAGGCTCATTGCCCGATCACGTCGACAGGCGCTACGTGAAGAAACCGCTGGCACCGCCGGTGGCACGCCAGGTCGGCCTCGCGGTGCTCGATCAGCGCCAGTCTTCACCAGCGACGCTGGCCTTTATCAAACTGGCGGAGCGCCTGAACCACCGTTGAGCGGCATCATTGCCGAGGGCCAACTATCATGGCCCGTACCTGAACTCTTTTTGGGAGGCGCACTGCCCTGCCAGCATTTGAGAGCCCTCTTTTATTGTTACAGGTTTCACGAATGCCACTGAACGTTAAAAACCGCCGCACACGCACCCGGATTGCCGTGACAGTATTGAGTGGTTTAGTCCCGGTCCTGCTGGGATTCGCCATCCTCTATATGCAAGCGGAACGGGCACTGAAGCACAACACCGAACAGACCGCCGAAGAAGCCATTCGCCAATTCGAACTGATGCTCGACAACACCGCCGAAGCCGCGCGCGAGTTACTGCCGTTGGCCGGGCAACGTTGCATCGATGTGAACCTGGCGTTGCGCGAACAAGTCACTCGCCGCCCGTTCGTGCGCTCGACCAATCTGGTGTGGGACGACACCATTTATTGCAGTTCCTTGTTCGGCGACTACCAGGAAAAACTCACGGCCGGTGACTACAGCAAAGGCGAGATAGTGCTGATGAAAGGCAACCTGGTCACGCCCGATAGCGCGTTACTGGTGTATCGGCTCAACGCAGGAAAACAGGGCGCGATGAGTGCCCTGGACGGTTATCACTTGAGCAACGTGTTACGCATGATCGGCGGCAAGACGTTGCTACTACTGCAAGTCGGCCAAAACGGGTTGACCGCTGACGGCAGCTTCCACAGTGGCGCGTTGCCTGCTTTGCCTGTGGCGCAAACCACACTGACGTCCTCGCGTTATGCCTTTACCGTGGCGGCCGGCTTCCCCGAAGGTGAAACCTGGCGCTACATGCGCAGCGAGTATCCGCCGCTGTTCAGCTTGCTGATCTTTTTCGGCGTGATCGCTGGTGTTATCGGGCATTTTTTACAGAAGCGCTCGTCGTCACCCAGCCATGAATTGCAGCGCGCGCTCGAGGCTTCAGAGTTCATTCCGTATTTTCAACCGGTGGTGCGAGGCGACGACAAAAAGTGGTCGGGAGCCGAGGTCCTGATGCGCTGGAATCACCCGAAGGAAGGCCTGGTGCGCCCGGATATGTTCATCCCGTTTGCCGAACATTCCGGACTGATCGTGCCGATGACCCGCTCATTGATGCAACAAACCGCCGCCCTGCTCGCGCCCCATCAGGCGTCGTTCAACCAGCCGTTTCATGTGGGGATCAACATCACGGCCAGTCACTGCCGAGACCTGGAACTGGTCGCTGATTGCCGCGAATTCCTCGCCGCTTTCGCGCCGGGCGCCATCAGCCTCGTGCTGGAACTCACCGAACGCGAACTCATCGAGCCCACGGCCATCACTCACCAACTGTTCGAGCAGCTGCATGAGCTGGGCGTGATGATCGCCATCGACGATTTCGGTACCGGTCACTCGAGCCTGGGTTATCTGCGGCAGTTCAATGTGGACTTTTTGAAGATCGACCAGAGTTTTGTCGCCATGATCGGCGCCGACGCCCTCTCCCGGCACATTCTGGACACCATCATCGAACTCTCCGCCAAGCTCGATCTGGACATTGTTGCCGAAGGTGTGGAAACCCAGGAACAAAGTGATTACCTGACCGCCCATGGCGTGAACTTCTTGCAAGGTTATCTGTTCGGCCGCCCCATGCCCGCCGCAGAATTCGTTAACGCATTAAGTCATCATTAACTAGCGGCTCTAAGCGATGACACAAGCAAGCCGCGCACCAAATTGAATCAAAAGACTACGGTAGTTACATGAAGAAAAAGACAGGATTTACTCTTGGCCAATTAACTACTACAATTTTTCGTGCCTGCGTAAGATTAGCAGGTGAGCCATTATCACCGAGTCGCTACAAGGCCCTTGGCTTATAGCTTTGTTTGCGGTTGGTATCAGCCAAATACACTATTGGAGTAAAGATATTGTCCAGACTCGCTGAATTTCGTGCCGCTGAAAAGGCCCTTCAAGAACAGCTCAAGCAGCTGGAATCGCTGAAGAACGATGCCGGGCTCAAGAAAGAAATCGAATTCGAAGAAAAGCTCCAGGGGCTGATGAAAACCTACGGCAAGAGCCTGCGCGACATCATCGCCATTCTCGATCCGAACCCGGCAAAATCCGGTCTGCAACAGGCAACAGCGCCCAAAACCCGCCGCGCTCGCGTGGTCAAGGTTTATCAGAACCCGCACACCGGCGAACTGATTGAAACCAAGGGTGGCAACCACCGTGGCCTGAAAGCCTGGAAGGAAGAATACGGTGCAGCCACCGTTGATTCCTGGCTGCGCGGCTAAGCACTCGCGGTAACAAGAAAAGCCCTGTTTATGCAGGGCTTTTTCATGGATGCTCTCTAAATGCAACGATCAGCACCGATCAATCGCTACTTGCCGGTTAACTTTGTGCTTAGTCCCTTTAGGTATCTAAACATGACGAAAAGCGCTGAGATCTATGGCCACTGAAATCGTTCACTAAAGTTTCAAGCTGTTACGGGCAGCCGCTATTTCGTCCAGACTTGCTTTATAAACCTCAGCCTGCCCCGCGTAGGAAAGAACATAGGCTTTATCGGCATCGACGGCCGCGACCAATGTTTGAGAGAGCACATGCCTGCCGTTCTGGGTGATCGTGCAGGTAGTTTCCAGCGCTGTTAAGCGGCTCAAGGTAGTCGGGTGAATCTTGCTGCAGACACTTTGATAACCGCCCTGAAAGAAGTCCTTTTGCACCGACTTGCGCATCTCCAGCAACACGCCTTGCAGGTTCACCTGATGACCGCTTTCCACCGGCGTCATGGTCAACTCCATCACCATCACCGGCGTACCGTCCTGATCGTTTTTGACCGCACGCTGGCGGGAAACGTCTGGTTTGGCATCATCGGGCGGGACGACTTCGACTTCCCAGCCGCTGGGCCACGTCACGATTGGCTCGTCTGCGTGAGCGTTGGCAATGCCTGAAAGCAGACACATCAGGACGAACGCCGATTTACAGAATCGAATCATTGCAATGAACACTCACGGATTGAGCCGTAAAGTCTGAGCCTCACCCGCCCGTCAGGCAATAGCCGACGGTTTGGGTTTGGTGATGTCAGAACCCTTGCGTATCATTGTCGCCATTCGTTAGCCCCACTTATTTTCCGGAGGGCCCATGAGCCTGCACGAATTGAACACCTTCCCAGGCGTCACCGCCCAACCTGACACCGCCACCCAGAAGTTCGTCTTCAACCACACCATGCTGCGGGTCAAGGACATCACCAAATCCCTGGATTTCTACACGCGCATCTTGGGTTTTTCGCTGGTGGAAAAACGCGACTTCCCGGAAGCCGAGTTCAGCCTGTACTTTTTGGCGCTGGTCGACAAAAACCAGATCCCGGCCGACGCCGCCGCGCGTACCGAGTGGATGAAATCGATCCCGGGCATTCTTGAGCTGACCCACAACCACGGCACCGAGAACGACGCGGACTTCGCCTACCACAACGGCAACACCGACCCGCGCGGTTTTGGCCATATCTGCATTTCCGTGCCGGACATCGTTGCCGCGTGCGAGCGCTTCGAAGCGCTGGGCTGTGATTTCCAGAAACGCCTGAACGACGGCCGCATGAAAAGCCTGGCGTTCATCAAGGACCCGGATGCCTACTGGGTAGAGATCATCCAGCCGGCCCCGCTGTAACTCCCACCACCTCCCTCTGTAGGAGCGAGCTCGCTCGCGAAAAACCCGAGACCGGCGCGGGGTCAACCTTTTCGCGTTATCGTTGACGACCATCGCGAGCAGGCTCGCTCCCACAGTGGGGAGGTGTAAGGCACAAAAAAACCCCATGATCGCTCATGGGGTTTTGTGTTTTCAGCGTCGACGTTTATGCCGGGGCCGAGGTCCGGATCAGGTGATCGAATGCGCTCAGGGAAGCCTTGGCGCCCTCGCCCACCGCAATCACGATCTGCTTGTACGGCACGGTCGTCACGTCACCGGCCGCAAACACGCCCGGCATCGACGTCTCGCCACGCGCATCAACGATGATCTCGCCACGCGGCGACAACTCGATGGTGCCTTTGAGCCAATCGGTGTTCGGCAACAGACCGATCTGCACGAAGATCCCTTCCAGTTCCACGCTGCGCAGTTCGTCTGACTGACGATCCTTGTAGCGCAGGCCGTTGACCTTCTGACCATCGCCCAACACTTCAGTGGTTTGCGCACTGGAGATCACGGTGACGTTCGGCAGGCTGTGCAATTTACGCTGCAAGACTGCATCGGCGCGCAACTGCACGTCGAACTCCAGCAGCGTGACGTGAGAGACGATACCGGCGAGATCGATAGCCGCTTCGACGCCGGAGTTACCGCCGCCAATCACCGCCACACGTTTGCCTTTGAACAATGGACCGTCACAGTGCGGGCAGTACGCCACGCCTTTGTTGCGGTATTGCTGTTCACCGGGCACGTTCATTTCACGCCATCTTGCACCGGTCGCCAGGATCACCGTCTTGGCCTTCAGGGTCGCGCCGCTGGCGAAGTGAACTTCGTGCAGCTCGCCGTTCTTGCCCGGCACCAGCTTGTCGGCGCGCTGCAGGTTCATGATGTCGACGTCGTATTGCTTGACGTGTTCTTCCAGCGCGACAGCCAGTTTCGGCCCTTCGGTTTCCTGCACGGAGATGAAGTTTTCAATGGCCATGGTGTCCAGCACCTGCCCACCAAAACGCTCCGCCGCCACACCGGTGCGAATGCCTTTACGCGCCGCGTAAATCGCAGCCGAAGCACCGGCTGGGCCACCGCCGACGACCAGCACGTCAAAGGCTTCTTTGGCGCTGATCTTCTCGGCCTGACGCTCGATGCCGCTAGTGTCGATCTTGGCGAGAATTTCTTCCAGGCCCATGCGGCCCTGACCGAAGTTCACACCGTTCAAGTAGATGCTTGGCACCGCCATGATCTGGCGCTCATCGACTTCCGCCTGGAACAGCGCGCCGTCGATGGCGACGTGGCGGATGTTCGGGTTCAGCACAGCCATCAGGTTCAGCGCCTGGACGACGTCCGGGCAGTTCTGGCAGGACAGCGAGAAGTAGGTCTCGAAGCTGAAATCACCCTTGAGCGAGCGGATCTGTTCGATCACTTCAGCACTGGCCTTCGATGGGTGGCCGCCGACTTGCAACAGGGCCAACACCAGCGAAGTGAATTCATGGCCCATCGGGATGCCGGCGAAACGCAGGCTGATATCGGCACCGGGGCGGTTGATCGAGAACGACGGTTTGCGTGCATCGTCACCGTTATCGAGCAAGGTAATTTGGGTAGAAAGACTGGCAACGTCTTTCAGCAGTTCGAGCATTTCCTGGGATTTCGCACCGTCGTCGAGGGAGGCAACGATCTCGATCGGTTGGGTGACCCGTTCCAGGTACGATTTCAACTGGGCTTTAAGATTGGCGTCCAACATACGGGCGATTTCCTTTTTGCAAATTCATAAAAAAACGCCCGAGCGAATATCGCCCGGGCGTTTTTGAGGGCGGTGCAGCTTACTTAGTAGGTGCGGAAACCCGCCCTGATGATGCGATCCACAGACTTAGATCTTGCCGACCAGGTCCAGGGACGGAGCCAGAGTGGCCTCGCCTTCTTTCCACTTGGCTGGGCAAACCTGGCCTGGGTGTGCAGCAACGTACTGGGCAGCCTTGATTTTGCGCAGCAGCTCGGAAGCGTCACGGCCTACACCACCGTCGTTCAGTTCGACGATTTTGATCTGGCCTTCAGGGTTGATCACGAAGGTGCCACGGTCGGCCAGACCTGCTTCTTCGATCAGCACGTCGAAGTTGCGGGAGATGGCGTGAGTCGGGTCGCCGATCATGGTGTACTGGATTTTGCCGATGGCTGGCGACGTGTTGTGCCAGGCAGCGTGGGCAAAGTGGGTGTCGGTGGAAACGCTGTAGATCTCGACGCCCAGTTTCTGGAATGCGTCGTAGTTGTCAGCCAGGTCTTCCAGTTCGGTCGGGCAAACGAAGGTGAAGTCAGCTGGGTAGAAGAACACGACCGACCACTTGCCTTTCAGGTCAGCGTCCGAGACTTTTACGAAGTCGCCATTTTTGAATGCGTCAGCTTTGAACGGTTTAACTTGGCTGTTGATGATAGGCATCGTTGACTCTCCGTCAGGGGTTAAGAAGTTGATGGAGTGAACTTTACCCACTCGACGGACGGATGGCTCATTGGCAAACCTCATGCTGCTGATTGGTTTTCGCTATTAGCCGACAGTATTAATAGAAGAAATCGGTACTAGGACACATGAGGTCTCGTAGCAGCTGTCGAGCCTGCGAGGCTGCGTTCGGCTGCGAAGCAGTCGTAAAACCAGAACTCACGGTGTGTCAGGGAATCCATGCCAGCCGGGTTTGCGACTGCTTCGCAGCCGAACGCAGCCTCGCAGGCTCGACAGCTGCTACAACGGATCGCATTGCAGCGGAATTGATCAGGGTTGTTCGGCGATGCGGTTCATCCCGAGAAACGGGTTGGCATCGACATAGCGCATGGCCGATTTCATGTCCTTCCAGCCGACGTAACTCATCAGCGACTTCAAATCCCAACCGCTTTGATGGGCCCACGTCGCGAAGCCGCGTCGCAGGGAGTGACTGGTGTAGTGCTCGGCCGGGATGCCGGCGCGCTCCAGCGCCTGACGCAATAACGGAATCACACTATTGGCGTGCAAGCCTTCCTCGCTCAAATGACCCCAGCGGTCAATGCCTCGGAACACCGGCCCACGCACCAGTGCGGCTTCAGTGATCCAGGCGATGTACGCCTGCACCGGACACAACCGCTGCAACGCAGGCGTCTGATACGTCTTGCCGAGGTTTTCGCGATCGCTTTTGCTGCGCGGCAAGTAGAGCGTGATTCCGGAACCGGCGCTCGCTTGCACGTGCTCAATCTGTACGCGGCAAAACTCATCGCTACGAAAGCCACGCCAGAAACCTCGCAGGATCAACGCCGTATCGCGCCTGGCCCGCAACAGCGCCGGCCGATCGTTGGCAGACTGGGCGGTTTGCGCTTCCAGCTCCAGCCATGCGACCACTTGCTCCAAATGCTGAAGCTGCAACGGCTCGGCCTGTTTCTCCTGGGCCGGGTGCAACGCCCGAATCCCCTTGAACACCTTGCGCACCACCGGCGCCTTGGTGGGATCGGCAAAACCCTGACTGTTGTGCCACTGAGCCAGCGCTGACAGACGCAGCTTCAAGGTATTGATCGACAACACGCCCGCATGGGCCACCAGATAGCGCGCCACGCTGTCGCCGGTCGCCGGCAAAAATCCACCCCAACTGACTTCGAAGTGCTCGATCGCCGCCCGATAGCTGCGACGGGTGTTGTCGCGGGTGGCGGCTTGCAGGTAACGATCCAGCTCAGTCATGGGCTCACATCTCGAAGGCGTACTGCTTTTACGGGTCAAAACCCGGTGAATCGTTCATCACACGGGGTAATACCAGTATATCCCGTGTCAATTACATCAAGTATTTAACTTTTATTGATGAATGGTACAATGTGTATTGTGGTGGTATGTACCACATTACGAAATCGTAGGAGAACTCATGGCTCGTGGCGGTGTAAACAAAGCAGTGGTGCAAGCGGCACGCCTGGCAATTTTGGCGCGCGGCGAAAACCCAAGCATCGACGCAGTACGGATCGAGATGGGCAACACTGGCTCGAAAACCACGATTCATCGGTATTTGAAGGAGCTGGATGACGGCGTCGAGCGCGCCGAAGCGCCGCCCGCCCCCATCGACGATGAGCTGGCAGGACTGGTGTCGCGGCTGGCGCAACGCCTCAAGGAGCAGGCGCAAGAGCCGATTGACCAGGCTCGCGAGGAGTTCGAACAGCAAAGAAAAGAGCTGGAAACCCGGCTACAGGCCGCTGATCAGGCCAACACCCAGCTGCAAGAGCATTACGAAGTTCAAAGCCTGGCACTGACCCAGGAATCCGAGGCGCTGCAAGACACTCGCGCCCTGCTGCAGACCGAACACACTCGCAACGCCGGTCTGAACCAGGCGTTGGCCGATTTCGAATTACGCTTGCAAGACAAGGACGAGCAGATCCGCTCCCTTGAAGAGAAACACCTGCATGCGCGCGATGCGCTGGAACACTACCGCAACGCCGTCAAGGATCAGCGCGAGCAGGAACAACGTCGCCATGAAGGCCAGGTTCAGCAGATTCAGATGGAATTGCGCCAGGCTCAGCAAAGCGCAATGGTGCGCCAGGATGAGATCACGCAATTGCACCGTGACAACGAGCGCCTGCTGACGGAGAACCGTGGGACCTTGAGGGAACTGAGCCTGATGCAGGATCAGCTGAAGCAGAGCAACAGCCGACAGGATCAGCTGCTGGAGCAAGCCACTCGCGTCGACAGCGAACGCACCCTCCTCCAGGAACGCTTGCGCGTCGCCCTGCTGGAGAGTCAGTCACTCAAACAGAGCGTCGACGAGCAGTCGCAGATCAACCAGTCACTGGAAATCGAATTGACCAAGGCCCAGGCCGATCTGGCAGAAAGCGTACGCCTGGCAGCTGCCGCGAAGGCAATGCCAGACGCAGCTAAGGACGCTTAACCGGCGACCGGCGTACGCATGGTGACAAACTCTTCGGCGGCCGTCGGATGCACACCGATGGTTTCGTCGAAGTCACGCTTGGTGGCGCCGGCCTTCAAGGCAATCGCCAGGCCCTGGACGATTTCGCCCGCATCCGGCCCGACCATGTGGCAACCCAGGACCTTGTCGGTCTTGGCGTCCACCACCAGCTTCATCAGCGTGCGCTCCTGGCATTCGGTCAGGGTCAGCTTCATCGGCCGGAAACGGCTTTCGAAGATCACCACGTCGTGGCCGGCTTCGCGCGCTTCTTCTTCGGTCAAACCGACGGTGCCGATGTTCGGCAAGCTGAACACCGCCGTCGGGATCATTTTGTAATCCACCGGACGGTACTGCTCAGGCTTGAACAAACGACGCGCGACGGCCATGCCTTCGGCCAGCGCGACCGGCGTCAGCTGCACCCGACCGATCACATCCCCCAGCGCCAGGATCGACGGCTCGGCGGTCTGATACTGCTCGTCAACCTCGACAAAGCCTTTCTTGTCGAGTATGACGCCGGTGTTTTCCAGCCCGAGATTGTCCAGCATCGGACGCCGTCCGGTGGCATAGAACACGCAGTCCGCCTCCAGTTCGCGACCGTCCTTGAGTGTGACTTTGAGGCTGCCATCAGCCTGCTTGTCGATGCGCTCGATGTCGGCATTGAATTGCAGGTCCATGCCGCGCTTGGTCAACTCTTCCTGCAAATGCTTGCGCACCGCACCGTCGAAGCCGCGCAGGAACAATTCGCCGCGATAGAGCAGCGTGGTTTCGGCACCCAGGCCATGGAAAATCCCGGCGAACTCGACGGCGATATAACCACCGCCCACCACCAGAACGCGCTTGGGCAGCTCTTTGAGGAAGAACGCCTGGTTGGAACTGATCGCGTGTTCATGCCCCGGAATCTCCGGAATCTGCGGCCAGCCGCCCGTAGCAATCAGAATGTTCTTGGCAGTGAAACGCTCGCCATTGATCTCGACCTGATGCGGATCGACGATCTTGGCGTGGCCTTCGTGCAAGGTCACACCGCTGTTGACCAGCAAGGTGCGATAGATACCGTTCAGGCGATTGATCTCGCGATCCTTGTTGGCGATCAACGTCGCCCAATCGAACTTCGCCTCACCCGGCGTCCAGCCAAAACCTTGCGACTGCTCGAAGTCTTCGGCGAAGTGCGCGCCGTAGACCAGCAACTTCTTAGGCACACAGCCGACGTTCACACACGTACCGCCCAGATAACGGCTCTCGGCCACGGCCACTTTCGCCCCGAAACCAGCCGCAAACCGCGCAGCCCGCACACCGCCGGAACCGGCGCCAATCACATAAAGGTCAAAATCGTAGGCCATTTTCAATCTCCTCGGCAGGCCACCAGCATACCTGCGGGTGGCCATTGAGCAAGCATTGCACTGAAATGCTTGGGCTGTGCGATGCCGGGCCCAACCTTCATTTTCAATCAATGTCCCTTTGCAGGTTGCGCTTTCGGTATCCGCAAAGTGCACCAAGCAATCAAAATCGCCATAAGCGCCAGACCGAACGTCACCCACGAAACCAATCCGATCCCACCTTCGAAAGCCCTTCCAGCCTGCGTCATCAACTCACTCGCTTGATCAGGTGATAAGTCTGCCGACACATGATGGGCGCCAGACAGCGTCTCACTGGCCAGCATCATCTGCACTTCGCTCAGGAATCCCGGAAGCTGCAACGTACCGCGATAGTAGGCGGTGACGAGACCGCCAAGCACAGTCGTCCCCAAAACCACCCCCACTTCGTAGGCCGTTTCGCTAATGGCCGACGCAGCGCCTGCCTTTGCCGGCGGCGCGGCTGACAAAATCACATCATTGGACACCGTCGCGATCGCGCCCACACCAATGTTCAGCAAGGCAAAAGCCACCACTAGAACAATCAGGCTGCTGCCCATGCCGGCGACCAGCAAAAACGCCGCTCCCGCAAATGCCATCAAAATTGGTATCAGCACATGCACTTGTAATCGCTGCGCGACTGGCACGACCGCCATCCCCACAACAATCGCCATGATCTGACCTGGCACTAAAGCGAGGCTGGCATTCAACGGCGACATCTGAAGAACGATCTGCAGGAACTGAGTGGTAAAGAATACGAAGCCGACGAGAAACGCGAGACTCATCAAATTGATCACGACCGAGCCCCTAAAGGTGCCGCTGCGGAACAGACTCAAGTCCATCAGCGGTTCTGACAGGCGTAACTGCCGACGCACAAACATCCAGCCCGCAACCGTGCCTACTGCAAATGCTGTCAGCGCCATCCAGTCGATACCATTACTGGCGCTGTGTTTAATGCCATAAACAATGGCACCGAGAGCCACCATCGATTGCAGGATGCTAATCGGATCAAAAGATCCTGAAGCATCTCGCTCGGATTCCGGCAGCAACAGTGGTCCCAATACCAGCAATGGCACCAACAGGGGCACCGCCAACAGGAAAATTGCCCCCCAACTAAAGAACTCCAGCAATACCCCACCGACTAAAGGACCGAGTGCCGAACCTACCGTCAAAGTAGTAGCCCATATCGCGACCGCTAATCGACGTTCCTCTCGATCCTCGAACACCGAACGTATCAATGCCAAAGTTGAGGGCATCAACATCGCACCGAAAACGCCCATACACGCTCGCCCGGCGATCAGTTGCATGGCGGAATCGGAATACGCGGTCAGCACCGACACTATGGCAAAACCAAAAGACCCGGCCATCAACAACTTACGGTGACCGACTCGATCTCCCAGACTACCCATCGACACCAGCAATCCCGCCAATACCAGCGAATAAGCATCGATCATCCACAACTGCTGGCTAGCACTCGGACGCAGGGCTTCGGCAATTTTCGGTAAGGCAAATCCAAGTATTGTGTTGTCAACTGTTACCAGTAATACCGGGAGCATTAATACGTTCAAACCAAACCAGCGTTTCGGTCTTGCTCCACAGGGCGTTGCATCACTTTCTCGTTCCATGGCAAAAACTCTCCTCCTGTCCCGCATTCGAACATGGCATCAAGCCCCATGCCCTACTGCGGATCATCAGCAACAAGGTGATTCGATCCCTCTTCTATAATTTCGCAATGCCCATATTCAATTAGAAAATTGTTTCACTTGGTGTTTTTTAGATAATTCAACAAACCCGTTAAAAATGTAGGAAAAGGACTTCAGATCGAACCCATTAAATGCGGGCGCAAAAAAAAGCCCCGACCGAAGTCGGGGCATTTTTTATACTTCATCCGTGTTTTTACACAGCCTGAAGTCAGCTTTTCGTTACAAGCAGATCAAGCTATCAGTAAGCCTTGCCCGTCTTGTAGAAGTTCTCGAAGCAGAAGTTGGTCGCGTCGATGTAGCCTTCGGCGCCGCCGCAGTCGAAACGCTTGCCTTTGAACTTGTAGGCCATGACGCAGCCGTTCTGGGCCTGCTTCATCAGGGCGTCGGTGATCTGGATTTCACCGCCCTTGCCTGGCTCGGTCTGTTCGATCAGGTCGAAGATGTCCGGGGTCAGGATGTAACGACCGATGATCGCCAGGTTCGACGGCGCGTCTTCAGGCTTTGGTTTTTCGACCATGCTGTGAACGCGGTAGATGTCGTCGCGGATCATCTCGCCGGCAATCACGCCGTATTTGTGGGTTTCTTGCGGATCGACTTCCTGGATGGCCACGATCGAGCAGCGGAACTGTTTGTACAGCTTGACCATCTGGGTCAGTACGCCGTCGCCGTCGAGGTTGACGCACAAGTCATCCGCCAGGACCACGGCGAACGGTTCGTCGCCGATCAGCGGACGACCCGTCAGGATGGCGTGGCCCAGGCCTTTCATTTCGGTCTGACGGGTGTAGGAGAACGAGCAGTTGTCGAGCAGCTTGCGGATGCCGACCAGGTATTTTTCCTTGTCGGTGCCCTTGATCTGGTTTTCCAGCTCGTAGCTGATGTCGAAGTGGTCTTCGAGGGCGCGTTTGCCGCGACCGGTGACGATGGAAATTTCGGTCAACCCAGCGTCCAGTGCTTCTTCGACGCCGTACTGGATCAGTGGCTTGTTTACCACCGGCAGCATTTCTTTGGGCATGGCTTTAGTCGCTGGCAGGAAGCGAGTACCGTAACCGGCTGCTGGGAACAAGCATTTCTTGATCATATAAGTCCTTGAAAGGGCTGTGTGTACGAGTTTCGGCGCAGTCTAATCAGGCGGCGCGCACCTTACAATGCCCCGCGCTGGCTAACCGATGCCATCATAGAGAAATATTCTCGCGGATAGTTCCGCTGGCTCTTATAGATAGCAGACACCGACAGAATTGCACGACCTGTCAGCCGAAGACAATCTGCACCACCATACGCCCATCGGCACCATCTGCGTGCATTTGGCGGTATCATTGCGCGATTGAACCAGTCAACGAGGCAGATAGATGTCGGTAGCAAAGAGCGTCAATGGGTACCTGATCAATCAGGCGAAAGACGGCCAGTGGTGGGTAGACAGCGTCGCCGGCGAGAATATTGCCGGACCTTTCCCGACCGAAGCGTTGGCGATCGAGGTGGCATCGGTGTTGCAAGATCAACCCGCCGGCCCGAAACGGCGCGGCAAAGACAAGTCCTGAGCAGCACCTGACCAGATGAAGCCCTGCCGTTAGCGCAGGGCTTTTTTGTGATTGGCTGCACGATCGTGGCCAATCGCTATAACCTTTCGATGCCGGCGCTGTCACAGGCTTAGCCCCATCATCCTGACGACGACAACGACATGAATAAATTTTTGCCCCTGATTGCAGTATTGGCCCTGAGCGGCTGCGCCACGTCCGAAAAAACGGTCCTGAACAACGGCGAGCAAGGCCTGAGCATCGACTGCTCCGGTGAAGCCAATTCCTGGGCCACCTGCTACGAAAAAGCCGATGCCTCCTGCGCCGGCACCGGTTACCGAATCGTCGGTACCGACGGAACCCCTTCGACCAAGGAAAGCGACAAGACCCTGGGCGTGGACGTCGGCAACTACAAGAACCGCAGTGTCGTGGTGGTCTGCAAGTAAGGGCGCCCTGCCCTACATGTGAATTTCGGCGAACTTGATCCCGAGACCGCGTACGGTCTCGACCAACTCGTCGAGGCCACTGAAGGATTCGACTTCGTCGTTTTCATCCACCAGGAAGTAACTGCGCCCGGCGCTCTTCTTGAAAAACACGATCCATTCCCCCGGGCTCGCCGGATTCTGAATGACGTGCGTGGCAGAGATATGACCCTCTGCATGGCGTTCCCGTACCTGCTCTCGCTTCATGCTCGACTCCAGAAATGACAATGCCGCCAAAGCATTGCTTTGACGGCATCGGTGCTGATGGTCGACAGTCTATCAGCCGGAAATGCACGTGTTGGCGGCTTTCTGTACGTCCTTTGGACGCACCGGCACATTGGACATGCGCTCATGCAGCTTGATGCTGCTGCCCGTGGAACGGTCTTCGATGTCAAAGACGGCGGCCGGCGCCGACGAAAATTTGGCCGGGACGATCACACGCATGCCGTCCTTATGTGGCTCCACCTGCAGCGCGCCACGCGTGTCGGCCAGTTGTTCGACCAGGCATTGCGCATACTCATGGGGCTTCTTGCCGGAGATCACGCTCATGGTGGGGAGCGACTGATTGATTTCGTCGACATTCGCACAACCACTGATCGCCAATGCCAGCGGCAACACCCACACACCCCACTTCATATGAAACCTCCGATAAAGACCCTCCGACAGCACAAATGCCAATTTTCTCCGAGGCTCACTGCTTTTATGGCTCATAGAATTCCGATTAACTGTTTTTAATTGCCAAAGCGGACCCCGACGACCGGATAATAACCTGTTCGGGCTGATAAACTGCGCCAATCGCCCATGCTATCGTTTTGATTTTGTAGAAAAAGCCCTTCTGGAGGCGCCTCATGAAATTTATCCACCAGCGCGAGCACCTGAACGAAGACGACATCGTCGTCATCCAGTGCTCCCAAATGTGCAACATCCGTTTGATGAACGACGCCAATTTCCGCAGCTTCAAGAATGGCGGCCGCCACACGTACCATGGCGGAGCGTTTGACACGTTCCCGGCGCGGATTACTGCACCGAGCACCGGTTTCTGGAACATCACCATCGACACGGTCAACCGCCGGCCGATCAGCGTGACCCGCAAACCGACCCTGACTCACTCGATCAAGATCATCCGCCGCTCCAGCTCGAAACTGAGCTGAGTAACGCGTCCCACACCAAGACAGACAGGTATGACCGTGGCCCAAACGACCAAGTACGTCATCAAATACAAACTCAACGGCGAACGCCGCTTCGAATTTGCCCAGCTTGAACAAGGCACCGAAGCAGAAGCCAAGGCCGCGCTGGACGTCATTCATGGCCAGAGCGACGACGTCATCAGCGACATCAGCGTCAGCAAAGCGCTGTAACGCGATCCGGAGCGACAACATGGACGTCTGCTCCTCGCGTGCAAATTTGACCGCAAGCGCCGGAGTGTTCGCTCCAACAACGCGCCCTAGACTGGCCACCTCAACCTTTGGTTAAGGAGTCAGAACATGCCCGCTTCCACAATTCGCTTCATTACCGGTACTTCCAGCCTCGGCATCCTGATGCTGGCGTTCAGCGCCGACGGTCTTTGCGCGTTGCTGCTGGGTGATGATCTGGCGGCGCTGGAACATGATCTTGCCCGGCGTTTCCCCGGCCAGCAGCCGCCACAGCGCGATGAAGGTTTGAGGCCGGCGCTGGAGCAAACCCTGCGCCATCTCGAAAACCCGCACACCGCCCTTGATCTGCCACTGGATCTTATCGGTAGCGTGTTTCAACGGCGTGTCTGGGAGGCCTTGCAACAAATACCGGTCGGTCAAACCGCCAGCTACCAGGAGATCGCCCGGCAATTGGGTCAACCCAAAGCCTTTCGGGCGGTGGCCAATGCTTGCGGCGCGAACCCGCTGGCGGTGATCGTGCCGTGCCACCGGGTGCTGCGCCAGGATGGCAGCCTCGGCGGTTACCGTTGGGGCCTGGAACGCAAACGGCAACTGCTGGATCGCGAGGCCCGGGGATGAGCGAGCACTACCTGAACAAGCTGGATTGGGCCATGCTTGAACAGCAACTCGATCAGGACGGTTGCGCGGTGATCAAATCACTGTTGAGTCGCAAGGCCTGTGATGAAGTGAGCGCGCTGTACCCCAACTCCGAGCCGTTTCGCTCGCAGGTGGTCATGGCTCGCCACGGTTTCGGCCGTGGCGAGTACAAGTACTTCAACTACCCGCTGCCAGACCTCGTCGCCCGGTTGCGCAGCGCGCTTTACCCTCGACTGGTGCCGATTGCCAATCGCTGGTACGAGCACATGGATCTGCCGACCCGTTTCCCCGCCACCCATGAAGCCTTCCTCGAACGCTGCCATGCCGCCGGTCAGGAACGCCCGACGCCGCTGTTGCTGCAATACGGCCCGCAGGACTACAACTGCCTGCATCAAGACCTGTACGGCGAACACGTTTTCCCGCTGCAAGTGGCGATTCTGCTGTCTGAACCGGACGAAGAGTTCACCGGTGGCGAATTCGTCCTGACCGAACAGCGCCCACGGATGCAGTCGCGCCCGCAGGTCATTGGCTTGAAAAAAGGCGACGGGCTGATCTTTGCCGTCAATCAACGACCGGTCAAAGGGGTTCGCGGCTATTACCGGGTGACGCTGCGTCATGGCGTCAGTCGCCTGCACAGCGGAAAACGGCATACCCTTGGAATCATCTTTCACGATGCATTATGACCCCATGAAACCGAGCACTTTCGATCTGTTTGCCGACACCGAACTCGAGCAGCAGCCCAGACGCGATCAGATTGGCGAACAGTCCTACGTCTTGCGCGGCTTTGCCCTGCCCTGGCTGGAACGGTTGCTGCCTGCGCTAGAGGCGGTTTTGGCCGCCGCGCCGTTTCGGCAGATGGTCACGCCGGGCGGCTTCACCATGTCGGTGGCGTTGAGCAGTTGCGGCACGCTGGGCTGGACTACCGATCGCAGCGGTTACCGCTACACCCGCAACGATCCGCAGACCGGCCAACCCTGGCCGGCGATGCCCGAGGTGTTTTTCGAGCTCGCGCAAGCGGCGGCCCGGGAAGCCGGGTTTGCGGATTTCGTGCCGGATTCCTGCCTGATCAATCGCTATGTTCCCGGGGCCAAGATGTCATTGCACCAGGACAAGGACGAAGGTTCCTACGCCGCGCCCATCGTTTCGGTGTCGTTAGGATTGCCGGCGATGTTCCTGTTCGGCGGCTTCGAGCGTGGCGACAAGAGCCAACGGGTGCCGCTGTTGCATGGCGATATTGTGGTCTGGGGCGGCGTCGATCGTTTGCGTTATCACGGCGTCTTGCCGATCAAGCAAGGAGTGCACCCGCGACTCGGGGAACAACGGATCAACTTCACTTTTCGTACCGCGGGATGAAGCCCTCGAATTTGACCGCAAGACCCGGAGTGCGGCGAGCCCGGCGACTGGTTAGTCTGCCTGAAACGGGTCAACGGACATGAAGCCATGACAAACCATCCAACAAAGATCGCCATCGAGAACGACCCGCGCTGGGCCGCCGTGGTCGCGCGCGACCCTCGCGCTGACGGGCAGTTTGTCTATGCGGTGAAAACCACCGGCATCTACTGCCGCCCCAGCAGCCTGGCGCGGTTACCGAAACCGCAGAATGTCGAATTCTTCGACACCGCCGAGCAGGCCCAGGCGGCCGGTTATCGTCCGAGCAAACGCGCCGCGAAGGATCAAAGCGACGTCGCCGCGCAACATGCCGCCACCGTGGCCGCGGCTTGCCGACAAATCGAAACCGCCGAGACTGTGCCGGCACTGAGCGAACTGGCCGTTGCGGCCGGCCTCAGCAGTTTTCACTTTCATCGGGTGTTCAAAACCGTGACTGGATTGACGCCCAAGGGCTATGCCACGGCCCACCGTTCACGCAAGGTCCGTGAGCGTTTGACCGATGGCGGCTCGGTGACCGACGCGCTGTATGACGCTGGCTTCAACTCCAACAGCCGTTTTTATGAGTCAGCGGATCAGTTGCTGGGTATGAAGCCCGGCGATTACCGCGCGGCGGGGCAGAACAACGATATTCGTTTTGCCGTCGGCCAGTGTTCCCTGGGCGCGATTCTGGTGGCGCAAAGTGAGCGCGGGGTTTGCGCGATCCTGCTGGGCGATGATCCGCACCAACTGGTCTGCGACCTGCAGGACAAGTTTCGGCGGGCCAATCTGATCGGTGCCGATCATGAATTCGAGCAATTGATCGCCAAAGTCGTCGGTTTCATCGAAGCCCCGGCCATCGGCCTGGATTTGCCGCTGGACGTGCGCGGCACGGCGTTTCAGGAGCGGGTCTGGCAAGCGTTGCGGGAAATTCCTGCCGGCAGCACCGCCAGTTACGCCGATATCGCCCAGCGCATCGGCGCGCCAAAAGCCGTTCGCGCCGTGGCTCAAGCCTGTGGCGCAAACAGTCTGGCGGTGGCGATTCCGTGTCATCGGGTGGTCCGCAGCGACGGCAACTTGTCGGGCTATCGCTGGGGGGTGGAGCGTAAGCGGCAGCTACTGGCGCGGGAAACGCAATAATCAGCGGTTCACATCCACCACCACTCGCCCGCGCAATTGACCGGCGAGCAACCGTGGCGCGGCGTCGATCGCTTCGCTCAAACCGATTTCGTGGCTGATCAGCGGCAGCAAGGCGAAATCCAGATCCTCGGCCAGACGATTCCACGCCTGGATTCGCTTGGCTTTCGGTTGGGTCACGCTGTTGATCCCGGCAAGGGTCACGCCGCGCAAAATGAACGGCGCGACTGACGCCGGAAAGTCCATGCCCTGAGCCAGCCCGCACGCCGCGACCGTGCCGTTGGCCTTGGTGCTCGCGCAGGCGTTGGCCAGGGTGTGGCTGCCCACCGAATCAACGACCGCCGCCCAGCGTTCCTTGGCCAAAGGCTTGCCCGGTTCGGACAGGGTGGCGCGGTCGATGATTTCGCTGGCGCCCAGCTGTTTCAGGTAGTCATGCTCAGAAGTCCGGCCGGTGGACGCAACCACCCGATAGCCGAGCCTGCTCAGCAACGCGATGGCGAAACTGCCGACACCGCCGTTAGCGCCCGTGACCAGGATGTCGCCCTGTTCGGGTGTCACGCCGTTATGTTCCAGCGCCAGGATGCACAGCATCGCCGTGTAACCCGCCGTACCGATGGCCATCGCTTGCGCGGCGGTAAATGCCTTGGGCAGTGGAATCAACCAGTCGCCATTCAGGCGCGCCTTCTGCGCCAGACCGCCCCAATGCCCTTCACCGACACCCCAGCCATTGAGTACGACCTGATCACCGACCTTGTAGTCCGGATGCCCACTGACTTCGACAGTCCCCGCCAGATCAATGCCCGGCACCATCGGGAATTTTCGCACCACCGGGCTGCTGCCGGTGATTGCAAGACCGTCCTTGAAATTCAGCGTGCTGTACGCCACACGCACGGTGACATCGCCCTCGGGCAACTGATCGTCATTGATCTCTTGCAGTGTGGCCCGGTAACCGCTGTCGTCTTTGTCGATCAATATGCCTTTGAACATCACTGCTTCCTCTTGGATATATCAGTTGTTGTGCAATTGAAATATCACAAAGCAACAGGTTGCCGCACCCGACTTTAAGCCAATCCGGGTGATTGCTCCCCGGTTACGTGACCTGCGGTCGAGTGGCGGATTGCATCAACGTTGAAGGGGACGCTCACCAGCCATACACTCGACGGGTCGCGTGCCTTTTATAGCGGGTACGGACTCCGCTCTACCCTGCCCCGTTTTCACGTCGGAGAATCTGCAAATGAGCCAATGGCCAGACACCCGCATTCTTGATCTGCTCGGGATCGAGCTGCCCATCATCCAGGCGCCCATGGCAGGCGCCACCGGTACGGCCATGGTGATTGCAGCGAGCAACGCCGGCGGCCTGGGCTCGATGCCCGCCGCCATGTTGACCACCGAGCAGTTGCGTGAGGCGCTGAAGACGATTCGCCAACACTGCCAGCGTCCGATCAACGTCAACTTTTTCTGTCATCAACCCCCGGCTGCCGATGAGCAACGCGCCCGCGACTGGAAGCATTTGCTGGAGCCGTATTACCGCGAACTGGGCGTCGACTTCGACGCACCGACGCCGGTGTCCAATCGAGCGCCGTTTGATAACGCTACCTGCGAAGTGATTGAGGCGTTTCGTCCTGAAGTCGTGAGTTTTCACTTCGGCCTGCCGGAAAAGTCCTTGCTGGACCGCGTGAAAGCCACCGGGGCAAAAGTGCTGTCGTCGGCAACCACTGTCGAGGAAGCTGTCTGGCTGGAGCAGCAGGGCTGTGACGCGATCATCGCCATGGGTTACGAAGCGGGAGGCCATCGCGGGATGTTTCTCAGCGACGACCTGAGCAGTCAGGTGGGCCTCTTCGCGCTGGTGCCACAGATTGTCGATGCGGTGAAAGTGCCGGTGATTGCGGCGGGCGGCATTGCCGATGCACGCGGCGTCGCGGCGGCGTTTTTGCTGGGGGCTTCGGCGGTACAAGTGGGCACGGCGTACTTGTTCAGGCCAGAGGCCAAGGTCAGTGCGTCGCACCACAAGGCGTTGCGCACGGCCAAGGAAAGCGAGACCGCCGTCACCAACCTTTTCACCGGTCGTCCGGCCCGTGGGATTCTCAATCGGGTGATGCGTGAAATCGGCCCCATGAGCGATAAAGCACCGGCGTTCCCGCTCGCGGGTGGTGCGTTGATGCCGTTGCGGGCCAAGGGGGAAGCGGACTTCAGCAACCTCTGGGCGGGGCAGGCGTTCACATTGGGGGTTGAATTAACGACGGCAGAACTGACCCGACGCCTGGCCGAAGAGGGATTGGCGAAACTGGTTCGTGCATAGCCCTTGTAGCAGCTGCCGAAGGCTGCGTTCGGCTGCGCAGCAGTCGTAAATCCAGCCTACACGGTCAGTCTGAAACACCGCAGTGCCTGGTTTCACGACTGCTGCGCAGCCGAACGCAGCCTTCGGCAGCTGCTACAGGATTGCGTGCGATTTCAACGAACGTTCCGTTTGCAGGCAATTCGCTATATATTCAGCTATATAGCGTTCACCCCCTCGTTGCAGCGCCTATTACGGAGCCGTTTCATGACCATTCGTGCCTCACGTTTTGCCCTCACAAGCCTTCTCGCTGCACTGGCCTTCGGGTCTGCCCACGCGGACGAAGTCCAGGTCGCTGTCGCTGCCAACTTCACCGCGCCGATTCAAGCCATCGCTGCCGATTTCGAGAAAGACACCGGGCACAAACTGGTCACGTCCTTCGGTGCAACCGGCCAGTTCTACACCCAGATCAAAAACGGCGCGCCGTTCGAAGTGTTCCTCTCGGCTGACGACACCACCCCGCAGAAACTCGAAACCGAAGGCGACACCGTCAAGGGTTCGCGCTTCACCTACGCCATCGGCACCCTGGCGTTGTGGTCGGCCAAGGACGGTTATGTCGATGCCAAGGGCGATGTGCTGAAAAAGAACGAATATCAGCACCTGTCCATCGCTAACCCGAAAGCCGCACCGTATGGGTTGGCAGCGACGCAGGTGCTGGCCAAGCTCGGCCTGACCGACAAGGTCAAGGACAAAATCGTTGAAGGCCAGAACATCACTCAGGCCTACCAATTCGTGTCCACCGGCAACGCTGAACTCGGCTTCGTCGCCTTGTCGCAGATCTACAAAGACGGCAAAGTCACCAGCGGTTCGGCGTGGATCGTTCCGGCCAGCATGCACGAGCCGATCAAACAAGACGCGGTGATCCTCAACAAAGGCAAGGACAATCCGGCCGCCAAGGCGCTGGTTGACTACCTCAAAGGTCCGAAAGCCGCCGCTGTCATCAAATCCTACGGTTACCAACTCTAAATGACGCTTTCGAGTGCCGACTTTTCCGCCATCTGGCTGACCCTGAAACTGGCGTCCCTGACGACGCTGATTCTGTTGATCATCGGTACTCCGATTGCGTTATGGCTCTCGCGCACCCAATCCTGGTTGCGCGGCCCGGTCGGGGCGATCGTCGCCCTGCCCTTGGTGCTGCCACCCACGGTGATTGGTTTTTATCTGTTGCTGGCGCTCGGCCCTAACGGGTTTGTCGGCCACTTCACCCAGTCACTGGGGCTCGGCACCCTCACGTTCAGTTTTGCAGGGTTGGTGATCGGCTCGGTGCTCTACTCGATGCCGTTCGTGGTACAGCCCCTGCAAAACGCTTTTTCCGCCATCGGCACCCGCCCGCTGGAAGTCGCCGCGACGTTGCGCGCCAATCCCTGGGACACCTTTTTCAGCGTGATCCTGCCGCTCGCCCGACCCGGTTTTATCACCGCCGCCATTCTCGGTTTCGCCCACACCGTCGGTGAGTTCGGCGTGGTGCTGATGATCGGCGGCAACATTCCCGACAAGACCCGCGTGGTCTCGGTGCAGATCTACGATCATGTCGAGGCGATGGAATATGCCCAGGCCCATTGGCTGGCCGGGGCGATGCTGGTGTTCTCGTTTGCCGTGTTGCTGGCGCTCTACTCCAGCCGCAAAACCAAAGCGGGCTGGAGCTGATCGATGATTCATACGCGTCTGAAACTGAAATATTCAGGGTTCGCACTGGATGTGGATTTGCAGTTACCGGGGCGCGGCGTCAGCGCACTGTACGGTCACTCCGGTTCGGGCAAGACCACTGTGCTGCGCTGCGTCGCCGGCCTGGAACGGGCCGAACAGGGTTTTATCCAGGTCAACGACGAAGTCTGGCAGGACAGCGACAAGAAGATTTTCGTCGCACCGCACAAACGTGCGCTGGGCTACGTCTTTCAGGAAGCCAGTCTGTTTCCGCATCTTTCGGTGCTGGCCAACCTGGAATTCGGCCTCAAGCGAATTCCCAAACAACAGCGCCGGGTCGATCTGGCTCACGCGACTGAACTGCTCGGGATCGGCCATTTGCTCGATCGCCATCCGCAGCACCTGTCGGGCGGTGAACGGCAGCGGATCGGCATCGCCCGCGCGCTGCTCACCAGCCCGAAGCTGTTGTTGATGGACGAACCGCTGGCCGCGCTGGACGCACAACGTAAAGGTGAAATCCTGCCTTACCTGCAACGGCTGCACGACGAACTGGATATTCCGGTGCTGTACGTCAGCCATTCCCAGGATGAAGTGGCACGACTGGCCGACCACATCGTGTTGCTCAGCAACGGCAAGGCGCTGGCCAGCGGCCCGATCGGTGAAACCCTGGCGCGCCTCGATCTGCCGTTGGCGCTGGGCGATGACGCGGGTGTGGTGATCGAGGGTCATGTCAGCGCTTATGACAGCCACTATCAGCTGCTGACGTTGCAACTGCCCGACACCACCCTGAGCATTCGCGTGGCGCATACGCCGATGGACGCCGGTCAGGCGCTGCGCTGCAAGGTCCAGGCGCGGGATGTCAGCCTGAGCCTGCACAGCGTCGAGCAAAGCAGCATCCTCAATCGCCTGCCGGTCACGGTGGTCAGTGAAATGGGCGCCGACAACGCCGCCCACGTGCTGATCCGCCTGGACGCGGCGGGCACCCCGCTGCTGGCGCGGATTACCCGCTTCTCCCGCGACCAATTGGGCGTACACCCCGGCCAGCCACTCTGGGCGCAGATCAAGGCGGTAGCAGTGCTGGCGTAAATCCGTCGGCACGACTGCAACGGCGCGCGGTCAATGGCTGTAACGGCCCCCTGATCCGATGCCAAGGACTACTGCCATGCCCGACACCGCGCTGCTTGATGTACTGCCGCCCGACCTGCATTACGTCGATGACACCTTGCCCGGAATCACCCGCAGGAAACTGCGCGGCAAATTCTGCTATTTCGATGCAAAGGGTCAACGCATCACCGATCCGGACGAAATCAAACGGATCAACGCGCTGGCCGTGCCGCCGGCGTACACCGACGTGTGGATTTGCGCCGACCCGCGTGGCCATTTGCAAGCCACCGGCCGCGATGCCCGAGGCCGCAAGCAATACCGCTATCACCCGCGCTGGCGCGAAGTCCGCGACGCCGACAAATACTCGCGCCTGCGGGACTTCGGACTGGCGCTGCCAAAGCTGCGCAAACAGCTCGAAGCCCTGCTGGAAGCCCCCGGTTTCAGTCGCGACAAGGTCATGGCCACGGTCATCACGTTGCTCGATGCAACGCTGATCCGCGTCGGCAATACCCAGTATGCGCGGGACAACCGTTCCTACGGACTGACCACCCTGCGCAACCGTCACGTCGAGGTCAACGGCAGCGCAATCCTGTTCCAGTTCCGTGGCAAGAGCGGCGTCGAACATCAGATCACCGTGAAAGACCGGCGCCTGGCGCGGATCGTCAAGCGCTGCCAGGAAATTCCCGGGCAAAACCTGTTTCAGTACCTCGATGAAAACGGTGAGCGACACACCATCAGCTCCTCTGACGTCAACGCCTACCTGCAAACCCTCACCGGCGCCGACTTCACCGCCAAGGATTACCGCACCTGGGCCGGCAGTGCCCTGGCGTTGGCGGTATTGCGCGAGTTGCAGTGGGAACCGGAGTCGGATGCCAAGCGGCATGTGGTGGAGATGGTGAAGAACGTCGCCAGACAGCTGGGCAACACCCCGGCGGTGTGCCGCAAGTGCTACATCCATCCTGCTGTGCTTGACGGTTTCCTCATCGGCGCACTGGCCGAGTTGCCTCGGCCGAGAACGCGTAAAGGTCTTCGGGCCGAGGAAGTCGGGCTGGCGATGTACCTGGAAAAGATGATCGAGGCGACAGAACCGACGAACTGACCTGTCTATTTTTTGCACGATTGCAAATGACTTCTATAGTTGTTCTGAACGAATTAGCTGCGGTGACGCCATGGAAGACATTTTCGTTGTGAAGCGTTGCAACAAGATCATTATTCATGGCCGCCGCGCCGGGGAAGCCAGTCATCAACCGCCTGACGCCGCTGTCTGGTTCCGAATCACCGACACCCGCACGCACGGCTTCATCGGTGACGGTTTCGATGTTGAAGAAGACGCCCAACGTGAATGCCACCGGCTCAACGCCAGGTCACAAATGACGGTCCGGCTCGGCTGACATCCACCTGTCGTTTCCGGGTCTATACTGACGTTAGCTGAAGGATTAGCGACCCCAACGGCAGACAGCTCGCACCCAGCGGGCTTTTTGCTGCCATTTACAGGTTTCTTGAACGGAGGTGTTTGCCATGTCCGAAAAAGAGTCCATCACCACCCTGCTGACCCTGCTTGACTCTCGCCAGGCTCGCCTGGCCGCGGCGTGCAAGGAAATCGCCGACTGGGTCGATCATCAAGGCGGGCACCCGACAGCCCTGCGGATTCGCGATCGTCTGAACGACATCGAGAAGGACACGCCACTGATTCGCAACACACTGTCGTCGCTCAAACCCGTCGATCCGCCGCTGCCACGGTTCAGATGATTCAATCCGGGCTCGCGCATCGAGGACACGGCCTGATTCAGGGCGCATGAACGGCGACGTTATCGTCACCGGGTGCGTCCTTGCCTGATTGCCCGCGATTACATCCCCAACCCAGCCTGGCGCTGGGATTTTTTTATTGCGAAAAATTCCCTTTCACACAGCCTTCACATCTCAAGCCTTACTGTGAGCCCACTCCTTTTGATGAATCCCTTGGCCCGCCCGCACGCGGGCCTTTTTTTGGCCTTTTACCCGGCAGCGAACGTCACCGCCCACTGAAGGTCAAACGATCACACGTCACCAAGGAGACGTCTGATGGTCACTCACTTCAAAGTCGGCGGGCACCTGGCCTGCGGTCACACCGGCAGCAACCTGGTTTCAACCAAAGAACTGACCCGCGTCAAATGCAGAAGCTGCCGAAACACCGATGCATTCAAGGACGCGCGCAAAGACCAACGCAACGCCGCTCGGCGCGCCGCACGCAAAGCCAAAACCACCCATACCGCCAATGACTGGCGCGCAGCCTGGACCGAGCGCCTGACGGCCATGGCCGGTCGGCAACGGTTGCCTCGTGGTTTTTCCGGTCAACCCTTCGTTTAGCTGACAACTTCGGCGGCTGACTCGACTGAAACCGGGTCAGCCGCCCAGTACAACCTGTCAAAATCAGAAAATCGGATGGAACGAGACGGTTCATCATCTTTCGAAACCTATAGGCCCTGACTTCGCACACAGGCCGCTATTGGAGAGGAAATCCTGATGAACAGTCGATTGCTGCTTCTGATTGCCAGCCTCAGCCCGACCTTGGCGTTTGCACAAGGATGCGACGTCATCACCCGCTCGCAAAGCCCTTCGGTTCCAGTGGTTGAAACCCACACTTGCTATGAATACGAAGGCATGCCGGTGGACGCCATTGATTGGTCGTGCAGCAACGAGAGCAAGGAGATGCTGACCAGCACCAAGAAAAAAGTCGCACAGTGCGGCGATCACTATCAGGCGACCTGCCTGGCGACATTGACCCAAGAATCCCTGGCGAACCCTCAGTCCATTAGCAAGGACAAGAACAGCAAGTCGCTGAACATCCCCGCCAATGCGCAAATAACCACTTATTACTACGGCGCTGAACACCCGCAGCAAGCCAAGATCGATTGCGAAACCGGTGGCGGGCGCTGGACGCAGAAATAACTATGAGCCGGGCGTTTTCACCGCCAGTGGCTGCATGATTTCGCGCAGCGACATGCGCTTGAAGGCCTCGACCAGACGCCGCCCTTCCTCGGGCGCGCATGAGATCGCCAGGCGCATCGTCGCCTCTCCCAGTTGCCAGATCAGAAAGGCAGCGTCAGCGACCTGTTGCGCATCAATGCCTGGATTGACCCGCAGCATCGCGTCGGCCAGTAACGCCCCGGCAACACGGCTTTCCTCCAGCTCCAGCTCCAGCAACTGCTTGTCTGCCTGCATCCCCGACCAGATATCACGCATCGCCGGCGTCGCGAGCACGATCTCGTAATACTGGTCGAGTAGCTCCGAATACGCGCTCCGCAGCCCTTGTTCATCCTCGACCGCCGCCAGCGCTTCCTCGATACAGCGCCGGCTCTCGGCGTTATAGCGTTCGGCCAAGGTGCGAATGACCGAACTCTTGTCGGGAAAGTACTGATACAGCGATCCGATCGAGATCTCGGAGCGCTCGGCAATTTCACTCATCTTCACTTGATCGCTGCCCTTGGTCGCGATCAGTTGCGTCGCCACCGCCAGGATTCGCTCCTGGCGCTCACGACTGCGTTGTTGCGTGGGGTTGCGCCGAGTCGGTTCTGGAACAGATTGCTCGGTGGTTTTCTTGCGCACTGGCGTGGTTCCCGATCAGTAACGTGACATAGGCTCACCTTAGCACCGCACGTCGGTTTCATCGATTCCGTTGGTTGACGATAGAACGTGAGCGTTTATCATCTTTTAAACATGAGCATCACTCACATTAACCCGACGGAGATGAACGCGATGAATACCACACAAGAAACCATCCTGATTCTCGGTGCGACAGGCAAAACCGGACGGCGCATCACTGAACGCCTGCAAGCCGCCGGCCTACCCGTTCGCCTCGGCTCGCGCGCCGCGACGCCGGCCTTCGACTGGGAAGACCAAACCACTTGGGCTGCGGCGCTTGATGGCATTCACGCGGTTTACATCTCCTATCAACCGGACCTCGCCGTCCCCGGCGCGCTCGAAACGGTTCAAGCATTCACCGACCTGGCCGTCAAAAGCGGCGCTGGCAAACTGGTGTTGCTGTCCGGTCGCGGTGAAGTCGAAGCGGAACAGGCCGAACGCGTCGTACAGAACAGCGGCGTCGACTGGACCATCCTGCGCGCCAGCTGGTTTTTCCAGAACTTCAGCGAGGCGCACTTTCTGGAGCCGATCGTTCAGGGCGAACTGGCCCTCCCCGTCGGCGACATTGCGGAGCCTTTCGTCGATGCAGAAGACATCGCCGAGATCGCGGTCGAGGCGCTGACCCAACCTGGGCACTCAGGCCAACTCTATGAACTGACGGGACCACGCGCACTGACCTTTGCCGAGGCCGTGGAAGAAATCGCCCAAGTGACCCGACGCGATATCCGTTTCGCCGCCGTGCCAGCGGAAGCTTATCGTCAGGCGTTGGAACAGGCAGAGCTGCCGGCGCAACTGATCGACTTGGTGCTGTACCTCTTCACCACCGTACTCGACGGTCGCAATACACCGGTGGCCGATGGCGTACAGCGTGCGTTGGGTCGGCCGGCGCGGGACTTCACTGATTATGTCCGGCGCACAGCCGCTTCGGGCGTGTGGGCAAACGAAGGTTGAAATAGCAGTTTTGTGTGGGCTTGCGAGTACCCGTTATTTCCACCTCTACGCAAGCACGACTGCCTGGTCATTTTGTTGGCAACAAAGCGCTTCCTCAACTAGGGTTTCTATCGCATCGACTGCGGCGCCTTTGGTGGCGGGCACCTAATCAAGGAGGAGACAGATGACAACAATCCATATCACCGAGCAGACCTATCGCACCTGGTCCAGCCCGATCTTGCTTGAACTCAAGGAGAGAGAACATCAGCTGGACCCTATCGCTCGCCAGGCCTTGCAAAATGTCCTGGTCGAAAGAAGGCTGGTGGACATCGGCAATCCTGATGGGAGTAATCGGCGTAAAGCCGATTCGACCACTGGCGACGGCCAATAGCTGCCGCCAGCAGAAATAGCGGACCAGAAACAAATAAGGGTTTGCCTCAGCTTTCGCGCGCAAACCCTTGATTCAAAAATCGGCGACCTGCACCCGTCACTTCCTGGCCTAAACTCAACTGATCACCAATTAGTCGGTGAGTAACAGGCGAGGCATTCCCATGCTGGAAACTTTGGAAGCGCCGCGCGTGAAGCGCTTCGCCGCGAACGTCGCCGGTCGAGATTTCGCGGTCGGCGACATTCATGGCTACTTCACTCGCGTGCAGGCCGCGCTGGATGCGGCCGGGTTTAATCCCTCGCTCGATCGCCTGTTCAGTGTGGGCGATCTGATCGACCGCGGGCCCGAATGCCGCGACGTTCTTGATTGGCTGGAAAAACCCTGGTTCCACCCGGTGCGCGGAAACCATGACGACTACGTGGTTCACTTCGACACCTGCGACGTCGACAGCTGGATCTACAACGGAGGTTCCTGGTTCGCCGGCCTGTCGCTGCCCGAACAGCAACACTTCGCGACGCGTTTCGCCGAACTCCCTATCGCCATCGAAATCGAAACCGCACAAGGCCTGATCGGCATCGTGCACGCCGACTGCCCGCTGCCATCGTGGGAGGCATTGCGAAACGAACTGGAAACGCCAGAAAGCGATGAGCGTTTGGCACACGTGCAGACCCGGTGCATGTGGTCACGACGGCGAATTGATCAGTTTGAGACGCATGGCGTTGGCGGGCTGCGTGCACTGGTTGTCGGGCATACACCGCTTCAAAAGCCCGTCAGGCTGGGCAATGTGATTCACATTGATACCGGTGGTTGGAAAGATCGTGGGTTTTTCACGCTTCTGAATCTTGAAACGTTGGAAACTATTCCTTCAGTTCCACCAAACCCATTTAGTCATCGTTGAATCGACAAAGCACAAAAGATCCACCAAACCAAAATCTCCTATAGATATATCTTAGGAGAATGCATGATGCCCGATGAATACGGAATGCCGACCGATAAGGAGATTCTTGCGGCGCGAGATAGGGAGCGTAAAAAATCTAAATTCCTCATAAAACTAAAGTCGAATTACTCGATACTCCATAAGTTTATCGGTAAAACATCTATATCCAGCAGCACTTCAGATAGTACTCTTGGACGTCGAACGAAACGAATGCTGGGTCATCCCGCTTTTAACTTGAATAACGAATTTCTCGAACGCATCTTCAAAACGACTTGATTCCGCCATCAGGTGCAAGTTGGCATCAATCATTCCAAAATTGCTAATACGGCCTAGCACCGAACACAAGTTACCCATATACCTACTTACATTTTCTTCATTGAAGCCACTGGGCGTATATCCACTTATATAAACCTGCTCGGTCTCCACTGAGACATTGCGCACACATATCTCACCAGTCAAATTCATAACAGCAAACACCCATCGTTCAATCAACAGATCTCCAGGATGTCGAAGATACTCAATTATTGAAAAATATGACTTCTTCCATCCTTCAAGCCTTTTTAAGTCACCTTCTACTTTAAACTGCAACAACGGATTCCGATTAGTAGGAAACACCCTATCATACAAGTTAACACGATCATAAAAAACAACACCTAGATCCCGCTCCGTTTGAGTCAGCATCTCATCGAATTGCTTTCGGTGTTCAGCTAAATTACTTAGTCTTTCGCTACTACGACTACCAGCGGCCATTTGTGCAGAAATTTTAGCGCTCTGCCAAGCCGCAATTGCAGCGGCCAAAGTTCCTAAGGCTGAAATCATTCCAATAAAATCTGTCAAACCCAACTGCCCAGGGACAATTTTGGAAAAAACAATCCCAGAGGCAAACAAAGCGCAACAAAGCGCCCAAACCAACCAATCCTTACCCAATTTTCCACTCCACTTCGCTGAACATACCTACGCGCCAACAAGCCCACCGCACTTTTGATTAGGCCACCATCAAGCCCTATACAAATACCGCACTTCAACGAATCACGCCAGCCGGCGAGTAGATTACCTACATGGAACCCAATGAGTATTCCTGCGAATGCTTTGAGCGACAAATAGTGACTGCACTAGCCGCGCTTGATCTGGCAGCTGTCGCCGAGCTTGCCCACCGCCTCTCAGCGCAGTGCGTCTACCCTAGCGCCGAGCGTGTAGAGTTGCTGAAGGATATTTGGCGGCTTGAAAGCCTAACGAGCTGCTGCAAAAAGAGCTCTACTGCCTGGAATCATGCAATAAGCACGTTCGCCGTATTCGGAATGAATGAGCACTTAGCCCATGAGGAGACGAAGCGCAAGGTTCGCGACTTCAAGATTGAGAAAGGTCAGCGCATTGAACTGTCCGAGTCAATGACTCTAAGCCGTCGGGGTTCAGTTGATCAAGATCATGTTCAGCAGGCGAGTCGCGCACTCAGCAGTATGCTCGATGGCCCTTAATACGCCTCAGGTGGCACGGGACGCAACCGGAAGCTGGGTTAGTGCCGCGACGTCATCATCAGAGCGAAGATTAAGCTGCAAGACGAACAACGGTGAGAGCCTGCAGGATGTGGCATAACATCGAAGTTCTGCGTAGGCATCGAGCCCCCCAACGAGACATGGCACCACGACAGGATCCTCACCGAACCGTTCTAAGAAAATACATTCGCAGTCGCGTAGGAAAGCAAGTCTCGCCTACTAAGTGAATTGCGACCCAATGCCAGAATTGCGACCCAGAAACAAACAAGGGCTTGCATCAGCTTTCGCCCGCAAACCCTTGATTTTAGATGGTGCCCGAAGCCGGAATCGAACCGGCACGCCCTTACGAGCGGGGGATTTTAAGTCCCATGCGTCTACCAGTTTCGCCATTCGGGCGGTAGCGCGGTGAAGCGGTCTGACGCTGCGCAGAACAACCTGGCAGTTCTGACGCTTGTGCAGCAGAGGTGGAAATATATACATCCCACCCCGGTGAAGCAAGGTCGCAGATGCCCTTTTCAAGACTAAATCTTGCAGCGCAGTGCAAATAAAAAAGCTCCGTAAATCATAGATCTACGGAGCTTGTTTAAGGTGGAGGCCTAGGTCGGAATCGAACCGACTTGGCTGGATCTGCAATCCATCCACAACACAAGCAATTTCAATAGGTTAGCATCATTAGCGTTTCGCAAGCTACTGATTTTTAAAGGCCTGTGCTCCTCGGTTATCGAGGAGCCGGTTTCAGGATTCGGTATGGATTTTTTCAATCCCTGGCACTCGACTTGGTGACCGAGGCGTGGGTACTTCGTAATCGAAACAGCACCAATAGTATGATAAATTTCGCGCTACAGATCTTTTCTGGAGAATTAATCATGGGAACCGTGCGAAAAACGATCACTGTGACCGACCAGCAGGACGGTTGGATCAAAGCGCAAATCGAAGCGGGTCACTACACCAACGATAGCGAATACATCCGCGATCTGATCCGACGTGAACAAGAGCGTAGCGCTGAACTTGAGACAATCCGCGCCGCCCTTCGGGAAGGTGAATCCAGCGGAGAACCTCGCCCTTTCGACCCCGACACCTTCAAGCAAAGAATGTTGACCGCGCGTGGTTGAATACCGACTTGCACCTGCCGCAGAGGGTGATCTCGAAAAAATCTGGCGTTATACCGCACAGCAATGGGGTGTAGACCAGGCCAACCGTTACATCGATCTGATGGTCGCTGCGTTTGAGGAATTGGCGCAGCATCCTAAAACAGCCTCGGCCTGTGACGCTATACGTCCCGGCTATCGTCGCTGCAGTGTTGAACGGCACATGGTTTACTTTCGAATCACCGCTTATGGAATCGCGATTATTCGTATCTTGCATGATCGAATGGATGCGTCGCGGAATCTGTGATGGTCTTTTTTCACTTTCCAGCAGACATAAAAAAACCCCGTAGATCATTGATCTACGGGGCTTTCAATAGTGGAGGCCGAGGTCGGAATCGAACCGGCGTAGGTGGATTTGCAATCCACTGCATAACCATTTTGCTACTCGGCCTCAAACATCTGATGTCATGTAGCACAACACCAAACGCGTACAAACTTGGATTTAGATACTTGATCTAACTCCTTGAAAACATTGAACTTTTTGAGCGGTCAGTGCTTTCGATGGCGTGAATTATGTACTGATTTCCCGAGGCTGGCAACCCCTTGATTTCAAAAAAAATTCTACCGGGTGATTTGCCGGTTTTCCGGAGTCCGGACACCCGTCCATTCCCCGGATTGCGTCAATGCCCGCGGATGTAGTGTTCCAGTTGCCTGATCAGATCTGCCTGCTCGACGATGGCTTCTTTGACCAGGTCGCCAATTGACAACAGGCCGATCAGTTCGCCGCCCTCCACCACCGGCAGGTGGCGCAGGTGGCTGTCGGTCATGACCGCCATGCAGCGTTCGATGCTCTGTTGGCTGTCGGCGGTGACCACGGGGGCGCTCATGATGTCGCGCACTGGCGTACCGACTGAAGAGCGTCCCTGCAGAACCACTTTGCGTGCATAGTCGCGCTCGCTGATCACGCCGACCACCTGCCCCGCGTCGATGACAGGCAGCGCGCCGACGTTTTTCTCGGCCATCATCTTCAGCGCTTCAAGGACCATCTCGTCTGGCGCGATGCTGTGAACGTGCTGGTTTTGCACGACCTTGAGTTTCAGTAGCTGTGCGGCTGTTTTCATAAATGCCTCCGATCGGCTACGCGATGCCGTTGCCCTTCAAGCCTGTCCGACTTCCACTCTTCCACCGTTCAACCGCACCGGCCACACGCGCAGGCGCTGTTGCGGATACTCCAGGCAACTGCCGTCCTCCAGGCGGAAATGCTGCTTGTAGATCGGCGAGGCCACGACCAAGTCACCTTTGATGCTCCCCACCAACCCGCGACCGATGACGTTCGCTCCGGATTGCGGATCATGGTTGTCGATGGCGTAGAGGGTCCGGCCCTCGGCGGTCGGCAGGTAGAACAGCGCCACTTGGGCGCCGTCGAGCCAGACGACGACGCCGGAGTTGCTGACGAGGTCCTGTTGTTCGCACACCGTTTGCCAGACGTCGGTGTTTTTCAGGGCATCGATGCGTTGGGTATTGGACTGGCTCATCAGGCAATCTCCTCGGTGACGGGAATAAGGTTGAGTTCGGCGGCCATGATGGGGCGGCGCTGACCGCGTTCCTGGACGAAGTGGATGTCCGGGTCCGGGCGTTTGTCGTTGACGAAGGTACGGAAGCGCTTGAGTTTTTCCGGGTCTTTGAGGGCGTTGGCCCATTCGCATTCATAGCGGTCGACCACCAGTTGCATCTGCGCTTCGAGTTCTGCGCCGAGCCCGAGGCTGTCGTGGATAATCACGTCCTTGAGGTAATCGAGGCCGCCTTCGAGGCTTTCGCGCCACACCGAGGTGCGCTGCAATTTGTCGGCGGTGCGGATGTAGAACATCAGGAAGCGGTCGATGTAACGGATCAGGGTTTCGTCGTCGAGGTCGGTGGCGAACAGTTCGGCGTGGCGTGGGCGCATGCCGCCGTTGCCGGCGATGTAGAGGTTCCAGCCCTTCTCGGTGGCGATCACGCCAACGTCTTTGCTCTGTGCTTCGGCGCACTCGCGGGTGCAACCGGACACCGCGAATTTGAGCTTGTGCGGCGAGCGCAGGCCCTTGTAGCGGTCTTCGATGGTCAGGGCCATTTGCACGCTGTCTTGCACGCCGTAACGGCACCAGGTGCTGCCGACGCAGGACTTCACCGTGCGGGTTGATTTGCCGTAGGCATGCCCGGTTTCGAAACCGGCTTCGATCAGCTCGGCCCAGATCTCCGGCAGTTGATGCAACTGCGCGCCAAACAGGTCGATACGCTGGCCACCGGTGATTTTGGTGTAGAGGTCGTATTTCTTCGCCACCACACCAATCGCGATCAATTTGTCAGCGGTGATTTCGCCGCCGGGGATGCGCGGCACCACCGAATAGGTGCCGTTCTTCTGCATGTTGGCCATGAAGGTGTCGTTGGTGTCCTGCAACGGCACCAGTGAGGCGTCCATGATCGGCTGGTTCCAGCACGAAGCGAGAATCGAACCCACGGCCGGTTTGCAGATATCGCAACCGGTGTGACCACGGCCGTGTTTGGCCAGCAGTTCTTCGAAGGTGATCACCCCTTCTACCCGCACCAGCGCGTACAGTTCCTGACGGGTATAGGCGAAGTGTTCGCACAGGCTTTTATCGACGCTGACGCCACGGGCGATCAACTCGTGCTCAAAGACTTGCTTGAGCAAACCGGCACAACCGCCGCAGCCGGTGCAGGCCTTGGTCTGCGACTTGAGCTGGCCGAGGTCGGTGCAGCCGCCGTCGATGGCCGAGCAGATGGCGCCCTTGGTGACGTTATGGCACGAGCAGACGGTTGCCGATTCAGGCAACGCGCCTGGGCCCAGAGTCGGAGCACCTTCGGACGACGGCAGAATCAGGCTGGCCGGTTCGGACGGCAGCGCAATGGCGTTCTGCATGTATTGCAGCAGGGTGTCGTAATAGCTGTTGTCACCGACCAGCACCGCACCGAGGACGTGCTTGCCGGTCGCGTCCACCACCAGGCGTCGATAGCTGGCCGTGGTTTCGTCGATGAACTGGTAACTGCGTGCACCCGGCGTGTTGCCGTGGGCGTCACCGATGGAGCCGACATCGACGCCCAGCAATTTGAGTTTGGTCGACATGTCGGCGCCCATGAACGGCTCGGCGACTTCGTGGCACAGCCGCGCCGCGACGCTGCGCGCCATCTGATAGCCCGGCGCAACCAGGCCGAACAGGCTGCCATTCCAGGACGCGCACTCGCCGATGGCGTAGATGTTCGGGTCGATGCTCAGGCATTCGTCGTCAATCACCACACCACCGCGCGGCCCGATGTCCAACGCGCATTGGCGGGCCAGCGCATCTTGCGCGCGGATACCGGCCGAAAACACGATCAAGTCGGTTTCGAGGAATTCGTCATTGGCAAAATTCATGCGGTAGCGGTATTGCTCGCCCGCACTGATCGATTGCGTGGCGCGTGACAAATGCACGCCGACGCCCAGCCGTTCAATCTGCGACTTGAGCGCCAGGCCGCCCATTTCGTCCAGTTGCACCGGCATCAAGCGCGGGGCGAATTCCACGACATGCGCTTCCAGGCCCAGGCTCTTCAGCGCATTGGCGGCTTCAAGACCGAGCAAGCCCCCGCCCACCACCACACCGCGCCGGGCGTTGGCAGCCGCTGCGCGGATGGCGTCGAGGTCTTCGAGGGTTCGATAGACCAGGCGCGAGTCGCCCTCGGCGCCTTCGATCGGCGGCACAAACGGGTAGGAGCCGGTGGCCAGGACCAGTTTGTCGTAAGACACGCAACCTTGCGCAGTGATCACCTGGCGCCGGGCACGGTCGATTTCCAGTACCGGCACACCCAAGTGCAGGGTGACGCCCGGCGTCTGGTACAGCGACGCCTCTGACAGCGCCAACGATTCGGCATCACGGCCGGAGAAGTACTCGGAGAGGTGCACGCGGTCGTAGGCACGCATCGGCTCTTCACTGAAGACGTGCAGCCGATAGTGGTCGAGCGCACCGCGCTCGATCAGTTGTTCGACGCAATGATGTCCGACCATGCCATTGCCGATCACGATCAGCGTTTGCAGCTTGTTCAACGTGGCAACATTGGAGTTCATAAGAAGCACCCGGCTAAAACGGTTCAAAAAGCAAAAAAAAACGCCTGAAACCTTGCGGTTCCAGGCGTCTTTGCCTGTTCTTTTGCGGTGTTAGCACCAGACGTCTATGCCTGATCCACCGATGTTGCCCACGAATCGATCGTCGTTGACCGAGGGGGCTGCCCACTCGACTGCGGTTGCGGTGGGCCTGAACAGTGTCTTGCAGCGTTTGTGCCAGATCGCGCAGACAGCGCATTGAGAAGGGTTTTCAGGCCTATAACGGGTGATCTCGCATAAAAGAGCCGCCGGCGTTTGCCTTCGCATAGTGCAGAGGCCTGCCCCACGGCTTTATAAAAGTGCACAAAGGGCGGCACTACAGGTATTTGAGCCAGGTAATGTCCCGACGTCGAGCCTTCAGCTCAGAGAACCCTCGAACCGGGCGGTAAAGCGCAGTGGCCAACAGCCCTGCCGCGAGCCAAACCGCGCCGACCGAGGAGAAGCCAAACCAGCTGCCCTGGTTCAATCCGAACAGAGCGACGGCGATCAGATACAAAACCTTCAGCGCATACAGGTGCAGTAAATAGAAGAACATCGGTGCCGATCCAAACACCGTCAATGGGCGCAGCCATCGGCTGTTCTGCCGCTGCTCCAACCACAACAACAGTAGAAATCCGACGCCCAGGGTCAGCGCCACAAACAGCAGCGACGGTGGATATTTGGTGATATTGAAAAACCCCATCAGCGTTTGCAGGGACGTATCACCCCCAACCCAGGGCCTCTCGCCGTAACCGTTTAGCAGTCGCAGCGCGATGAATCCGGTCAGGCCCGCGACGCCGCAGAGCATCAGCTTGCGCTGGCGCACCTTCGCCTCCACTGCGCGCCCGAACCACGGCCCGATGGCATAACCCAGGCCGATGACACCGATCCATGGCAACACAGGATAGGACGTGCGCAATCGAAGCCCTTCAGACAGTTCGATCCAGCCTCGATCATGGAGAATCGCCCATGGCACATGCATGGCCGACTCAATCGGAAAGTGCACGGCGTCCAGCACGTTGTGACCGGCAATGATCGCCAGACTCAACAAGAGCAATACGCGTCGCGGCAACCAGACCATCACCGCCATGGCAATCATGCTCAAACCGATGGCCCATATCACCTGCAGGTAAATGACGGTCGGTGGGAACTGGAACGTCCAGGCAACGTTCACCAGGGTGAGCTCCAGCACCACCAGAAACAGGCCTCGCTTGAATAGAAAGCTGCAAACGTCTGCCTTGCCAGCGTATTTCTCACCATACAACCAGGCGGATACACCGGTGAGCAGCACAAAGATCGGTGCGCACAGATGGGCCAGCGTCCGGCTGAAAAACAAGGCTGGCTCGGTCATGGCAACGTCCATGGGATCGGACACTTGTCGATGCAGGAGGAAGGTCTCACGAACATGGTCGAGCAGCATGAACAGAATCACCATGCCTCTCAATGCGTCAATGGACGTAAGCCGGCCAGCCACGATGATCGTGGAATGAGGAGGATTTTGGGTCATGAGATATCGCAGCAAGGGTGAATAGAGGTGTCCCGCGGCGAGCATTATCTATTGTTACCCTATAACATTAAAAGTCGAAATCGAGAGCTTACACATCTGGAAAAACTTGTGTTGAATGGCTGACTGATCTCAGCTCGTGAAGCCTGAAACGCCAGCCTGCTTAGTCAAAAAAGCACGGATTGAAAAACGTGTACGATACGCACGGCGCTATTTTTTTTTCGCCAGTCGTCGCCAACCTCTGACAGGAAAACACCGCTGACAGAGCGCGCAAAAACGCAACTTCATGTGCCACTGCGAGGAACGCCATGTCCGCCGACCAACTCAACTGGGACGATCTGAGAATCTTTCTGGCTGTCGCGAGAACGGGCAACCTGGTCAAGGCTGCGCGCAAGTTGCACATTGACCAATCCACGGTCAGCCGGCGTATTGCTCAACTTGAATATGCCCTTGGGGCCAGCTTGTTCGAGCGCAGTCACACCGGGCTTGCACTCAATGGGTTTGGCAGCGAGTTGCTGGATTCGGTGCAAGGCATGGACAACGGCTTCGCTGCGTTGACCGCCACGCTGGATCGGCAATCAAGTGCCCTGCATGGCCCGGTGCGTATCGGCACCATGGAGGGGATCGCATCGCTTTATCTCAGCAGTCGATTGGTGGCGTTCAACCGTGAGTACCCAGCGATTACCGTCGAACTGGTGACATCGGCCCAGCAACTCTATGTCACGCGTCGAGAAGCCGATGTGTTCCTGGGTTTCTTCAAGCCCCACGGGAAAGGACTCGACGCTGAACACATGGGGCGGTTTTCGTTGCACCTGTACGCCGCGGACAGCTACCTGAAGGAACACGGCACTCCCGAAAACGTCGAGGCGCTGTCACACCACCGATTCGTCGGCTACATCGAAGACCTGATCCAGATCGACGCCGTGCGTTGGCTTGAGGAGGTGGTCGATAAACCGAACTATGCCTTCCAGTCTTCCAGCATGCTGGCCCAGATGTTCTCTGCGGCGGCGGGTATGGGGATTGTGCTGCTGCCGGAGTTCGCCGACGCAGGCCGTTTTGGCCTGCGCCGCTTGTTGGGTGATGAGGTGCGTGGAAGCCGGGACTTATGGCTCAGCGTTCATCGCGAGTTACGCTACGTACCCCGCGTCAAGGCGGCGGTCGGCTTCCTCGAACACTTGCTGCTCAAGGATCCGTTGTTCGCGCAAACCTGACGAGGCGTTCGCTCGTGAAACCGGTGCGTCATTCCACTCCACCGGCTCATCGCGACGCCGGTTGACACTGAAGTCGAAAACGTCATACCGGTTGTAGTAACCCACCACGTCATGAAACTGCTTGGGCTCGATACAGCGATTCAGATCCAGTTCGGCATACAAGATGCCTTCCTCGTTTTGCAGCAGGTCGCCCACCTGGGTACCGGTCGGGTCAATGAACATCGTCGCTGCCCGGGGGGTGTTGTCGAGGATCTGCGCGGCCGCCGGGTCGCGCTCCACCAGGAAGTCGCGCATCGTCGCGTCCATGTAGCCGGCACAGAGAATGCCGAATGCCTTGGCCTCAAACGAATGTGCCCCGGCGCGAATACGGTTGGCGGCGACGTTATCAAAGTTGCTGCCCGAGTCCGGACGGTGCGTCGGCCAGAGTGCGGGCCAGCAGGAAATATGCAGCTGTTCGCCTTGCGCCATCAATGCGTAGCGCGCCAGCGGGTTGGTGTTCTCGCCGCAGATCAGCGCACCGAGTCTGCCGATACGCGTATCGCTGACACGCAGCCCTTCCCCGTCGCCCGGCGCCCAGATGAGTTTCTCGTAGAACGTCGGCACCAGCTTGCGGTGGTGATTGAGAATGGCGCCGTCATCGCCGATCAGGACGTTGCTGTTCCAGATGCAACCGACACTGGCGTGGCTGCGCTCGCTGATCCCCATGGACACAAACACCCCAAGGCGTTTGGATTCGGCACGTAAGGCGGCGATTTCAGGGCCGTCGATGTACAGGCTGTTTTCCACCATCCGTTCGAACAGGTCGTGGTTGAGAATCGGTGCCCACAGCGCGGCCCACACCGGAAACGCCGGAATGAACGACTCAGGAAACACCACCAGATCGGCGCCGTTGGCAGCCGCTTCCCGGATCAGATTCAGCGCCTTGGCGGTGGTGGCGGTTTTGTCGAGAAACACCGGCGCGACGTGGCACGCGGCGGCTTTGAGCGAAGGTAATTGAGCCATGGGAGTTCCCCTTGGAAATAGTCGTGGATTGAGGTACGCGGGCGGCAGGCACCCGCGTGGGAATTCAGTGCGCTTCGGCGGCCGCGATGCCGATGCCGGTGTGCTGACGCACAGACATCTCTGCCCACATCGATTGCGAACGGGGATCGCGGAACAATAGGGAGAACACGATCACCAGCAGGAACCCGGCGGGGATCGAAATCAGCCCGGGGTTTCGCAACGGCACCAGCGGTTGACGCAGACCGACCATACTGGTGGCGTTCTCGGCGATGCCCTGAGCCGTAGCGCGAGCTAGAGCCTGCTGGGTGATCAGGGCAGTACGTTGCGCGGCCTGATCGGCAGGAAGCGTGTCGAGTTGCTGTTGCAGTTGCACCACGCTGGCCAAGGCCGCTTGGCGAACCTGGGCGGGATAGGTCATGTTGGGCGACACCAGCACCAGGGCAATCGCGAGCAATGTGCCGCCGACCACTCCGGCCAGGACGCCCCAGGTGCTACAACGTTTCCAGTACAGGGTCAGCAGCAGCGCCGGCAGATTCGCCGAGGCCGCGACGGCATAGGCCAAACCGACCAGGTGCGCGACGTTCTGCCCTTTGGCCAGCAAGCTCACCACGATTGCCAGGACCCCGACAAACAACGTGGCAATGCGCGCGGCCATCGCCTGTTGC
This sequence comes from Pseudomonas sp. NPDC086251, assembly GCF_044746405.1. NCBI lineage: Bacteria > Pseudomonadati > Pseudomonadota > Gammaproteobacteria > Pseudomonadales > Pseudomonadaceae > Pseudomonas > Pseudomonas sp. NPDC086251. The sequence goes on from NZ_JBIVBY010000001.1 coordinate 954,101, forward strand.
CGCTCTGTGGCTTTGCCGTGGCAGATCGCGCCGACGTAGATGTCATGGGCTAGCGCAGAAGCGGCCGCCAGCGTGAGCCCCGCCACCACCGCAACGATCGTGGCAAACGCGACGGCAGCGGTGAACGCCAACATGAAGTTGCCGACCCAACTTTCTGCACCGCCCCCCAGAAACTGCGCCAACAACGGCGCAGCAAGATTACCGCCCTTGTCGAAACTGGCGATGGTCGGCGCACCGATGTAATACGCCGCCGCAAAACCGATGAACACGATGAGTACGTGGCAGACACCGATGCCCAACATGGCCCACAACACCGAAGTCCGCGCCGTCACGGCGTCACGCACGGTGAAAAATCGCATCAGCACGTGCGGCATTGCAGCCGTGCCCAGGACCAGCGCCAACCCCAGTGACAGTTGCTCCAACGGGTTCTTCAAGTACAACCCGGGCTGGAAGAAACTGCGGTTCAGGTCGGCCCCAGGCGTTTGCGCCGGGAACATGCCTGACATATGCGCCGTCAGGGCGTCGCTGTGCAGCAGGCCTTGCATGAACTGCGGGATATCAAAACCGAACGGCGCCCAAGAGAACATCACCATCAAGAAGCAGCAGCTGATCAACAGCACGGCCTTGATTAACTGCACCCAGGTCGTCGCCCGCATGCCGCCGAACAACACATACACCAGCATCAACGCACCGACCAACAGCACCGACACTTCGTACTCGATGCCGACCAGCGCCTTGATGATGACGCCACCGCCGACCACTTGCGGGATCAGGTAGAAGATGGCCACGCAGACACTGGAAATAGCGCCTGCTGTCTTCGACGAGCGGAAACCGTTTCGAAACGCCAGGACGTCGCTCAAGGTGTAACGCCCGAGATTGCGACAAGGCTCGGCAATCAGCAGCAACACGGGGATAAAGCCGACAAAGAAACCCACGACGTAAAGGATTCCATCAAACCCGTACAGGGCAATGAGGCCGGACACGCCGAGAAAAGCTGCTGCGGACAGGTAATCACCGGAGATCGCCAAGCCATTTTGCAAACCGGAGATCCCACCGCCACCGGTGTAAAAATCCCCGACCGAACTGTTGCGTCGAGCCGCCCACCACGTCACCGCCAACGTAAAAAGCACCAGCGCACCAAAGACCACGAAGGTCATGCTGCGGAACTGACCATTCACCACGGTGTTTTGCGCCATCGCCGGAACAGCCAGGCTGGCCATGGCTACGCCAACCATCAAAGACAACCCACGTAGAGGCTTCATCAGAGCTCTCCTTGTTTGTATTGCTTGACCAGGCTCGTGACTTGCCGATCAACCGAGCGCATTTTTCGCAGGTAGATCCAGGCCAGGAGGCCGCAGAAAGGGTATTGGGAAATGGCAAAGACGGTGCCGATGTTCAATTCGCCTGCTAGCGGCAGGCTGAAAAACGCTTTCAAGGAAGTCGGCCCCAACAACAGGGTCGCGTAGTACGCCGCTGCAATGAGCAGCAAGGTGAGCGAGAGGGTATTTTTTTCGCGTTTGATACGGGTCAGCTCTTCACACTGGTCAAGGATCTGCCAGACATTGGGGTCTTGAGAAGCCATGAGTGTTCTCCGTTGTTATCGTAAGTTATTAGGAGAGGTCCTTCGGTGGTGGCACGTTCAAACGTGCTCTGTGGATGAGCATACGACCGGGCCGGCAAGCGCAAAACAGCGGTTTGCGCAAGGGTCGTTGCAGATTTGCAAGGGGTGGGAGGTGCGCGTCAGCGACTGGCAGTCACTGGGAGGGAACGGTTGCGGTCAACGGGTTCTGAACGTTGAAAGTACGCATTAGAGCTGGCTCGCGATGTTCAGGACCAGGACGCAGTCATCAATTATCGATCACCCGTTGCAGATGAATCGCCAACTCCGTGGCAAACCGCCGCTCCGGTGTTTCGACATCAATGCCGAACAGATCCTGAATGCGCGACAGGCGATACCTGAGTGTCGTCACGTGCACGCCCATTGCATCGGCACACGCCTGGCTGCGGCAGCTTTCCCTGAGGTATACGGTGAGGGTTTCGAGGTAAGGCGTGTGGTGCTTGCGGTCATGGGCCAGCATCGCGCCGACGCTTTCATTGACGAAGGTGCGAATGTCTTCACCGCCGACCGCAGCCATGAAAATCGGGATCGGCCCAAAGTCCTGGTCGGAGATCGGGCCACTGCGGCCGAACGAGCGCGCAATATCGATCAGCCGCCTGCAGCGTTCCCAGGCTGCCGGGTAATCGCTGAGCATTCTGCAAACGCCACTGGCCAGCAGTATCGGCTCGGCGCCCAGGTAGTGGGCCAAGTCATCGGCCATCTGCCGCTGGACCTTGGCCAGACGCTCCCTGCCCTTTTCGCCTTCCGAGGGCACGAGGCACACCAGGCCGTTGTCGACGACGATCACCGTTGAGTTGATCGCCGCCCGCGTGAGGATGCGCGCAACGTTGTGATGCAGGTTCTTCGACTCTCCAGCCTTGGTGCCGTAATCGATGATGATCATCTGCTGCGCGGCACTGAAGTTGATGCCCAGGCGCTGCGCGCGCTGCTGGATATCATCGGCGTCGCGCCAGCGGCCTTCGAGCACCTCGAACAGCAGTTCGGTCTGGGTTCGGGTTTCGAAGCGAAAGCGGATAAAGCTGCGCATCATCTGCACGCTCAAGGCGAACTTCGCGCTTTCCAGCATCATCAGGTCCAGTTCATTGACCGGCTGTGCCACCGGAAACAGGACCAGCGCGCCTACCAGTTCATGATCGACCATCAGCGGCTCAATCTGCGCCCGCAGGGTGAACTGACGCTGGCCGTCATCGAGGAATAAATTGACCGTACTGCGCAGGGCGCTGCGCAGGCTTTCATGGGCGGCGTTGGAGATCTGCACACTGAGGACCCCGGCGACAGCGGCCTGCCAGGCGTTGTCATCAAACAACGTGGTGTCCGGCGAGCGCCCCGCCACCACCTGATTGGCGGTGAAGTCGACGGCAATCACCGGGTTAGGCAATTGGTTACCGACCATCAGCGACAGCGACGTCACCGAGCCACCGCCCAGCACGTGTTCCAGCAACGTGGTGTGCACGTGCAACGCCTGCTGCATGCGTTCGGCGGCGCGGCGCTCGGCTTCCAGTTGGCGCTGACGCTCCACCGCGATGGCGCCCAGGTGAATGATCATGCCGAGGAACACCCGGTCTTCCTCCGAGACGTCCATGAGCGTGCGGGAAATCACGCTGAGCACCATCGGCCGACCGTCGAAGTCGGTGCAATTCATCGGCATCACCATCACCGTGCGGTAATCGCGCTCCAGGGATTCGCGGCGATAGCCGGGGTACTCGCATTCGCGCACGTCGCGGATAAATACCGGCTCATTGCGCTGCAACGCGGTCATCACCGGGCTCGATGACAACTCCCAGCAATCCACCAGCGGCCGCTGCACCAACGTCGGGTCATGGCGGGCGATGACGTGGCCAAAACCGGCGTCCATATCAATCGCCATGATCGAGCTCATGGTCCAGTGGGTATGACGACAACTGGCGTAGACCAACTGGTGCAGCATCGATTGCAGATCACCGCCGGAGTTGATCTGACTGGCCACATCGCGCAACGACAGTATCTGCATTTCTCGATTCAAGGCGCTCACCTGAACGTGGAGGTCACGGCAGCAAAACTAGCCTGCCAGGCGGACCTGATACTTGCTCCGGTTACGAGCAATGTCCAGTGCATTTGCACTCTTGAACCACGGAAGACGCTGTTTCCCTTTGCTCCTAGCCTAAGGCCACAACCAACAGCCACAAGGGCGACGAGTCATCATGAATCTAGAGAATCTGGGCGTCAGGAAATACTGCACTTTTATTGAGGAGACCTTTATCGAAGGTGGCAAGGACGCCGGCAAACCGATCACCCTGATCGTGGTCGCCGCCGTGCTGAAGAACCCTTGGGCCGGCCAGGGCTTTGTCGAAAACCTGCGCCCGGAAATCCTGCGCCTGGCTCCCGGCCTGGGCCATGAGATGACCCGCCGTTTGATTGCGCTGATGCCGGGCGGCAAGGTTGAAGCGTTTGGCAAGGCTGCCGCCGTGGGGGTCAACGGTGAAATCGAGCACGCCTCGGGCCTGATCCACACCCTGCGTTTCGGCAATCTGTTCCGCGAAGCCGTCGAAGGCACCGCTTACCTGAGCTTCACCAACACCCGCAACGCACCGGGCGCCCTGCTCGCCCTGCCGATGGTGCACAAAAGCGAAACCGGCAAGCGCTCGCACTTTCTCACCGCCAACTTCCAGATCGCCGATGCACCGGGCCCGGACGAAGTCCTGATTGCCATCGGTGCCGCCGACGGCTCGCGTCCCCATCCGCGCATTGCTGACCGGTACCAGGACATGGCCGAGATGGAAGCCGAGCATCCGAAGGACTGAATACTCCGTTGAACCGCAGCAAAACTTTTGCTGCGGTTGCTCCAGATCGATGCAAGCCGTGGCGTTTTGTTCCCCGTAGGCTTGCTTCAAACCATAAGAAACACGCCATTGAAACAGGAGTACTCCGATGCCGAGCACCATGGTCAGCGCCAACGTTGCAGCAGTCGATCCCGGCGCCTTGCGTCAGGCTTTCGGCACCTTCGTTACCGGGGTTACCGTGATCACCACCCATGATGCCGAGGGCAACCCGCGGGGCATGACGGCCAACTCGTTCACCTCGGTCTCCCTCGACCCGCCGCTACTCCTGGTGTGCGTCGGCAAATCGGCAGCCAGCTTCGCCTCGTTCGCCAGCACCGAGCACTTCGCCGTCAACCTGCTGCACGAAGGCCAAGTGGACGTCTCGGGGACGTTTGCTTCGAAGTCACCGGACAAATTCCACACCGTCAACCACGACAAGGTCCACACCGGCGCGCCGATTCTCACTGACAGCCTGACCTGGTTCGATTGCACCGTTGACCAGCGTATCGAGGCCGGCGACCACTTGGTACTGATCGGCCAGGTCCGGGCCTTCGGCACCAGCCCCAAGCTGCCGCTGTGTTTCTGCCGGGGCCGCTACGCCAACATCCAGGACCCGCTGCCGGCCAGTTGGCTGGACTCGCACAAGATGATCATTGGCTATTTGATCGAAGCCGGCGACGCCATTCTGTTCCGCGCCGACGGTAACGGCGGCTGGACCTTGCCCGTGGCCGGCAAGCGCAAGGGCTTTATCGACGCGGGCCAGAGCGCACTGTCGATCGAACTGGAATCGACCTTTCTGTACTCGGTGTTCGATGTCGACGACACCGACCCCGGTTTCCTGATCTATCGCGCCCAACTCGACAGCCTCGACCCCGACGTCGAACTGCCCGACACCCTGCGCTTCTTTCCGCTGGACGACTTGCCCATCGAGCAGATGCCGGTCAACGAACTGCGTTCGGTGGTCCGCCGCTATGCCCGCGAGCGCAAAAACCAGCAGTTCGGCATTTACACCGGCTCGGCCGCCAGTGGCCGGGTGGAAATGATCGAAAACGCCACGCCGCCCTACGCCGCGCTGGCCCACGAATCCCTTTGAAACGCACCCACAGGACTCCTGCATGAAAACCACGGTCAGCGCCCTTGAGGGCAATCGCCTTAACCTGTTTATCGATGGCCGCTTCGTCGCGCCCGACAGTGCAACCTATTTCGACAGCTTCGACCCGACGACCGGCCAGGCCTGGTACCAATTCGCCCAAGCGGATGCCAGCGATGTCGACCGTGCGGTGGCGTCGGCCCAGCGCACGTTCAATGACCCGCAATGGCGCAACCTGACACCCACCGCACGGGGCAAACTGCTGTATCGCCTGGCCCAACTGGTGGCGGAAAACGCCGAAGCCCTGGCGCTGCTGGAAACCCGCGACAACGGCAAGCTGCTGCGCGAAATGCGCGCCCAGATGAGCGCCCTGCCCGACGCCTACACCTACTTCGCCGGCATGGCCGACAAGCTGCAAGGCGAAACCATCCCGGTCAACAAGCTCAACCAGCTCAACTACAGCACCCGCGAACCCTTGGGCGTGATCGGCATGATCACCCCGTGGAACTCACCACTGATGCTGCTCACCGGCACCCTGGCGCCGTGCCTGGCCATCGGCAACACCGTGGTGATCAAACCTTCCGAACATGCCAGCGCTTCGACCCTCGCCCTGGCCGAATTGATCATCGAAGCCGGCTTCCCGGCCGGTGTGGTCAACGTCGTCACCGGTAACGGCGTGGTCACCGGCGATGCGCTGACCCGCCACCCCGGCATCGCCAAGTACGTGTTCACCGGCAGCACCGACACCGGTCGGCGCATCGCTGGTAATGCGGCGAACAACCTGGTGCCGTGCCAGATGGAATTGGGCGGCAAGTCACCGCATGTGGTGTTTGCCGATGTCGATATCGACAAGGCGGTCAACGGCGTAGTCTCCGGCATCTTCGCCGCGGCCGGGCAAAGTTGCGTCGCCGGCTCGCGCTGCTTCGTCGAAGCGCCGATCTACGACCGGTTCGTTGAAGCCCTGGTGGCCCGCACCCAGCGCATCAGCGTCGGCCACCCCATGGAAGAGCACACCGACATCGGCCCGTTGGCGCTGCAAGCGCAACTGCAAAAACTCGAAGGGTACATCGCCAGCGGCGTGCAACAAGGGGCGCAGATAGCTGTCGGCGGCAAACGCCCAGGCGCGAGCAATCTGTCCGAAGGCTGGTACTTCGAACCGACCGTCATGGCAAACGCCACCAACGACATGTCCTTCATGCGCGACGAGCTGTTCGGCCCGGTGGTCGGCGTCATGCCGTTCACCTCGGAAGAACAGATGATCAGCCTGGCCAACGACACCAACTACGGCCTGGCCTCGGGCATCTGGACCCAGAACATCGACCGCGCCATGCGCTTCGCCAACCGGATCGACGCCGGCACCGTGTGGATCAACACCTACCGCAGCGCGGCGTACATGTCCGCCAATGGCGGCTTCAAACAGAGCGGTTACGGCCGTCGTGGCGGCTTTGACGTGATGCGCGAGTTTTCCCGCGCCAAGAACGTGGTCATCGACTACTCCGGCGAGATGCAAGACCCCTTCGTCATCCGCCTGCGCTGATCAAGCGATTAAGGAGCACCTTATGAAATTTGCCGTATCCCTGAGCATGGAACGCTTTTCCCCGGACGTGCCGATGCAGACCGTCATGGCCAACCTGCTGGAACTGGCGAAGATCGCCGATGAAGGCGGCTTCGAAACGCTGTGGACCTCGGAGCACCACACGCTCGAATGCACCATCGCGCCGAACCCGTTCCAGACCCTGGTCTGGCTGGGCCAACACACCCAACGCATTCGCCTGGGCACCGCAACCCTGGCCGCCGCCTACTGGCACCCGATCCGCTTGGCGGGTGAAGCAGCGCTGTGCGACCACCTGACCAACGGGCGCCTGGAATTCGGCATTGCGCGCGGTTCCTATCAGTATGAGTTCGACCGCATGACCCCCGGCCTGCAGCAACAGGAAGGCGTGGGTTACATGAAGGAACTGGTGCCAGCCGTGCAAAAACTCTGGGCCGGCGATTACGCCCATGACGGCCACTATTGGAAATTCCCGCTGACGGCAGCCGTGCCCAAACCGTTGCAAAAGGAGCATCCGCGCATCTGGGTCGCGGCACGGGATCCTGGCACCTTCGACTGGGCAGTGAGTATCGGCGCGAACATCCTGTCCACCCCGCTCTCGTTACCGGCCGCGGAAATCGCGGTACTCGGGGAGAAATTCAACAAAGCCGTGGCCGACCATCCCCATGTGCCGCGCCCACGTTTCATGATGCAACGCCGCACCTGCGTGTACGCCAAGGCCAGTGATTGGGAGTTGCCAGTCAAGCACAGCATGGACTTTGGCCGTGCCTTCGAAAACCTGATGCAGAACATCGGCTCGGTGCACAACGGCTTCCCCGAACCGGTACCCTTTGAGAGCGTCCGGGGCAAGGACAACTACAACCCGGAAAACATTCGACGCAACCTGATGTTCGGCACCCCGGACGAGATCATCGAGAAGTTGCTCGATTACGAAGCGGCCGGCGTCGACCAGTATTGCCTAGGCCTGACCTTCAACCTGCCATTCGAATTGCAGAAGCAGACGCTGCGCCTGTTTATCGATGAAGTGATGCCGGTATTCGCCGAGCGCGAGCGTGCCAAACGTCGCGACAAGGTCACGGGGTAAGCGCCATGAGCGACGCACAACGTTTCAGCGTGGCCAACGTCACGCTCAACTATCGCCTCGATGGCCATGGCCCGCGAGCACTGATGTGCATCCATGGCGTCGGTTCAAGCCTTGAGGCTTGGGCCGAGGTGGTGGACGGTTTGAAAGAGCAGTTCACCGTGTTGACCTTTGACCTGCGCGGCCATGGCCAGTCATCTCGCACTCAGGGCCGTTATGAAATCGATCATCTGGTGGGCGAAGCGCTGGCCCTGGCCGACCATGTCGGCTTCTATCGCTTCGATCTGGCTGGCTTTTCCTTGGGAGGATTGATCGCCCAGCGCATGGCCCTGACCCATCCGGCACGCATTCGTCGGCTGGTGTTGTTGTCGACGGTCGCCGGGCGTAATGCTCAAGAACGCGAACGGGTGCAGGAGCGTTTGGTCGCTTTGCAGGCTGGCGAGCCCGTTGCCCATTACCAGGCGTCGCTGTCGCGTTGGCTGACCGAGGACTTCCAGGCGCGTCACCCCGAAGTCGTCGCCGGTTTACGCCAGCGAAATGCCGACAACGATCCGGGCTGTTACGCGGCGGCGTATCGGGTGTTGGCGGAGTCGGATTTCGGCGAACAGCTCGCGCAGATCCGCTGCCCGACGCTGATTGCCACGGGCGCCGACGACGTGGGTTCCAACCCGAGAATGGCCGGGCTCATGCACCAGCGTATCAAAGGCTCGCGGCTGGAGATTCTGCCGGGATTGCGTCACTGCATCCTGATCGAAGCGCCGGAACAGGTGGCAACCCTCATGCGCGACTTTCTGATTGATTCGGAGACAGACCATGGATAAATCCTTGCAGGCCCAGGGTGAAACGGTTCGCCGTCAGGTCCTGGGTAACGCTTACGTCGATCAGGCCCTGGGCAAGGCCGATGATTTTTCCCGTCCGTTCCAGGACGTGCTCAATGAGTATTGCTGGGGCATGGTCTGGACCGATGACAGCCTTGATCTCAAGCAACGCAGCCTGCTGAATTTGGGCATGTTGGCGGCGCTGGGCCGGATGGACGAGTTTGGCACGCATTTCTGCGGGGCCATGCGCAACGGCCTCAGTGACGACGAACTGCGTGCCGCTCTGCTGCAGATCGCGGTTTACTGCGGCGTACCGGCAGGCGTCGAAGCCTTTAGGGTGGCCCGTAAGGCCCGGGAAAGCATGACCCAGGAAGCGCAAAGTTGATTTGGCGTAGCCGCTGTCGAGCCCCAGCGAGGCTGCGTCAGCGGTACATCGTGCTGTACAGGACAACAAGAAATTTTTGAAACTGCACCCTTGCGTGACTGAATGACCTTTTAACTGCCAGTAGCCCAAAAATTTCGATAAATGAAGTTTTCCGCAGATTGCAAAATAACAATTGGAGGCAATTGGTGAGCGAACGACTGAAGATTGAAAACCTCTACAAGGTCTTTTCCTCGACGCCAGAAAGAGCCATGCAGCTCTTGACGGCCGGGGCCAGCAAAGACCGAATCCTGGCCGAGACCGCCACGGTGGTCGGCCTCAACAACGTATCGCTGTCCATTCCCAGTGGCGCGATCTACATGATCATGGGCCTGTCCGGCTCGGGAAAATCCACCCTGGCGCGTTGCATCAACCGCTTGAACGAACCCACGGCGGGCAAGATCCTGCTCGACGGCAAGGACTTGGTGACCCTCAACGAAAGCGAGTTGCGGGACGTGCGACGCACGCGCATCTCGATGGTGTTCCAGCACTTCGCCCTGCTGCCGAACAAAACCGTGATCGAGAACACCGAATTCGGCCTCAAGCTGCGCGGCGTGGCGCCGGCCCAGCGGCGCAAACGCGCCGAGGAAGTGTTGGCCATTGTCGGCCTGGCCAAGTGGGCCGATCACCACATCCACGAACTCTCCGGCGGCATGCGCCAACGGGTCGGCTTGGCCCGGGCACTGACCACCGACGCCGATGTGCTGATCATGGATGAAGCTTTCAGCGCGCTCGATCCGCTGATTCGCACGGAAATGCAGGACGAGTTGCTGCGCCTGCAACGCACGCTGAAGAAAACCATTCTGTTTATCACCCACGACTTTCAGGAAGCCCTGAAGCTGGGCACTCGCATCGCGATCATGGCCGACGGCCAGGTGGTGCGCGAGGGCACGCCGCAGGAAATCGTGATGGACCCCGGCAGCGACTACGTGGCCGCATTTACCCGGGACGTCGACCGCTCACGGCTGTTTGATGCCCTGTCGATCATGGAAACCGCCAGCACCCTGTTGACCCAGGGCGACACCCGCATCGTTGGCAATGAAAGCTCCAGCGCTTTCGTCCTCAGCGCCAGCGGCAAGGCAGTTGGCGTGCTCGACTCAGCCTCGCTGTTGGCTGTCGGTGGCGGCGCCGATGCGCTGCAACGCCTTTCGACCCAGTTTGTCAGTGTGCCGGCCAGCGCCAAATTGGTCGAAGTGGCGCGCTTGCTCAAACCGGGCCTGCCGGTCGCCGTGGTCGATGGCGAGGGGCTGTTTATCGGCACCCTGAACAGCGCCCACATCCTTGATTGCATTGCCAGCGTCGCGGCCCATCGCCCTGTCGCTGCGGAGGTTGCACACCATGCTTAGTTCAGAAGACCTCGCTGTTTTCCCCGTGGACCTATGGATCAGCCAAGGCGTCGAGTGGCTGGGCATTCATTTGCGGCCGATGTTCCTGGCGATTCGCTGGCCGGTGGAGCACTTGTTGGCGTTTAGCGACTCGCTGATCCATGCCATTCCCTTCCCGATCATGGTGCTGCTGATGTTCCTCGTGGCCTATCGCGCCGCGACCCTGGGCGTCGCGATCTTCAGCGCCGCCGCCCTGGTGGCCATTGCGATGCTGGGGGTGTGGGACGAAGCCATGACCACTTTGTCACTGATCACCACGGCGATTGTGATCTGCATGGTCGTCGGCATTCCGATGGGCATCTGGTGCGCTCGCAGCGAACGGGTCTGGCAGGTCATGCGGCCGATCCTCGACATCATGCAGACCACACCGACCTTCGTGTACCTGGTGCCGGTGGTGATGCTGTTCGGGGTCGGCACCGTGTCCGGTGAAGTCGCGGTGGTCATTTCCGCCTGCCCACCGCTGATTCGCTTTACCTACCTGGGCATCCGCATGGTCGACACCGAACTGGTGGAAGCCGGCCACGCCTTTGGTGCCGATCGCCGGCAATTGCTCTGGGAAATCCAGTTGCCACTGGCGATCCCGACCATCCTCGGCGGCCTTAACCAGACGGTGCTCACGGCCATGGTGATGTCGGTGGTGGTGGCGATGATCGGCGCCGAAGGCCTGGGCCTGGTGGTGTTGCAAGGCCTGGGACGGATGGACGTCGGCCGCGCGGCGGTGGGCGGGATTGCCATCGTGTTGCTGGCAATGATGCTCGACCGCATCACCCAGAACCTGGCGCAACCGACCGTGCACAAACGCAAATCGCTGTTCAAGCGCTTGCTCAATACCCGCCCGGTCAACGCATAAAAAAGGAAACCATGAATGCCTGATACCGGTCAGTTAAGCCATTTCACCCGGCTCTGTAGCAGCTGTCGAGCTTGCGAGGCTGCGTTCGGCTGCGCAGCAGTCGTAAACCCTGAGCGCGAGGTAGTCCTGAAACACCGCATCGCCTGATTTCACGACTGCTGCGCAGCCGAACGCAGGCTTCGCCAGCTGCTACGGATCGCGTGATGGCTTAGCTGATCAACATTAGTCATGAATGCCAGTTGTTGACTGCCAACCTTTAACCATAACGAGAACAAAAAGAGGAAATCATGATGCGTCCATTCAAAGCCTTGCTTGGATTTGCAGCAACGTTATCCCTGGTGGGCCTGGCTTGCACTGCTGTGCAGGCCGAGGATCTGCCAGGCAAGGGCAAGACCATCCGCTTTGTGCAGTCGGAAAGCACTGGCGGCAACTACGTCATCACAAAAATCGCCATCGAGGCCAGCAAGCGCCTCGGTTATGCGACCAAGTTGAGCACCGTCAACACCACGTTGTTTTTCCCGGCGGCGGCCCAGGGCGACCTGGACCTCTCGATGGACGTCACCCTGCCCCAGCTGCAACCCAGCTTTGACAAGGTCAAGGACCGCACCGAAGTGGTGGGCGGCGGCTCCATCACCGGCGCCGGCTATAACGGCTACATGATCGACAAGAAAACCGCCGACGCCTACCACATCACCAGCCTGGAACAGCTGAAAGACCCGAAGATCGCCAGCCTGTTTGGCAAGAACGGCAAAGCTGACCTGATCAGCTGCGACCCGGGTTGGGGCTGCGGCGACGTGGTGGATTACCAGCTCGACAAGTTCGGCCTCAAGGACACGGTCAACCCGGTACGCGGCAAATATGAAGCGCTGATGTTTGAAAACGTCGCCCGCCTGAAACGTGGCGAGCCGGTGTTTTTCTATGCGTGGGCGCCGTCATGGATGACCAACACCATGGTGCCGGGCAAGGATGTGGTCTGGCTGCCGACACCGTTTGATGCCTTGCCGGGCAATGTACCGAGCAAAGTCTCGGCGTTGACGCCTGGGGTGGCCGGTTGCGCCGGCGGCGCCGATCCTTGCCGCATGGCCATGGCCGCGTGGAACTGGTACGCGATCGGCAACAAGCAATTTGTCGCGGCCAACCCGGCCGTCAAATCCCTGGTTGAGCAGATGACGTTCCCCCAGGCCACTTGGAGCTACTGGGAAAAAACCATCAGCCAGGATGGCGCCAGCGAGCGCAACATTCGCAAATTGGCGGATGACTGGATGAGCGAAAACAAGGCGACAATGGATGGCTGGGTCGCCCAGGCCAAAACCGCCCAGTAACCGAAACACCTTGGCTTTACTGTAGGAGCGAGCTCGCTCGCGATGGGCCCGAGAACGCCGCGTTTATCCCGTAGACACGCGTTTTCGTTAACGTCCATCGCGAGCGAGCTCGCTCCTACATCCTCGTTTGTGGAGTTCGTTGAAGATGCACAAGCTTGACCGTTATGACTTGAAAATCCTGCGGATCCTCTCCGAAGACGGGCGCATCACCAAGTCGAGCCTGGCCGAGGCGATCAACCTGTCGGTGACACCCGCATGGGAGCGCGTGCGCAAACTAGAAGCCCTGGGCCTGATCAAGGGTTACCGGGCGCAGATCGACTGGAACGCGGTGTTCAAAAGTCAGCAAGTGCTGGTGGAAATCACCCTGGCCCGGCACACCGCACAGGACATGCGGCGTTTCGAGCAACGGATGAACGAGGCCGCCGAAGTGGCGTTCTGTTACGCCACCGGTGGCGGTGTTGATTACATCGCGATGATCCAGGCCCCGGACATTGATCATTACCAGCGCTTTATTGATCAGCTGCTGCTCGACGACCTGGGCATCGAGCGCTACTTCACCTACATTGTTACCAAGACCATCAAGACCGGTAACGCACTGCCGTCCCAGGCGTTGAATGTTTTAACGACTATTGACTGACGCCAGGTACGCGGCCCTCCTCAACAACCTCTGATGAAAGGCTGAAACCTTGCGCAGAACAAGCGGGTCCTAGTAATACGTACGCGCAACACCCTCGTATCGCAATCCTGTTCAGATTGAGAGGTGGGCTTCATGAACAACATCATCTACATCGTCGGATTAGTTGTGGTAGTCGTCGTGATCCTGTCGTTCCTTGGCTTTGCATAGAGTCGCCGGGCGGCCCATCAGGCGAATTTGATGGTGCCGCCCTGGACGTCGTCTCGAGCCAATCGCAGGTCATGAGCGTCCTGATTGAGCTGGTGAATCAGGTTGAGCAGCCGCTGGCGCAACAGCTCGTCTTTGAGTTGCTCGGTGGCGCGCATGACATCCAGCGCCGCGACTTCGTTGTTGGTGGCAACAGCGTCGAGCAGTTTGCGCATGCTCCTTGATGACCGATTCATCCATAACACCCCAGGTTTTCGATGACCCAGATCATACGGCCGGAATATTTCGGCAATGTTTCAGGCCCAGCCGTCGACGCAGGTACACCGGCTCATCAATTAATCGTCGCCACCTTGCCACCGCTGCTATCCCAGCCTCCCCCCAACGCTTTATAGATCGCGACGATCGCGCGGTACTGATCGGTCTCACCCAGTGCCTGAGCATCCTCGGCATTCAGCCGCTCACGCTGTGCGTCCAGCAACACCAGATAATCCACCGTCCCTTCCTTGTACTGGATCGCCGCCAGGTCGGCGGCAGCACGGCTAGACTCGCTTTGCTTGATTAACGACAGCAGCCGCTGTTGACGTTTGCCATAGTCGCTGAAGGCGTTTTCCGACTCTTCCAACGCCAGCAGCACTTGCTGTTCATAGGTGGCCAAGGCGCCTTCGGCATTGGCGTCGGCACCGCGGATGCGCGCGCGCACGCTGCCCAAGTCAAACGCCGCCCAGGTAATGCTGGGGCCCAACCCCCAGGCCCTGGCGGCACTGGAACCGATCTGCGAACCACGGCCGGCGGTGAACCCGAGGAATCCGCTCAAGCTCACCCTCGGGAACAGGTCTGCGGTGGCCACGCCGATGTCCGCCGTCGCGGACGCCAGTCGGCGTTCGGCGGCGAGCACATCGGGACGCCGGCGCAGCAATTCGGCGGGATCACCGATCGGCAGCGTTTTAGCGATGGCGGGCAACTCGGCGGGGCTTAGCGACACGCTCAAGGTATCCGGACGTTCACCCAAGAGCGTGGCGATGCGATTCTTCTGCCGCACCTGCTCCGCTTGAAGTTGCGGAACCGTTGCTTCGACCGCCGCCAAACGCGCGTCGGCACGCACCACGTCGAGTTCATTGCCGACGCCGGCATCGCGCAGGCTGACCGTGACGCTGCGCGAGTCCTGCTGATTTTTCAGGTTGGCCAGGGCAATTTTTTCCCGCAACTGTGCGCCCCGCAGTTGGCCATAGGCATCCACCAGCTCGGCAATCATCGTCACGCGAAGCTGATACAAGTCGGCTGCTGCGGCGTCTTCCTGGGCGTCGCTGGATTCCAGTTGACGCTGGATCCGCCCAAACAGATCGATCTCCCACGCCATGTCCAGACCCAGATCGTAGCGCTCGATGTTGACCCGGTTTTCGGTCTGACCGGGCACCTGAGCCTTGCCCTGCTGGCTGCTGACACGGCTGGTGACCACCGGCAAATTGTCATTGCTGATGTCATCACGAATCGCACGGGCGGCTTTCCAGCGAGCAAACGCGACGCGCAAATCGCGGTTGCCTTGCAGGGATTTGCTCACCAGTTGATTGAGTGTCGGGTCATCAAACTGTTGCCACCAGACCGTTTCAAAACGCGATTGATCGTAGTGGCCGGTTTGCGCCGACATGACATTGGCGGGCGCGGTGTCCGGCGTTTTGTAATCCGGGCCGACCGTACACGCAGCGAGCGCGGCGACCAGAAGGCTGGGTAAAAAGAGCTTCAAGGTGTTCATGCGTGTGCCTCCGGATTCACTGCGTTTGCCTGGTGAGCCTTGGTAACCTTGTGCGCGTTTTTGCGCTCGATGTAGCGGCGGATCAGAACGAAGAACACCGGCGTCAGCAGCAACCCGAAGACGGTCACCCCGAGCATTCCGGAGAACACCGCGACGCCCATTGCACGACGCATTTCCGAGCCGGCACCGGTGGACGTTACCAGCGGAATCACGCCCATGATGAAGGCAAAAGAGGTCATCAGGATCGGCCGCAGACGCATGCGGCAGGCGTCCAGCACCGCTTCCAGCGGCGACATGCCCTGCTCCTGTTTGTCCTTGGCGAACTCGACGATCAGGATCGCGTTCTTGCACGCCAGGCCGACCAGCACGATCAAGCCGATCTGGGTAAAGATGTTGTTGTCGCCCTTGGAAATGATCACCCCGGCAATCGCCGACAGCAGGGTCATCGGTACGATCAGAATCACCGCCAATGGCAAGCTCCAGCTTTCATACAGCGCGGCCAGGACCAGGAACGCCAACAGCACGCAGAGCGGGAACACCAGCAGCGCGGTGTTGCCGGACAGAATCTGTTGGTAGGTCAGGTCGGTCCACTCGTAGGTCATGCCATTGGGTAGCTCTTCTTTGAGCAGTTTTTCAATCGCCGCTTGTGCCTGGCCGGAGCTGTAGCCGGGCGCTGCACTGCCGTTGATTTCCGCGGTGACGAAACCGTTGTAGTGCGAGACGCGGTCCGGCCCGGAGGTCGGGCTGATCTTGACGAACGTGGCCAGCGGGATCATCTCGCCGTGGTCATTGCGCACTTTCAACTGGCCGATCTGCTCCGGCTCCTGGCGAAACTGCTGTTCGGCCTGGACGTTGACCTGATAGGTGCGCCCGAAACGGTTGAAGTCGTTGGCGTACAGCGAACCCAGGTACACCTGCAAGGTGTCGAAGATGTCGTTGATCGCCACGCCATGGGTCTTGGCTTTTTCACGGTCAATGGCGGCTTCGACCTGCGGCACATTGACGGTGTAGCTGGTGAACAGGTTGGCCAGTTCCGGCACGCTGCGGCTCTTGCCGATGATGTTCATGGTCTCTTTGTACAGTTCGTCATAACCCAGGTTGCCCCGGTCTTCGATCTGCAGACGGAAGCCACCAATGGTGCCCAACCCTTGAACCGGCGGCGGCGGGAACACCGCAATGTAGGCGTCCTGAATACCGCCAAACTTGGCGTTCAGCGAAGCGGAAATCGCCCCGGCTGACAGGCTCGGGTCTTTGCGCTCATCGAAGGGCCGCAAGCCAATGAAGGCAATACCCGCGTTCGGGCTGTTGGTGAAACCATTGATCGACAAGCCGGGGAAGGCCACGGCGCTGTCAAAGCCCGGCTCGTTCATGGCGATGGTGCTCATGCGCCGAATCACCGACTCGGTGCGATCAAGGCTGGCCGCATCCGGCAATTGCGCAAAGGTCACCAGGTACTTCTTGTCCTGGGTCGGCACGAAGCCGGTCGGCGTAGTGCTGAAACCCATGTAGGTCATGGCGATCAGACCGGCGTACACCAGCAAGGCCACGCTGCTGCCTCGAATGACTTTGGCCACCGCAATCACATAACCATGGCTGGCCTTATCGAAGAAGCGGTTGAAGGGTTTGAACAACCAGCCACCCAGCAGACGATCCAGTACTTTAGAGAAACGGTCTTTCGGCGCGCCGTGGGCCTTGAGCAACACGGCGGCCAATGCCGGCGACAAGGTCAGTGAGTTGAACGCCGAGATCACGGTCGAGATGGCAATGGTCAGCGCGAACTGCTTGTAAAACTGCCCGGTCAGGCCCGAAATAAAGGCCGCAGGAACGAACACCGCACACAGCACCAGCGCGGTGGCGATAATCGGACCGGTCACCTCGCCCATGGCTTTTTTGGTCGCCTCGACCGGTTCAAGTCCCGACTCGATGTTTCGCTCGACGTTCTCCACCACCACGATCGCGTCATCCACCACGATACCGATGGCCAATACCAGGCCGAACAGCGACAGCGCATTCAACGAGAAACCGAACAGGTGCATCACGGCAAACGTACCGATCAATGAGACCGGCACCGCGACCAACGGAATGATCGAGGCACGCCAGGTTTGCAGAAACAGGATGACGACCAGCACCACCAGAATCAGCGCTTCGAACAGCGTATGAACCACCGCCTCGATCGAACTGCGAACGAAGATCGTCGGGTCATAGACGATCTCGTAGTCCATGCCTTCCGGGAAGTTCTTCTTCAGCTCGGCCATCTTCGCCCGTACCTGGTCGGAGATGTCGATAGCGTTGGAACCCGGACGCTGGAAGATCGGCATCGCCACCGCTTCCTCATTATTGAGCAAGGCGCGCAAGGCGTACTGATTAGAACCCAGCTCGACCCGGGCAATGTCCTTGAGACGCGTGATTTCGCCGTTCGGACCGCTGCGGATAATCACGTTCTCGAATTCTTCCTCGCTGACCAGCCGCCCTTGGGAGTTGATCGACATCTGAAAGCTCGTGGCATTCGGCGCCGGCGGCGAGCCCAGTTGCCCGGCAGCAACCTGACGATTCTGCTCACGCACCGCGTTGACCACATCGGTCGCGGTCAGGTTGCGCGAAGCGGTCTTGTTCGGGTCGAGCCAGATACGCAGCGAGTAATCACCGATACCGAACATCTTCACATCACCAATGCCCTCCAGGCGCGACAGCTCATCCTTGACGTTGAGGATCGCGTAGTTCGACAGGTAGAGCATGTCGTAGCGCTTGTCCGGCGACACCAAATGCACCAGCAACGTCAGCTCGGGCGACGCCTTGTCGACGGTGATGCCGATTCGCGTCACTTCCTCGGGCAGCTTGGGCTCGGTGCGGGTCACGCGGTTTTGCACCTGGACCTGGGCATTGTCCAGATCGGTGCCCAAGGCGAACGTCACGGTCAGCGTGAGCCGGCCATCCGCCGTGGACTGCGAAGACATGTACAACATGTTCTCGACGCCGGTGATGGCTTGTTCCAACGGCGCCGCCACGGTTTCGCCGATGACCTTCGGGTTGGCGCCCGGGTAGTTGGCGTGGACCACAACGGTCGGTGGAACCACTTCCGGGTATTCGCTGATCGGCAACTGGAACAGCGAGATGGCGCCGGCAATCAGGATCAGCAGCGACAGTACTGCGGCGAAGATCGGGCGCGTGATAAAGAACTGGGAAAACTTCATGTCGAGGCTCCTTATCCGCGAGGCGCAGCGGCTGAATCCGCTTTCACCAGTGCAGGTGACTGGGCGGACGCCGGCTGATTGGCGGCTTCAATCGCCTGACGCTGGCGGGCCAGCGTGGCGACCGTTTCCGGGCTAGCCATCGGCGCATCCTGAGGGTCAATCTGCGCGCCAGGCCGAACGCGCTGCAGGCCGTTGATGACGATGCGATCCTCTTTCTGCAACCCACTGCGCACGATGCGCAGGCCTTCAAGCTTCGGCCCCAGGTCGACGCTGCGATACACGGCTTTGTTGTCCTGATCGACCACCAGCACGAATTTTTTGCCGAGGTCGGTACCCACCGCTTCATCCTTGATCAGCAGGCCGGGATACGCGGCGCTGCCCACCAGTTTCAACCGGGCGTAGAGGCCGGGGGTGTACTGGCCGTCAGCGTTGTCGAACACCGCGCGACCGCGAATGGTGCCGGTTTTCGGATTGACCTGGTTGTCGACAAAGTTCATCTGCCCGAGGTGGCTGTTGCCCTCCTCGTTCGATAGGCCCATGTACACCGGCGTGGTTTGACCGCGCTGCCCCTGGCGGGAAAGCAGGCTGTATTTGAGGAACATGCGTTCGTCGGCATCGAAATAGGCGTAAACCTTGTCGGTGGAAACCACGCTGGTCAGCGCTGTGGTGTCGGCGGTTACGATGTTGCCGGCGGTGATTTCCGCACGGCTGACCCGGCCAGTGATCGGCGCGGTGACGCGGGTGAAGCTGAGGTTCAAACGCGCGAGATCCAGCTGCGCCTGAATCGCATCGACACCGGCCCTGGCTTCCTGCGCGGTGGTGGTGCGGGTGTCGGCCAGCTCGGCGGAAATTGCGTTACTGCTCAACAGCCGCTGGCCGCGCTGCGCTTCGTTGCCGGTACGGACCAGCGTGGCGCGGGCCTGCTGCAGCTGCGCCTCGATGCGATGCACTTCGTGCTCGAACGGACGTGGGTCAATCTGGAACAGCAAATCGCCCTTCTTAACCAGCGCGCCGTCAGCAAAGGCTACGCGGTCAATCTGCCCGGTTACCCGTGGACGCACCTCGACGGTTTCTGGCGCTTCCAGGCGCGCGGTCACTTCATCCCATTCGGTAATAGGCTGCTCAAGCACTTTCGCGACGGTGACCTGCGGCGCCTTCGGAGCCTGAGCGGCATTGGGCGTCCGATCACACGCGGCAAGCGCCATCAGTGCCAGCGCAGCAAGGGGATAACGCAAAGGTTTGAGTGACTGTTCCATGGGTAGTGTCCGCCAGACGATTTTAGGATTTTCCGGATTCTCAACCTCGCGCGAGGTCACGACGAATTGATCCGAGTGAAGTTGGCTATCATCAATAATGATAGCCGTCATGTATAAGGGCAAAAAAAGGGATCGGCCTGACTAACCCTTTGCATTGCTGATCGCAGTACAAACAGAATCCAGCGCCGGCCCAACCGTCTGCGCCACACTCAATGCCCGTGGCGTGGGCACCATCCTGCGACCGATGCGCAGGAATAGAGGGTCGTTGAACAGCTTGCGCAAACGCACCAACGCTGCGCTAACCGCTGGCTGGCCGAGTGATAATTGCTCAGCGGCACGGCTGACGTTGCACTCCTGAATGAGCGCTTCGAACACCACCAGTAGATTCAGATCGATACTGCGCAGGTCATTACGTTTCATGAGTCAGGTCCACGTGGATATTTTTGACTTGAGCCGCAGGCTCGGGATCCGCCAGACTGGCGCCGAGGCCGACAAAGCCATTGCGCCAACTTTATATGACGAGCATCATCAAAGCTAGCCTCTCAGTCAAGCTTTGCGCAGGCGAGGCCAAGCGCGCTACAGGAGCAGTCTCATGAAAGTCACGAAAGACCAGGCCGCGGCGAACAAAGAGGCGATCCTCACCGCCGCGTCTCGGCTGTACCGGGAAAAAGGCATCGACGGAATCGGCATCGGTGAACTGTCGCGGTCCGTGGGCCTGACCCACGGCGGCTTTTACGGACAGTTTCCGGGCGGCAAGGAACAGCTGGCTTCGGAGGCGATCACCCGCACGTTCGAGTCCAATGTCTGGCGAGACGCCAAATCCGTTCCCGAACTCATTAAGCGTTACCTGACGCTGGGGCATCTGGATAACTGGATCGATGGCTGCCCCATCCCGGCACTGGCCGCAGATGTTGCCCGCAACGGCGGTGCTGTCAGCAGTTCCTTCACCAAAGGCGTCGAGCGTTTGATCGAAACGCTGATGGCGCTTGTCGAGGGAGAAACCCACGACGAGAAGTATCAGGAATCGCTGCGCATACTCTCGTCGATCGCGGGTGCGATGCTGATTGCCCGAGCGCTGGACAACCCTGAGTTGTCCAAGCAGTTCTTGCAGTCGGTCATCAACGCCTGGCCTGCCGCTCCCGAAAAAAAGCAGCGGGCAGCTAAACGTCGCTCAAAGGATGAAGACTGAGTTTCAGGCAATGGCGGGACTTTTACGTCCACCCCTCAAGTCGCAACGTGGCCCGAACCAGCCGCTGTTCCTCGCCTTCGATTTCCTTGAGGTTTTCGCAGATGCTCTGGATGTGGGCGATGGCGGCCTTGCGCGCCTGTTCCGGCATACGCCCGGTCACGGCGTTGTAGAGGCGTGCGTGGTGACGGTCGATCTGCTTTTTTTGCGTTTCGCGGTGATAGAGGTTGTTGACCGAGGCGAACACCGTGTTCAGCAGCAAATCGGTCAGTGAACGCAGGGTTTGCACCAGCACCGGGTTGTGCGAAGCCTCGCAAATCGCCAGGTGAAACGCATGGTCGAGCCGGGCATGGGCGGACGCGTCCAGCGAACGGCTGTGGGCATCGAGCAGCGCTTCATAGGCGCGGGTGATCAGGACAAAATCGGCGTCCGTACCGCGCAGGGCCGCGAGGCGTGCGGATTCACCTTCGAGCAGACTGCGCACTTCGAACAGATCGTAGAGCGTCCGTGGCTGCGAGCTGAACAAATGCAGCAGTGGCGACGCGGCACCATGCCCTGACAGGTCGGCCACGAATGAGCCCTTGCCCTGCTCCGTCTTGATAATCCCGCGAGCGCGCAACAGCTTCAGGCCTTCGCGAAGCGCGGTACGTGAAACGCCGAGTTTTTCCGTCAAGCGCCGTTCCGACGGCAACAGCTGCCCGGTCTTGAGGACCCCGTCGACGATCAGCCGTTCTATACGCTCGCAGACCACGTCTGCCACTTGTGGATTACGGGTCACCGTTGTGCTGTCCATCGAACTCTCCAACTGGTATGACCAGTCTCAACACCAAAACCGCGCAGACTCAAAGACCAACATAAGCAACTGTTCTATTTGAGCTTTTTCAAAATTACAAAAAACTAGCGAGTAAAAAACTGGTTCGACCAGCCAAACAACGCATAGACAGTAGAACGCCTCGGGCCAATGATGCAAGTCAGCTGCATACGTAAACAGACCCTCTTATAAAAACAAGCGAGTGTCGTGCACCGATGAATATTCTCTACGACGAACGCGTTGACGGTGTCCTGCCTGACGTCGACAAAAATGCATTGCTGCAGGCCCTGCACACGCAGTGGCCGGACCTGGAAGTGCTGCATCAGCAGGAGGAACTCAAGCCATACGAATGCGACGGACTCTCGGCGTATCGCACCACGCCCATGCTGGTGGTGCTGCCGCGAACCATCGATCAGGTTCAAGGGGTGCTTCGCCTCTGCCATGAACGGCAGGTGTCGGTAGTCGCTCGCGGCGCCGGGACCGGTTTGTCTGGCGGTGCATTGCCGTTGGAAAAAGGCGTGCTGCTGGTGATGGCGCGCTTCAACAACATCCTTCATATCGACGCCGCTGCGCGCACCGCTCGGGTCCAGCCGGGCGTTCGTAACCTGGCGATTTCCCAGGCCGCCGCGCCGTTCGGCCTGTACTACGCGCCGGACCCGTCCTCGCAGATCGCCTGCTCCATCGGCGGCAACGTGGCGGAAAACGCCGGTGGTGTGCATTGCCTGAAGTACGGTTTGACCGTGCACAACCTGCTCAAGGCCGACATCCTCACCGTCGATGGCGAACACCTGACGCTGGGCTCGGAAGCGCTCGACTCACCGGGTTTCGACCTGCTGGCGCTGTTCACCGGTTCCGAAGGCATGCTCGGGGTAATCATCGAGGTCACGGTCAAACTGCTGCCCAAACCGCAAACCGCCAAGGTGCTGCTGGCGGCGTTCGACTCCGTGGAAAAGGCCGGTCGTGCGGTCGGCGACATTATTGCCGCTGGGATCATTCCGGGCGGTCTGGAAATGATGGACAACCTGGCTATTCGGGCCGCTGAAGACTTTATCCACGCGGGCTACCCGGTCGACGCCGAAGCCATTTTGCTGTGTGAGCTCGACGGTGTTGAAGCCGACGTTCACGATGACTGCGACCGCGTGCGCCAGGTGCTGGAACAGGCCGGCGCCACCGAAGTGCGGCAGGCCAAGGACGAGGCCGAACGCGTGCGTTTCTGGGCGGGACGCAAGAATGCCTTCCCCGCAGTAGGTCGCCTCTCACCGGATTATTACTGCATGGACGGGACGATCCCGCGCCGCGAATTGCCCGGCGTGCTGCACGCGATTGCCGCGTTGTCGGCCGAATACGACCTGCGAGTCGCCAACGTTTTCCACGCCGGTGACGGCAACATGCACCCGCTGATTCTGTTCGATGCCAACCAACCCGGTGAACTCGATCGTGCCGAAGCCCTGGGCGGCAAGATCCTCGAATTGTGCGTCAAGGTCGGCGGCAGCATTACCGGCGAACATGGCGTGGGCCGCGAGAAAATCAATCAGATGTGTGCGCAGTTCAACAGCGATGAGTTGACCGTGTTCCATGCCGTCAAAGCCGCGTTCGATCCGAGCGGTTTGCTCAACCCCGGCAAGAACATTCCCACCCTGCACCGCTGCGCCGAGTTTGGCGCGATGCACGTCCACATGGGTCAGATGCCCTTCCCTGAACTGGAGCGTTTCTGATGCGCAGTGAACACGATATCGATGACAGCGGCGCACTGCTGGAGCAGGTCAACCAAGCGCTGGCAAACGCCACGCCGCTGCGTATCCAGGGCTCCAACAGCAAGGCGTTTCTGGGACGCATTGTGCCGGGTGAAGTACTCGACACGCGCTCGCACCGGGGCATCGTCAGCTACGACCCGACTGAGCTGGTGATCACCGCCCGCTGCGGCACGCCATTGGCGGAATTATCCGAAGTGCTGGACGCGGCGCAACAGATGTTGCCCTGCGAACCGCCCTCCTTCGGTGACGACGCGACGGTGGGCGGGATGATCGCCAGCGGGCTCTCGGGACCGCGCCGGCCGTGGTCGGGCTCCGTTCGTGACTTCGTCCTCGGGACGCGGGTCATCACCGGGCACGGCAAGCATTTGCGCTTCGGAGGCGAGGTCATGAAAAACGTTGCCGGCTACGATCTGTCGCGGTTGATGGCCGGCAGTTTCGGTTCCCTCGGCTTGATCACCGAAGTCTCGCTCAAGGTCCTGCCCAAGCCGCGTCAATGCTTGAGCATCAGCCTGGACATCGACAGCGATCGCGCCTTGCTACGCCTGGCGGAATGGGGTCAGCAGCCGTTGCCGATCAGCGCCGCGTGTCACGACGGCCAACGCCTGCACCTGCGACTTGAGGGCGGCGAAGGCTCGGTGGCAGCCGCCCATGACCGCTTGGGCGGCGAGTTGCTGGACTCGTCGTACTGGGCTGACCTTAACGAACAGCGCTTGAGTTTCTTTGATGAAGATCAGCCGCTTTGGCGTCTGTCGTTGCCGAACAACACCGCGAAACTGTCCCTGCCCGGTCGCCAACTCATCGACTGGGGCGGCGCCCAGCGCTGGCTCAAATCCACCGCCGAAGCGGCCTTCATCCGCAAGGTTGTCGAAGAGGTCGGCGGGCACGTGACCTGCTACAGCCACGGCTTGATTGACAGCCCGTTCCAACCGTTGCCGACGGCGCTGATGCGCTACCACCAGAACCTCAAGCAACAACTCGACCCCCGGGGCATTTTCAACCCCGGGCGCCTGTACGCGGAGCTTTGACCCATGCAGACAACCTTGAGCGAACACGCCCGCCAACTGCCCCGCGCCGAAGAAGCCGAAAGCATTCTGCGCACGTGCGTGCACTGCGGTTTCTGCAATGCCACCTGCCCGACCTATCAATTGCTCGGCGATGAACTGGATGGCCCGAGGGGTCGCATTTACCTGATCAAACAAGTGCTGGAAGGCAACGAGGTCACCCAGAAAACCCAGCAGCACCTGGATCGCTGCCTGTCGTGCCGCAATTGCGAAACTACCTGTCCTTCCGGCGTCGACTACCACAACTTGCTCGACATCGGCCGTGCGGTGGTCGATGCGGCGGTCCCGCGATCACTCAGCCAGCGACTGTTGCGCGAGGGATTAAGGGCCGTCGTACCCAATCCGGGACTGTTCAAAAGCCTGGTCAGCAGCGGCCAGGTGTTCCGTGCCTTGCTGCCCAACACCTTGCAAGTGAAATTGCCGCGTAACGTGCATCCGGCCAAGCCACGCCCGACCACTCGCCATACCCGGCACGTGCTGATGCTCGAAGGCTGCGTGCAGCCGAGTCTGTCACCGAACACCAACGCAGCGGCTGCCCGAGTGCTGGATCGCCTGGGCATCAGTGTGACCCCGGCCAGCGAAGCCGGATGCTGCGGCGCCGTGGATTACCACCTCGATGCTCAAGCCGCCGGCCTCGATCGTGCGCGCCGCAACATCGATGCATGGTGGCCGAGCATTGAAAAAGGTGCCGAGGCGATTGTGCAAACCGCCAGCGGTTGTGGGGCGTTTATCAAAGACTATGGGCACCTGCTCAGCGCCGACCCGGCCTATGCCGAGAAGGCGAAAAAGGTCAGCGCACTGGCCAGCGACCTGGTTGAAGTGCTGCGCGACGAGCCGCTGGAAAAGCTCGGGGTACAAAGCGGCCAGCGCCTGGCGTTCCATTGCCCTTGCACCTTGCAGCACGCGCAAAAACTCGGCGGCGCTGTTGAGGCGGTGCTGACGAGTCTGGGCTTTAATCTCACTGCCGTTCCCGACAGCCACCTGTGCTGCGGCTCGGCGGGCACTTATTCGATCACCCAACCCGAACTGTCCCGGCAACTGCGCGACAACAAGTTGAACGCGCTGGAAAGTGGACACCCCGAAGTCATTGTCACCGCCAATATCGGCTGCCAGTCGCACCTCGATGGCGCGGGCAGAACCCCTGTCCGGCACTGGATCGAACTGGTCGAAGCCGCTTTGCCTTAACCGAACCCTGGAGAGTCCCCATGAAAAGCAAAGCCGTACTGAGCCAGACCGAAGTCAGCCAAATCCTCGCCGCCGCACGCACCGAAGCGCAGAACAACCAGTGGGCCGTGACCATCGCGATTGTCGATGACGGCGGCCATCCGTTGGCCCTTGAACGACTCGACGGTTGCGCGCCGATTGGCGCCTACATCGCCACCGAAAAGGCCCGCACTTCGGCGTTGGGCCGGCGTGAGTCGAAGGGTTATGAAGAGATGGTCAACGGCGGTCGCCATGCTTTTTTGTCGGCGCCGTTGCTGACGTCCCTGGAAGGCGGCGTGCCGATTATTGTCGACGGCCAGGTGATCGGCGCGGTCGGCGTGTCCGGGGTCAAGGCTGAACAGGATGCACAAGTGGCCAAGGCCGGCGCGCAATGCCTGAAATGAACTGAACGTGACGCGATAGCGCTCGATAAATACCGTGTGATGGAGATGCAAAAGTGACCGATTTCGTTAACTGCCAAGGCCTCAAGGTGGCGCCTGTCCTGCAGCGTTTCGTCGATTCGGACGTGTTGCCGGGAACCGGCCTGGATGCGCAAACGTTCTGGGGTGGTTTCGCCGCGCTGGTGCATGAACTGGCGCCGATCAACCGTGCATTGCTGGCTGAGCGGGATCGCCTTCAAACCGAACTGGACACCTGGCACCGTGCCCATCCCGGCCCGGTGACCGACATGCCGGCCTACCGCGATTTCCTCAGCGGGATCGGTTACCTGCAGGCACAACCCGAGAATGTGAAAGTCAGCACCGGTAACATCGATACCGAGATCAGTGTGCAGGCCGGACCGCAACTGGTGGTCCCGGCCGTGAACGCGCGTTACGCGCTGAACGCGGCCAATGCCCGTTGGGGTTCGTTGTACGACGCACTCTATGGCACCGACGTGATTTCCGAGGATGACGGCGCTGAGCCGGGCCGGGCTTACAACCCTGTGCGTGGGACGAAAGTCATCGCGTTTGCACGGGCGTTTCTCGATCAGGCGTTCCCATTGAGCGACGGCTCACATGCAGAGGCGTCGCGATACGGCATCGAAGGGGGTGCACTGCAAGTCACCCTGAATGACGGCGGTCAAACCGGCTTGGCGAATACCGCGCAGTACATCGGCTACCAGGGCTCGCTCACTGACCCTACGGCCATTCTGCTGAAAAACAACGATCTGCACGTCGAGATCCAGCTCGATCGGCAGAGCGTCATCGGTCAGGCTGACGCTGCTGGCGTCAAGGACCTGCTGATCGAAGCTGCCCTATCGACCATCATCGATTGCGAAGATTCGGTGGCGGCGGTCGACGCTGACGACAAGGTGCAGGTGTACCGCAACTGGCTGGGCTTGATGAAGGGCGACCTCAAGGAAGACCTGGAGAAAAACGGCAAAACCATCACTCGACGCTTGAACCCGGACCGCGAATACACCGCCGCCGATGGCCGCTCATTGACGCTGCACGGGCGTTCGTTGCTGTTCATCCGCAACGTCGGGCACCTGATGACCAGCCCGGCGATTCTCGACAAGGACGGACTGGACATTCCGGAGGGCATTCTCGACGGCGTCATCACCAGCCTGATTGCCTTGCATGACCTGCAACGCCGGGGCAACTCCCGGGCCGGCAGCGTCTACATCGTCAAACCGAAAATGCACGGCCCTGCCGAAGTGGCCTTCGCCGAGCAGCTGTTCAGCCGCATCGAAGACCTACTGCAGCTCGAGCGTCATACCCTGAAAATGGGCATCATGGACGAGGAGCGGCGCACCAGCGTCAACCTCAAGGCCTGCATCGCGGCGGCGTCCTCACGGGTCGCGTTCATCAACACTGGCTTCCTCGACCGCACCGGCGACGAGATGCACACGGCCATGGAAGCGGGCCCGATGCTGCGCAAGGGCGACATGAAAAGCACCCCGTGGATCGAGGCCTACGAGCGCAGTAACGTGCTGGTGGGCCTGGATTGCGGATTGCGCGGGCGGGCGCAGATCGGCAAAGGCATGTGGGCGATGCCGGACCGCATGGCCGACATGCTCAAACAGAAAGTCGCCCATCCCAAGGCTGGCGCGAATACCGCGTGGGTGCCCTCGCCGACTGCCGCTACCCTGCATGCGCTGCATTATCACCAGGTCAACGTACGCTCGGTGCAAGCATCCCTTGAAACGACAGACTTCGGTGGCGTCAGCCCGGCCCTGCTGGACGGCTTGCTCAGCGTGCCGGTCGTGACCACCGCGTCCTGGTCGGCCGAGGAAATTCGTGAGGAAGTCGAAAACAACGCCCAAGGCTTGCTGGGGTATGTGGTGCGTTGGGTCGAGCAAGGCATCGGATGTTCGAAGGTGCCGGACATCCATAACGTCGGCCTGATGGAAGACCGCGCGACCTTGCGCATCTCCAGTCAGCACATGGCGAACTGGCTGCGGCACGGGGTCATCACCCAGGAACAGACCCTCGAGATTTTGCAGCGCATGGCGCGAGTCGTCGATGAGCAGAACGCCGGGGATCCGCTCTACACACCCATGGCGCCGGACTTTGAGCAATCCGTTGCGTTCCAGGCGGCTTGCGCACTGGTGTTCGAGGGCTGCGCACAACCCAATGGTTATACCGAACCGCTGCTGCATAAATTCCGGCTCGGGTTCAAACAGCCGAGGGCATAACGTTCAGTCACGCTGCAGAACCTGTGGGAGCGGGCTTGCTCGCGAAGGCGGCTTATCAGGCAACATTATTGTCGACTGACATGCCCTCTTCGCGAGCAAGCCCGCTCCCACATTGATTGTGTTTAGCAGGCTGGCATCAGGCTCAGGCCGGTTTTTCTGTAAGCGACTACGCTCGATAGTTGTCGCTCACATTGTCGAGCCTGCAGCCACCGACCTGCCCAGAAGGAAGCGCACAGATGACCCGTCTCACTGCGAAAGACTTTGCCCCGGAATTACTGGAACTCTACGACTACTACGCCCACGGCAAGATCAACCGGCGAGAGTTTCTCGATCGGGCGGCGTTGTTCACGTTTGGCGGTTTGACGGCGGGTGCGTTGCTGGCCGCGCTGAGCCCGAACTATGCGCTGGCCGAGCAGGTTGAATTCACCGACCCGGACATTCTTCCCGAATACATCACCTACCCCTCACCCAAGGGCAACGGGCAGGTCCGTGGTTATCTGGTACGCCCGGCGAAAGCCACCGGCAAGGTCCCAGCGGTGGTGGTCGTGCATGAAAATCGCGGGCTCAACCCGTACATCGAAGACGTCGCCCGGCGCCTGGCCAAGGCCGGTTTCATTGCCCTCGCCCCCGATGGGTTGACCTCGGTCGGCGGCTATCCCGGCAACGACGAAAAAGGCAAAGAGCTGCAACTGACAGTCGATCCTGAAAAGCTCATGAACGATTTTTTCGCCGCCATTGAATGGCTGATGAAAAATGACAAGACCACCGGAAAAGTCGGCATCACCGGGTTCTGCTATGGCGGCGGAGTCGTCAACGCCGCGGCCGTGGCCTATCCGGAACTGGGTGCAGGAGTGTCTTTTTACGGCAAACAGCCAGAAGCCAAGGACGTCGCCAAAATCAAGGCACCGGTCATGCTGC
Organism: Pseudomonas sp. NPDC086251; assembly: GCF_044746405.1. Lineage (NCBI taxonomy): Bacteria > Pseudomonadati > Pseudomonadota > Gammaproteobacteria > Pseudomonadales > Pseudomonadaceae > Pseudomonas > Pseudomonas sp. NPDC086251. The sequence goes on from NZ_JBIVBY010000001.1 coordinate 983,645, forward strand.
ATTACGGCGAACTGGATACCCGCATCAACGAAGGCTGGCCCGCCTATGAGAAGGCGTTGAAAGCCGCCGGCAAGACCTACGAGGCCTACATCTACCCCGGTGCCAACCACGGTTTCCACAACGACTCCACACCTCGATACGATGAGGCCGCCGCCAAACTGGCCTGGGACCGCACGCTGGGGTGGTTTAAAAAATACCTGGCTTAGCCGACTGATCGGATCGGGGATAGACAGCGGTTACCCAGTCAGGCTCAAGGGCAACCGCTATCCATTTTGCATCGGTGGTTACTTCGGTTGCGCCACGGTGCGCAAGTAAGGTTTCACCGTCTTGAAGCCTTCCGGGTACTTCTTCCTGGCGTCTTCGTCAGAGACCGACGTGGGAATGATGACGTCGTCGCCCGGACGCCAGTTCACCGGGGTGGCGACGGTGTGCTTGGCGTTCAGTTGCAGCGCATCGAGCAGACGCAGCACTTCATCGAAGTTACGCCCGGCGCTCATCGGATAGATCAGCATTGCCTTGATCTTCTTGTCGGGGCCGACGATGAACACCGACCGCACCGTAGCATTGTCCACGGCCGTGCGTGAGCCGCCACTGGCGTTGGGGTGAATCATGTCGTAGAGCTTGGCCACCACCAGGTCTTCGTCGCCGATCATGGGGTAGTTGACCGCGTGCCCCTGGGTTTCTTCGATGTCTTTGGCCCAGTCCTTGTGATTACCGACCGGATCGATACTGAGCCCGACGATCTTGGTATTGCGCTTGTCGAACTCTGGCTTGAGTCCGGCCATGTAACCGAGTTCAGTGGTGCATACAGGCGTGAAGTCCTTCGGATGCGAGAACAGGATCGCCCACTTATCGCCAATCCACTCGTGGAAGCGGATCTGGCCTTCAGTGCTTTCGGCGGTGAAATCCGGTGCTTCATCGCCAATACGAATTGCCATGTTCGATCTCCTTGCAGTGACTGAGAGGGAAGCCGTCAGAGCGCTGACTGCTGTTCCAACGGTACGCTGTGTTCTGCGTTGAACCGGTCAACGCGGATCAAGTATAGGAGACGCACAGGAAAAGCTGATGAAAAACGCCCTGGCAGCGGCAGGACGTAGACAGCTTTACGAGCGAGCGCATAATGCCAGCCAGTGTGAGCGGGTGTGCAGGGCACAAGGAGGAACCAGTGTCTTCGGCAGCGTGGCGCTTTGCGTTCCGTATCCTTGTCAGCGCTGTGCTCGCCGCATTGCCTGCGTATGCGCTATTTGCTCTGCTCCGTTTCATCAGTGCCTTGATTGATTTCGACCTGGTCAAAGCGACGATCGAGACCCTTATCAACACTCATCTTGCTTATTTGACCAGCGTCAGCCGATACATCGAAGAGCATCCCACCTGGGCGCCAACGTTGGCCATTTGGGTAGCAATGACGCTCACTGTATTCAGGAGTTGGTCGAAACGCATTGAGTTTTTTGTAGCGTCAGGCCAGGACTTCAGCGCCATGCAACCACTGCCTGGAGCACGCGGCCACGATGGAATCGTACCATGGGTCGAAGTGCCGCCATTGGCAAAACCCTGCGACACTACGTCGGCACTTAGCCCCTATAAGACTTGGGATGACCAGCACGTCGCACTTGAGGAACTGGTCACTTGGGCCAAACAAAACCCGGATACCTGTTCCTGGAAATTCTGGCCTCGCAAGCCCAGTATCCAACCTTTGAAGCTCGCGTTAGTCACCGGAGCGAATGGCATCGGCAAGTCCTCGCTAGGCGCCGAGCTGGGAAATCGCCTGCTGACCGACCACCTCACCAACCAGAAAAACACCGGTGGTGCAGGCACGATCCACCGGCGACAGCTCTCGACTGCCGTGAAGCCATGTCTGCGCGCCGTTCTACCGTGGCTGCGCTGGGACGTGGGCGTCCTCACGTCAGGTGATCTCAATCAACTGACAGCGTTGAGAGTATGGGAGCCTCGCCGCCCCACTTTATTGATCATCGACGAACCAAACACCAAGACATCCGAAGTGCTGAAAGTACTCGCTGAACGTCGCCATGCGTTCTGGTATCCCGTGCGTGTACTGGTGATTGATCAGATGTTCCCGGCCGCACTTGACGACTACTTGCCATCGTCGGCGAATGAGTCCACATCCGCCATCCCATTGCTCTATTCCGAGGCGCTGCGCCTGGGCGAGGTGCATTTCGATATCAGGGCGGTGCGCGCCATGTGGTCTGCGCTATGCGATGAGCAACGCAACCTGACGACTGCGCAACCTCGGGACTTCAATGCTATTTCCAGCAAGCTCTGGAGCACAGACCAAGTGTCATTGCTGCTGACCCAGACCGGCCCAAACCCTTTGCATATTGCGCTGGCGCTGAACGAACTGGTCAACACCCACCAGACAGTTCTCGATATGTGTAAGGCAAACAATAACGACCCCGCCTCGGCAGCGCTCCTTGAAGAAGTGGGTTTGCTGGCGATGAATCACGGCGACCCCACGCCGCTTTGCCATCGCCAGATCAGCGCTCGCGCGGACGATTTGGTGAAAACTTACGACGGTATCCTGCTGCAGCAAGCTCCTGAACTCAGATATGAGGTAATGCGGGCGATTGCGGCGGCAACCGTTGCGGGAGGGCTTACCTTGCCGGAGCACCTCTCGAAGCGCCTCAAAGCGTCAACGCTGGAACAGATGTTTCCAGGCGGGCGGTATCTTCATTCAAGCCAGGATGCGTGGATTCCTCCAGTACGCCCGACGGTGGTGGCCCGGGTTTTTCTGGAAACCTGGATTAATGCGAGTGCAGCACCGGAAGCGGTTGCATCGGATATCGCCACGACCGCGTGGCAACACAATGCTGCCGGGGCAATGCGGGCACTGCTTCGGGGACACCATCTGCCGGGCCAACTTCGCAACGTACTGGAAACGGCCGGCAGCACGCAGGCGCAACGTGTTCCCTGGGCACAAGGCTGTTGTATCGCGCTCCTTAATGATGACGCACCGGCTGAGCGCTTTGTGGCAGCGCTCGACAGGCTCGACACCGAGGAGCTGCGTAGTTTCGAGCAGTGGTTAGAGAACCGGCTCTCGGCGCTGCATCCGCAGCGACCTCACCCCGTCTGCGTACTCATCGTGTTATCACACAGTGTCGCGCGACGCTGCCTGGAGACCAGCGGCGCGCCGTCCTCCGCCGAATTGGAGGTCGCATTCCAAGCGCTCATCCATTGGGCCGTACTGGCCGACGACACCAGCAGGCATCGTTTATCGCGTCAGCGCGAACTGGCGCGCGCGACGGTGACCTTGCTGCAATCGGTAATCACATGGGGGGAAGCGGAGGCGCAAGGGACGAGGCAATTTATCGAACCCTTGCTGAACGAGTATTTCATCAAAGGTCGCAGCGTCAGTCTGGCCATCTGCCGTTTTTTCACTCGCCAAGGCAAAAGTGTTAACCATCAATCTCATCATTGGGCGGGAGACGTCGCCGCCGCCCATGGGCGAATCTTGCCCTATTACTTCGCCTGCTATGCCGCATGCGCCCTCGGTGGGAGGCCCGCCTTGAGGTTGTCGAAAGCGTTGGCCAGGCGTATTGAGACGATCGTTGCGACCCTCCCCGAGCTCGCGGCCAATGCTCTATCGCAGGAGCTGCGGGCGGGCGCTTGGGGATGCGTGGCGATGGCCGCCAGCCAGCTCGGCGGGAAACGAGCCCTGGCACTCTCGAAAAGACTGGCGCTGCACGTTGAGCGCATCGTCACAGCCCATGCAGATTTTGCTACCGACGTGCAGTTGCAAGGAATGCGAGCTGCCACCTGGTGCGCTGTGACGTATGCCGCCAGTGAACTCAAAGACAAGCAGGGCCTGGCGCTTTCGAAATCGCTGGCGCGGCATGTTGAAGCCATCATCACCGCCCATCCTGACTTTGTCTCCAACACGCGATTGCAGGCACGACGTGCCTACGCCTGGCGACTTGTAATGCTTGTCGCCAGCGACCTCGGTGGCAAACGCGCCTTTATGCTCTCGACAGTACTGGCGCACCATATTGAGAATATCGTGACAGCTCAATCCGATTTCGCCACCGACGCGGTGTTGCAGGAACACCGTGCTCGCGCCTGGGAATCGGTAATGTATGCCGCGAGCAAACTCGGCGGGCTACGCGCCTTGGCACTCTCGAAAAAGTTGGCTCGACGGGTTGAAACAATCATCACGGCCAATGTCGATTTCACCGCCGACTACCGCTTGCAGGAACAGCGCGCCGCTATTTGGAGGTGCGTAACATATGCCGCCAGCGAACTTGAGGGCATGCGGGCCTTGACGCTCTCGAAAGCTTGGGCACGACGGGTTGAGACCATCACGACCCAAACTGATTTTGCCTTCGCCGCAGGGATGCAGCGGCTACGCGCCGACACCTGGAGACATGTCACATTTGCCGCCAGTCAACTCGGCGGGAAGCGTGCGCTGACACTTGCGATAGCCCAAGCGCACTACGTTGAGTCGATTACCACAGCCCAAGCCGATTTCGCCAACGACCCACAGCTGCAAGAGCCGCGTGCCGGTGCTTGGGCATCAGTAACGTTTGCCGCCAGCCAAGTTGCAGAAGAACACGCCCTGCTCCTCTCCAAAGCGCTGGCACAGCGAGTCGAGTTGATTGCCACAGCCAACCTCGAGTTCACCACCGATGGTGACCTGCAACTGCAGCGTGCCCGCGCCTGGCGATACGTCACCTCTGCCGCCAGTCGACTCAGTGGGAGGCAGGCGCTTAAACTAACAAAATCACTGGCACGGCGGGTTGAGGGGATCGTCACCGCCCACGCCGATTTCGCCGCGAGTCCTCGACTACAGGAACAACGCGCACGTGCCTGGCAATACGTCACGTTTACTGCCAGTGAAATCCGGGGAATGCGGGCGCTGACACTGTCGACAATACTGGCGCGACACATTGAAACCATCGTCACTGCTCAAGCCCGCTTCGCTGCTGACATTCCGTTGCAGGAGGTACTTGCCGGCGCTTGGTCATCGGTCACTTATGCCGCCAGCCAACTCCGTGGAAAGCGCGCGCTGGAACTCTCGATAGTGCAAGCGCAGTGCGTTGAGTCAATCACCACAGCCCAGGCCATTTTCGCCGCCGACGCGTCGTTGCAAATCTGTCGAGCCACCGCTTGGAGATACGTCGTGTATATCGCCAGCGAACCCGGTATAGAGCAAGGCTACGAAACGGCGATCAAAACCGCATTCCTGGTCCGCCGAATCGTCTTTGCCAGGCGATGGCGCAATTCTGGGTCTTTAGCACTTCAATGGCGCTATACCCAAGAATACTTGTCAGCGATAGGTATCATCCTCGAAGGCCCCGACATCGGGGGGCCAGAACCCTAATACAAGTCTGCTGCGTCCGCCTGTAGGAGCGAGCTCGCTCGCGAAAAACCCGAGAGCAACGGAGTGTCATCCAGCGCTGCGTTATCGTTGACGACCTTCGCGAGCGAGCTCGCTCCTACAGTTAAGGTTGTTCATTTTTCCATGACGTCGTCCGCCCAGCTGATAGCGGCAACCACTGTCGGGAAGCCGATGGTGCTGGTCAGTGCAATCAACGTGTGATGGATCTGCTCTTTCGTCGCGCCCGCCTCCAGCGCCCGTCGTGTATGACTGTGCACCGCGCCCTCGGAGCGGATGGCGGCGGCGGCACCGAGCTGGATCAACTGCACCACTTTCTCCTCCAGCGGTCCGGCCTGACGCACCGCCGTGCCCAAGGCCTCCACGGCGGTCAGGTAATCCGGGTATTGCAGTTCGAGGCGTTGGTAGGTGTTGAGCTCTTTCTTCTTGGCCATCTTCTTCTCCGCGCTAAAGGCTTCGCTCACCAAAACTTGCGTATACCAACAGTAGGCTAAGCTTAGTGCAGCTTATTGCCCATGATGCTCGCGTCTGCAGGTTTTGGTTTTTTCTGGAGAGCGTCTGCAACAGCTATCTCAGATCAGGCCCAAACAATTCACGCAGGAACGACGTGATGACCGAGCCCCTCCTTAGTTTTGATCAACTAAAGCGTGCCGCCGCCTCCGGCGAGATTGATACCGTGTTGGTGTGCATGGTCGACATGCAAGGCCGACTGGTCGGCAAGCGCTTCCAGGTCGAGTTTTTCATCGACAGCGGCCACGAAGAAACCCACTGCTGCAATTACCTGCTGGCCGACGACATCGACATGGAACCCGTGCCGGGTTACGCCGCCGCCAGCTGGAGCAAAGGCTATGGCGACTTTGTGCTCAAACCCGACATGGCCACGTTGCGACGAGTGCCCTGGCTGGAATGCACGGCGCTGGTGCTCTGCGATGTGCTCGATCACCACCATCGGCGCGACCTGCCGCACAGCCCACGGGCGATCCTGAAAAAGCAGATCGAGCGCCTGCGTGAGCGCGGCTATACCGGCATGTTCGCCTCGGAACTGGAGTTCTACCTGTTCGACGAGAGCTACGAAGCCATCCACGAACGCAACTACCACAAGCCAAAAACCGCCGGTCACTACATCGAGGATTACAACATCCTGCAGACCACCCGCGAGGAACCGGTGCTGCGGGCGATTCGCAAACATCTGCAGGCCTCCGGCATTCCCGTGGAAAACTCCAAGGGTGAATGGGGCCCAGGCCAGGAAGAAATCAACATTCGCTATGCCGATGCCCTGACCATGGCCGATCACCACGTCATCATCAAGCACGCCTGCAAAGAAATCGCGCAGCTGCAAGGCAAGGCGATTACGTTCATGGCCAAGTGGCGCTATGACGCCGCCGGTTCCAGCAGCCACATCCACAATTCGCTGTGGGACAAGAACGCCAAGAAGCCGCTGTTCTTCGACGCCAAGGCTGAGTTCGGCATGTCGAAGCTGATGCGTTCCTGGGTCGCCGGCCAGCTCAAGTACGCCAACGACATCACCTGTTTTCTCGCGCCTTACATCAACTCGTACAAGCGCTTTCAGGCCGGCACGTTCGCGCCGACCCGGGCGGTGTGGAGCCGCGACAATCGCACCGCAGGCTTTCGTTTGTGTGCCGAAGGCAGCAAATCGATCCGCATCGAATGCCGCATCGGCGGCGCCGACCTCAACCCTTACCTGGCCTTCGCTGCCTTGATCGCTGCGGGCCTGGCCGGCATCGACGAGAAGCTCACCCTCACGCCCCCGTTCGAAGGCGATGCCTACGTCGACGAGCACTTGCCCGAAGTGTCGAAGACCCTGCGCGATGCGTGCGGGGCACTCAAAGCCTCGACCATGTTGCGCGAGGCCTTCGGTGATGAAGTGATCGACCACTACGTGCACACCGCAAAATGGGAGCAGAAGGAGTACGACCGGCGGATCACCGACTGGGAACTGCAGCGCGGTTTTGAGCGTTATTGAGAGCGCCATGAAAAAGCTTAGTCAACTCATCTCACCGGTCGATGGCCGGGTGTACGCCGAACGTCAGTACGCCGATATCGTGCAGATCGAGCAGGCGTTGGCGGCGGCTGCCGCTGCCCAGGCGCAATGGAAACGTCGTCCCCTGAGCGAACGCGCGGCTTTTTGCAGCGCGGCGGTGGACGCGATGCTGTCCATGAAGGATGAAATCATCCCGGAACTGGCCTGGCAAATGGGCCGCCCGGTGCGCTTTGGCGCGGGCGAACTGCGCGGTTTCGAAGAGCGTGCCCGCCATATGATCGCCATTGCGCCAGAAGCGCTGGCAGCGGTTGAACCCACGCCGGTCGCCGGTTTTCGCCGGCATATCCAACGTGAACCGCTGGGGACGGTACTGGTGGTCGCCCCGTGGAATTACCCGTACCTGACGGCAGTCAACACGATCATCCCGGCGCTGATGGCCGGCAACAGCGTCATCCTCAAACACGCGTCGCAAACACTGCTGGTCGGCGAACGTTTCGCCGAGGCCATGCGCCGCGCTAACTTGCCTGAAGGGCTGTTCCAGAACCTGGTGCTCAGTCATCTTTACACCTCAGTGCTCATCGCCCCGGGAGGTGTACAACAGGTGAACTTCACCGGTTCGGTGGAGGGTGGCAAGGCCATGCAAAACGCCTCTTTTGGCGGTTTTATCGGCATGGGTCTGGAGCTCGGCGGCAAAGACCCGGCCTATGTCCGGGCAGACGCCAACCTCGAACACGCGGTGGAAAACCTGGTGGACGGCAGCTTCTTCAATTCCGGGCAAAGCTGCTGCGCCGTAGAACGTATCTACGTCGATCAGAACATCTACCCGGCCTTCGTCGAGCGCTTCGCCGACCTGACGCGCCAATACGTGCTCGGCAATCCACTGGACGAAGCCACCACGCTCGGCCCGCTGGTATCGCCGAGTGCCGCTGAATTCGTTCGGGGCCAGATTGCCGAAGCCCTGGCGAAAGGCGCGAAGGCACTGATTGATCCGAAAACCTTCCCCGCCGACGCACCGGGCAGCGCCTACCTTGCGCCGCAGGTGTTGGTCGACGTCACCCACCAAATGTCGGTCATGCGCGAGGAAAGCTTTGGCCCGGTGGTCGGCATCATGCCGGTGGCCAGCGACGAAGAAGCCATCGCCCTGATGAACGACAGCGAGTTCGGGCTCAGCGCGTCCATCTGGACCCAAGACCTCGCCGCCGCCGAACGCCTGGGCAACGAGATCGACACTGGCACGGTGTTCATGAACCGCTGTGATTACCTGGACCCGGCGCTGGCCTGGACCGGCGTGAAGAACAGCGGGCACGGCGTGACGCTGTCGCGCCTGGGCTACGAGCACCTGACCCGCGCCAAATCCTTCCATCTGCGCCACGAGATCTGAGCCATGAGCCTGACGGGAAACTGGAATTACCCCACGAGCATTCGTTTCGGTGTCGGCCGCATCACCGAGCTGGCCGAGGTCTGTCGCAGCCAGGGCATCCAGCGACCGTTGCTGGTCACCGACAGTGGCCTGGCGCGTGCCCCGATCACCACGGCGGCGCTGGATGCCTTGCGCGCCGACGGCCTGGGCGTCGCGCTGTTTTGTGACCTCAAGCCCAATCCGGTCGAAGCCAACCTGGGGGGCGGACTTGAAGCCTGGCGCAGCGGCAAACACGATGGCGTGATCGCCTTCGGCGGCGGCAGCGGGCTGGACATGGGCAAGCTCATCGCGTTCATGAGTGGCCAGACCCGACCGGTGTGGGATTTCGAAGACATCGGCGACTACTGGACCCGTGCCGACGAAAGCCAAATTGCGCCGATCATTGCGGTGCCGACGACCGCGGGCACGGGCTCGGAAGTGGGCCGTGCGGCGGTGATCATCGACGAGCGCACCCACACCAAACGCATCATCTTCCACCCGAAAATGATGCCACGCGTGGTCATCAGCGACCCGGCCCTGACGGTCGGCATGCCGGCCAAAGTCACCGCCGGCACGGGCATGGATGCGCTTTCGCACTGCCTGGAAGCGTACTGCGCCCCCGGTTTTCACCCCTTGGCCGATGGCATCGCGGTGGAGGGCATGCGCCTGGTGGCCAACGCCCTGGTGCGGGCCGTGCACACGCCCTCCGACCTTGAAGCGCGAGCGCAAATGCTCGCGGCGGCGGCGATGGGCGCCACGGCCTTCCAGAAAGGCCTGGGCGCAATGCACGCCCTTTCGCACCCGGTGGGCGCGCTGTACGACACCCATCACGGCATGACCAACGCCACCTTCATGCCCTATGTATTGAAGTTCAATCGCCCGGCCATTGAAGAGCGCATCACGCGTCTGGCGGCGTATTTGCGGCTGCCCTCCCCCGGCTTCGACAGCTTCCTGGCCTTCGTCCTCAAGCTGCGCAAAGACATCGGCGTACCGCACACGCTGATTGAACTGGGCGTGGATGACCGGCAGGCCGATTTGATCGCCGACATGGCGATCGTCGACCCTTCTGCCAGCGGAAACCCGCTGCCGTTGACCAAGGCCGGCGTCACCGAAATTTTTCAAAACGCATATCACGGCCGTCTGTAGGAGCGAGCTTGCTCGCGATGGACTCAAAGGCGCCGCGTTTAGTCAGTAAGCACGCGTGATCGTTGACGTCCATCGCGAGCGAGCTCGCTCCTACAGAAAACCAAGGTCGCAGCCTACGGCGGTTCAGTTCGGCCTGTACCAAAACCTGAGAAGGGGCACACAACATGAAGCCAGCAAGCCAGCCCGGCACCAACGCGTCGCACGACGATGACGTCAAGGTGCTGCACAGCATGGGCTACGCCCAGCAGCTCTCGCGACGAATGGGCGTTTTCTCCAACTTTGCGATTTCCTTTTCGATCATCTGCATCCTCTCGGGTGGCATCAACTCGCTCGCCCAGGGCACCTCGGGCGCGGGCGGCGCGTCCATCGGCATCGGCTGGCCGATCGGCTGCCTGATCTCCGGGGTCTTCGCCATGGCCATGGCGCAGATATCCTCGGCCTACCCCACCGCCGGCGGGCTGTATCACTGGGGCTCGATCCTCGGCAACCGCTTCACCGGCTGGCTGACCGCGTGGTTCAACCTGTTGGGATTGGTGACCGTGCTCGGCGCGATCAACGTCGGCACCTACTACTTCTTTTTCGGTGCCTTCGGACCGGCGCTGGGCATGGAAGACACCACCACGACCCGGGTGATTTTCCTGGCCATCCTGACCGGCCTCCAGGCCTTGTGTAACCACTTGGGTATCGGACTGACCGCGAAGCTCACCGACTTCTCGGGTTACCTGATTTTCGCCACCGCCCTGACGCTGACCATCGTCTGCCTGATCTCGGCACCGAGCTATGAATTCGCCCGGTTATGGACCTTCAGCAACTATTCCGGTGAGGCCGGCGGCAGCGTCTGGCCACAGGTCTCGAACGGCTGGATTTTCATGCTCGGCCTGCTGTTGCCGATCTACACCATCACCGGCTATGACGCCTCCGCGCACACCTCCGAAGAGACCCGCAATGCGGCCATGTCGGTGCCACGCGGGATGGTCATGTCGGTGGTCTGGTCGTTGCTGTTCGGTTGGGTAATGCTCAGCGCGTTTGTGCTGATGCTGCCGAGCATGGATGAGGCAGCGAAGCATGGCTGGACAGTGTTTTTCTGGGCCATGGACACGCAGGTCAACCCAACGGTAAAAATGGCGCTTTACGTGGCGATTTTCATCTCGCAGTTTCTCTGCGGGCTGGCGACCGTGACCTCGGTTTCACGCATGATCTTCGCCTTCTCGCGTGACGGCGGCCTGCCCTGCTCGAAAGCATTGGCCTCGGTTTCGCCGACCTTTCGCAGCCCGGTGGCGGCGATCTGGACCGGCGCCACACTGGCGGTGTTATTTGTGTGGGGATCGTCAGTGATCTCGATCGGCGAAACACCGGTGTACACCATCGTGGTGTCCTGCACGGTGATCTTCCTGTTCTTCTCCTTCGTCATTCCGATCGTGCTGGGCTTGTTTACCTACGGCACTTCGAAGTGGCCGACGATGGGGCCGTGGAACATGGGGCGTTTCTGGTACACGGTGTTCGCCCTGCTCTCGATCCTGTCGATGGTGATCATCTTCGTCATCGGCATCCAGCCACCGAACGATTGGGCGCTGTACATCACCATCGGCTTCCTGGTGCTGACGGCCATTGTCTGGTTCGGCTTTGAAGCGCGACGCTTCCAGGGCCCGCCGATTGGCGACATGATCGTCAAGCGCCAGGCGGAAATTGCGGCGGCTGAAGCGGCGTTGAATAAACGGGCCGGAAGCTAAAAACACAACCCTGTAGGAGCAAAGCTTGCTCGCGAAGGCGGCCTTTCCATTCAACATCAATGTTGACTGATATGGCCCCTTCGCGAGCAAGCTTCGCTCCTACAGGGGGTAGTGGCATTGCGTCTTTTGATCGTTCCCACGCAGCATAGGAACGATCACGAGCCCAGGCCAATCCGTTATCGATACCCGTCACCTACTTTTCGGTGGAATGTGGGGCGGACAAGACGGTCATGCCGCCTGCCTTCAGCTGTAATCGAATGTAAAAAGTACCAATCCCTCAATAGGCTCGTAGAACATAACGATCAGGTCTGCGCCCGCCGTTCGGTAATGCCAGCCAGGTACGCTCGCAACGTGGAAAAAACGGTTACCGGCCGGGCTCAAGGGATAGACGATTGAGTCGCCCCGGTCGGCGTCAAGCTCAACGATCTGCATGGGAAACTCAACCGCTTCCACCCAGTTCGCAATGCCGTCGACTTCACCGCCCAACTGCTCCACAAACGCCACGGGATTGTTGGCATCCCAATCAAGGCGGGCCAGTGTGCCGCTGCGTTTGAACCAGTCAGCGGTGGCTGCGAAGGCGATATCCTGTTCGGCGTAATGTCGCTCCAGGTCAGCCCTGGCGCCTGGATGAGGGTCGGCAAGGTCCGCGTTGCCTTCATGAAGAAAGAAATATCGCGGGTCACCGCAAAGACGATAGCGTCCTTGTTCAACCCTGAATCCGATCCAGTTCGTTTTCAGCAAATCGCTGTGATACCCGTCCCACTCGGTCAATTCACCGACAAAACATTCATACGGCTCCAGCGGGCTGAGCATGTACAGCACGCCCGACCATTCAGGGTTCAATGTGCTGATATCGATGCTGAACAAAGGGTGCAGATGTTTGGCCAGCTCCGTTTGATCAGCCACAAAAACTTCTTCGACGCTGGGGAACGGCACCATGCCCTTAGGGATTTTGGTGAAGTCCAGTGCGTGATTGTCGGTCATTCGATTCATTCCTTTTATCGATCTTAATAGTTACTTGGGATCGCGCGACGGACACCGGTCATTCGCGTCCATGGCGCGTCGCTTTAATCATCGCTGGTTTGCGCGCGGAGGTCCTTATCCTGAATGGCTGGGGAATCGATGCGCAAACATCCTCGGAAACTTCGATTGCGAATCAAGGCCTCGCCGACGAAGGACCGTGCAGCCATCCCTCAATCAGCGCGGCTGCAACAGCGAGGAACTCGCCCGCACCTGCAGCTGCGGCGCAAGGATGATCGACTCGGCGGTCTCGCCTTTGATGCGCTTGAGCAGCAACTCCACCGCGTGCCGTCCCATCTGTGCCATTTGCAGGCGCACGCTGGTGAGTGGAACGATGAGTTCGTTGGCCAGCGGGATGTCGTTGAAGCCGACGACGGCAATGTCCTTGCCCGTCTGCAAGCCTTTGTCGCGGGCGGCGCCCATCAGGCCGATGGCAAGGAAGTCGTTGACCGCGAAAAATGCCTGAGGGCGTGGGTTGAGCCCCAGCAGGTACTCGCCTTGTTGGTGTCCGGTGTGGCTGTCAAAAGGACCATTAACGATCCACTCCGGGCGCACGGCCACGCCTTGCTCACGGTAATAGCGAATGAACCCGCGAGTACGGTCAGCGCCGGTGGACGCATGCCGCTCACCCGCCAGGATCGCCACGTCGCGACAGCCCAGCTGATACAAATGTTCGGCCGCCAACCAGCCGCCCAATTCGTCATCGCTGGCCGCCGCGAGATGTCCCGCAATCTGCCGGCTGACCAGCACATAAGGAATGTTCTTGCGAGCGAGCAGATCGAGCAGCGGCTGGTTTTCCCCCACGTGTGAATCCCCGACGATCAACCCGGCCACCGAGCGGCGCAAGGCGTGCTCGGCGCGGGCCATCTGGCGTGGCTGCAGGTCGTCGGTATTGGAGACGAACGTGAGGTAGCCGGCCTCTTCGGCCGCGCTGTCGATGCTGTCATAAATGGTCGCCATCACCAGGTCGGTGAGGCGTGGCATGAGCACGCAGATCTCCTGACTTTTGCGCAATTTCAGGTTGGTTGCTTGGGTGTTCGGCCGGTAATCCAGCTCCTTGGCCAGTGCACGGATTCGCTCCACCACCGTGGCCGACGCCGCTCGCTCGACCTCGGCCGGGTCGCCATTGAGTACCCGCGACACCGTGGAGACGTGTACCCCGAGTGCAGTCGCCATGGACTTGAGGGTGGCGGGGCGAGATTCATTCGGCATGTTTGAGCGTCTTCCACCGTGCATTAATCAGCGCGCGATTCTACCTCAACCGCGATCTCTTCCCGAAAAAAAAACCTTAACCCAAACGATTGACTAAAACTTTTTCCGTCTCTACATTTTGATGACCCAAACGTTTGGGTAAAACAATAAAAATACGCCGGACGCGGCCGACTTTTTGACTTCTGCCATCATTTTGAAGAGTCAGATCCCTATGAAGAGCGCAGCTATTCCGTCTTTCCGCTACCAGATTTTCTTCCTGATCATGCTGATGGCACTGCTCAACTACATTGACCGCGGCGCCATTGCCTATGCCTCGGCGAGCATTCTTCCAGAGTACGGTTTCGACAAGGCCGACTGGGGCAAAGTCCTGGGTTACTTCGGTTACGGCTACATCCTCGGGGCGTTGATCGGCGGCATCCTGGCCGACCGCTTTGGCGCCAAGCGCATCTGGCTGATGGCGGGCGCCACGTGGTCGATTTTCGAGATCGCCACCGCGTTTGCCGGTGACCTCGGGCTGGCCTTCATGGGGGGCTCGGCCATGGCCGGTTTCGCCACGATCCGCGTGCTGTTCGGCTTTGCCGAAGGCCCGGCCTACTCGGTGATCAACAAGAGCGTGGCCAACTGGGCCACGCCCAAGGAGCGCGGCTTCGTGGTCTCGGTCGGGCTGCTCAGCACACCGTTGGGCGCGCTGCTCACTGCCCCGGTCGCGGTCGGTCTGCAAACCCTGACGGGTGGCTGGCGCAGCATGTTCGTGGTGCTGGGCGTGGTCAGCCTGGCGCTGCTGATTTTCTTCATGACGCGCTTCACCAACACCCCCGATGAAAACCCGCGAGTGTCCAAGGCCGAGCTTGACTTCCTGCGCCGCGAACGCGCCGCCGCAGCCAATGCGTCAACCCCGACCAGCAGCGTGGCGCCGGTATGGCATTTCTTCAAGAACAAGGACCTGATACTCAATGCGGTCGGTTACTTCTCGTTCGTCTACGTGACGTTCCTGCTGCTGACCTGGACCCCGAAATACCTGCAGGACGAGTTCCACTACAACCTGTCGTCGCTGTGGTACATGGGCATGATTCCGTGGACCGGAGCCTGCTTCACCGTGCTGCTGGGCGGCAAGATTTCCGACCTGCTGTTGCGCCGCACCGGCAACCTGAAGGTGGCGCGCAGCTGGCTGGCCGCGACCTGCCTGCTGTTGACCACGCTCTGTTTCATATTGGTCTCGCAGGCCCAGACCGTGTGGGGCGTGATTGCCCTGATGACCCTGGCCAACGCCCTCAACGCCCTGCCCAACTCGGTTTACTGGGCCGTGGTGATCGACACCGCGCCGTCCAACCGGGTCGGCGCCTACAGCGGCATGACCCATTTCATTGCCAACACCGCTTCGTTCATTGCGCCCATGCTCACCGGCTACCTGACCGTGCGTTATGGCTACTCGTCGATGTTCGTCGCAGCGGCGGTGGCCACGGCACTGGGCATGAGCGCGATGCTGATGGTGCGTCCCGGCAGTCGGCAAACCGGCCCTTCCCCTTTACCCGCAGCCGTTTGATGGAGTAGTTCGTATGAGCCTGGCGAAGCCTGTTCACGTTGGATCTTTTTACGGTCAATCGGTCGTTGCGCTGGCCGAACGCCTGCGCGCGGGCAGCCTGACGAGTGTCGAGCTGACCCAAGCCGCGCTGGACAACATCGAGCGCCTGAACCCGATCTTGAACGCTTTCGTTCATGTCGATCCGCCCGTGGCGCTGGCCCAAGCGCGCAAGGCCGATCAGCTGTTGGCCCAGGGCCTGGACCTCGGCCCGCTGCACGGCATTCCGGTGGCGGTCAAAGACAATATCGACACGTTCGACCACGTCACCACCTACGGCTCGGCGCATTTCGCCGGCTTCAAGCCGAGCCGCGATGCGCTGTGCGTGCAGCGCCTGCGCGAAGCGGGTGCGGTCATTGTCGGCAAGACCTTGACCCACGAATTCGCCTACGGCCCGACCGGCGACCGCTCGCTGCACGGCGCGGCCCGTAACCCCTGGGATGCCAGCTGCATCACTGGCGGCTCCAGCGCCGGCAGCGCGGCGGCGGTGGCCAGCGGCATGGTGCCGTTGGCGTTGGGCACCGACACCGGCGGGTCGATCCGCATTCCGGCGGCGTTGTGCGGCGCGGTCGGCTTCAAGCCATCGTTTGCCAGCGTTCCGGTCGAGGGAGTGTTCCCACTGGCGTCGAGCCTCGACCACGTGGGCCCGATCGCCAACGACGTCGAGGATGCGCGCCTGCTGTTCGAAGTGGTGGCTGGGCGAGTGTGCGCGCCGGAGGCCAACCCTCGACCGTTGCGGGTTGGCTGGATCAGCAGCGGCAGCTTCGGCCCGGTCGACGCCGAGCTGGATCGGCAGGTTTACCAGGCGGCGCAGCGGCTGTTTGGCGAGGCACTGCAGGACGCGGCGGAATTGGTGCCGCTGGCGGCCGACATGAAAGACACCTTGCTGGTGCTGCAACGCGCCGAGGCCTTCAACGTGCATGCCGAGCGCATGCAGGAGGCACCGCACACGTTCGAGCCGGAGGTGCGCGAGCGTCTCGAAGTGTCGCGTGAAGTCCGGGGCTGGCAATACATCCGCGCGAAGGCGAGCCAGGTACGGCTCAAAGCGGCGATGGCGCACTTGTTCGAGCACTATGACTTCCTGGTCTCGCCCAGCGTGCCGATTACTGCGACAGCCGTCGACGCGCGCGAGGTCCGGGTGGGCGAGCAAGACATCGATGTGCGCGCCGCCCTGCTCAGCCATACCAGCGCGTGGAACCTCACCGGGTTGCCTGCGATCAGCCTGCCGGTGGGGCTGGTGAGGAAGATGCCGGTGGGCCTGCAAGTGATTGCCGCTGCGGGAGAGGATGATCGTTTGTTGCGGGAGATGGCGCAGCGATTCGTGCGGGACTAACGAGCCCGCAGCAACACCGACCTTGTAGCAGCTGGCGAAGCCTGCGTTCGGCTGCGCAGCAGTCGTAAAACCAGCCTACGCGGTGCGTCAGACAGATCGTGCAATGAGGGTTTACGACTGCTGCGCAGCCGAACGCAGGCTTCGCCAGCTGCTACATCTATGGTTACCCCCTTTTCTGCAATACTGTTTTTGATGCGTGTTTGGCTTGCTTTCATCTATCCGGCGTCTGAGTGGGGTTATGGCCCC